>MNZQ01000080.1 GCA_001873745.1 Syntrophaceae bacterium CG2_30_58_14
CTCCGGGGTGTTCCACTGTAGATCGCCGGTACGAAGGTCGGCCCTCATGGTCGGCAAAACGGACCCCCGTTTTGATCTCATAACCCTGCCGCTGTCTTTCCTCTTCATCGCAGTTGATGCGGTCTTTTCTTTTTGTTGAGACATTTTGAATCCGGAAAAGCTGCTCCAGCGGCTTCTCCAGGAGGGTGTTGCAGTATTCGCAGAGGTCTGCGCCGGCTGTGTCTCCCCAGATATCGTGCAGGTATCCGCACTGCGGACATAGTTTGGCCGAGGCGGTTTTGACGTCGTCATCGCCCACAGGCATGATGACCCGATTGATCACATAGCGGGAGCCTTCGTGATAGATGATGTTCCGCGGACCGAATTCGGAGATGGCCAGGAATCTCGGACGGGAGAGGAAATGGTCCTGTCGTTCTCGCCGGCCCGGGATATAGGCGGAAAGGGGCAGACGGGGAAAATTATAGCCCGGCAGAAAGCCTTCGCTGGCGAAATAACGGTAGCTGTAGAAGTCGGACTGCATGACCTTGTCCGATTCGATCAGCAGGTCCAGTTGGGCCTCCGCCTCCCGCCGCAGGCGCTTGGCTTCCGCCTTGTCGGACGGGCTCCGCGACGCGTCGCCGATAATCCGGTTCTGGATTTCCCTCTGCTTCAAGGCGGCGCGGTAAAGACCCCGCCACCGCTCACAGGCCTGTTCAAAATTCAGATGGATCTTTTTGAAGACCTCGCCCAACCATCCTTCACTGTACCAGTCCGCTTCCTTGAGATCATCGCTGATTGTGCTCAGAATATCTCTCGCCCGCGTCAGCGCCCTTGCCTTTGCCTTTTCGTCTTCAAGAGAATCATGGACATGGGGTTGCAGATCAAGGGATGGGGATTCGCCAATAAGATTCAGAATGTCCTTCAGCGACTTGCCGAGGGATTGCCCGGTCTCCGCGAGCCAAACTGCATGGACATGGGCTCTGACGAGGTCTTCGTTGGCAAGTTCCAGCCGCGGGGGGACGACGGCGCCGGCAACCATCAGCTCCGGACGCTTGAAGAAGTACTGATCGTGGGGACTGCCGGTCGTGCAATAGGTAACAACCAGCGCCGGCTGACCGCTCCGCCCGGCCCGACCGCTCCGCCCGGCCCGACCGCTCCGCTGTGCATAGTTGGCCGGGGTGGGGGGCACATTGCGCATGTTGACGGCGTTGAGCGTGGCGATGTCCACGCCCAGTTCCATGGTCGGCGAGCAGTACAGGATGGGGAGTTTCCCCTCCTTGAAGGCGGCCTCGCGCTGTTGCCGGGTTTCGTTATCGACCTGTGCGGTGTGTTCACGGGCTTCAAGCCCCTTGCCCTCATAGGCGATGTCCCGGTAGAATTCGAGGAAGAACCGGTTTGTCCGCCCGCCCGCTTCCGAAGCGCTGGGCATGCGGATCGCATCGTGGAAGGGCTTGGTCCCATCGCCGGCGACCCAGCGGAGGGCGGCCCCGGGAAGCTGATAGCCAGGGGCGTCATCATCATGCTCGGGAGGGGCAACCTCTTCCACCAATCCCGCCACCCGGAGGACCTGGAGAAGCTGCCTCAGGATGACGGCCGCGTCTTCCGTGCCGAGTTTGGGTGTGAAGACGGGAAACGTTTCGCGCCTTCTCAGGTACTGTCCATAGCCGCTTCGCGAGGAGAGATAGATATTCCCGCGAAAGTCTTCCCTGATCCTGCCCCGCGGATAAATGACGGCTGCGCTGACCATGGTTTCCTTCTCATCGATCGCCCACGGGGCTTTCAGCCGCTGGTTGCTCTGCTGCTGAATCCTTTCCTGAAACTGGATATCCAGATAATCCACCTTGATGGCCAGGGAGCGCCGCATGAAATCCAGAAGGACTTTCGCAACGGCGAAGCGCGTCTCCGGGGTGGCGCCGACCAGGGCGGGGTGACAGCCTTGCCACTCCGCCACCGCCCGGCAGAGCTCTTCAAGCGATTCATAACGGATTTCCAGAAGGCCGCACTGCTCCAGATTCGGAGACATGACCCGCCAACCCCGGCGCAAATCGTGGTAAAGCCGGTATCCCAGGACATTGCGCAGGGCCTTTTTCGTCTCCTCTTCGGCGAGGAATTTGACCCCAGGATCAGTGGCGTAATATTCCTTCGGCAGATCCAACGCCGTGAAGGCCCTCTGCGTCAGTTCGTCATGGCTGATACCCACAGATCCGGCATCGGCTGCAGCCCGGTAAAGGGCGGAGCGGATGAGACCGATTTCGATAAAGTCATTGAAGTGCCCTGCCTGAAGAGAAGCATCTTGGCGATTGTCGGTAAAGCTCAGGAGTTTTCTAGACTTGAGGTCGAGGGTCTCTTCTTTTTTAAGGTGCCTGATCGCCGAAAGGCTTAAGATGGTTGTTGCGCTGCTCCGGCCTTCGGTTCCGAGAGAGGCCAGTTTCCCGATATCCGACCTCTGACGCATATCATAGGAGACACCGCAGTTCATGCAGAACCGGAAAGGGGCCTTCAGGTAATGGTAGGTTTGTCCCTCTTCCGATTCGCAGCCTTCCGCGTCGATGACGACAGCCTGCGGGAGGTGTTGTCGTCGATCCTTTCTGATCCGCAGCCCGGTTCCTGTTTCTTCAAGCCAGTCCACTGGGAGATTCTCGATGATGTCCTTGGGCTCGTCGCTCCACGGTTTTTCTTCATTCCGATAGAGGAATCCCGCTTCGCTCTCCTCATCATGAAGCTGCTCCGGCAGCTCCCGGCCGGAAAAGAGACGTTTGTTGGTCTCTTGATGGGTCGAGCTCCGAACACAGTAATATTCCTGTCCGCATTCGCGGCAGAAAACCAGAGGCAACAGAACATGGGAGCGGTCGCCCGGAACGAATTGCTGCCCATGGACGGTGATATAGCGTGAAGCCGATTCATCCAGCGAGGCGTAAACATTTCCGCCCCGGCTGATGAACTGATGCAGCCGGAAGGCAAAGCAGGGAAATCCCGTGTCGGGGTTCTTGCACAGATAACCGGCAAGAAGACCCTCCTGGATGGCCTCTTCACAGCGCTTCTCCGGCACATCGATCAACTTGCTCAATTCCCCGGCTGCCCCTTCCTCGCCGCTGATCGCCCGCGGCTTGGATCGGATCAGTCGGCCGGATTCCTTTTCCGAGGTGATTCCAAAGGTATTTTCAATCCAGATGCACAGGGGGTCCCGAATGAAACTTTCGTGATCGTCCGAGGGATGCCGGTCGGGATCGGCGACCCTGTCCCGCAGATTCTTCAGGAAGATCGGATCGGTTAAACCGATCTCCGGCGTCGAACGCTTCAGCGTTTCACCGATCACACCTTCGGGGGTGACCGGAGCACCGAAGAGCTTCTGAGCCACCCAGGCCACTTCTTGCCGTTGATCGTCGTATGAGCCGGGACCGGCCATCGTTGCGGAGGTTCCGACGCACTGCAAATGTTCGGTCTTGCAGGCGTTGCGGACGCGGCGGACGAGCAGGGCCACATCGGCTCCCTGGCGGCCACGATAGGTATGGAGCTCGTCCAGCACAAGAAACTTCAGTCTTTGAGCCGCGCGTACCAGAGACTTGTTTTCCTCCGGACGGGTGAGTATCAGCTCCAGCATCACATAATTGGTCAGGATAATGTCCGGCGGATTAGCGATGATTTCCTGCTTCTGCTCATCACTTTCCTGGCCGGTGTATTTAGCGAACCGCACCGGTTCATGTCCTGCGGGGTAGCCGTGACAGAGAAACTTCTCAAGCTCGCCATACTGGCTGTTGCACAGGGCATTCATCGGATAGACGACGATGGCCTGAATGCCTCTGCCCTTGCCGTTTCGGAGAACATGATCAACGATGGGAACGATGTAGGCCAGGCTTTTTCCGGAACCGGTACCTGTTGTCAGGACATAGTTGGCGCCGGATTTTGCCGCTCGGATGGCATCGGCCTGATGTCGGTGCAGTCGGAGCGGGCTGCCTTCATCAGATTTTTCAGGCTTGATGCGGAAGATTTTTCCACATTCAGGGTGAAGGACGCCGCCGGCAACAAGCCCCTCGATCCATTCGCCAGGTTCAAAAGCCGGGTTAAGCTGAATCAGAGGATCGGGCCATAGCAAACCTTCTGTCAGGCTTTCATAGACCTTTTCACTGATGATCGGGTCCCGGAGGTGGATGAAACTTCGGATGTATGAGGCGTAATCATTGATCAGACGGTTGCGAATGCCGAAAACGTCCATGCGAAATGATCTCCCCGGAAAGAAAGCGGCAATGAATCAAGAGCCAACTGATGGCGACGACCACGGATGATAAACCACCCTGTTAGCGATTACCCCGTCGTTTTCGATATGCTGGTCGTCGTGATGGGCAATGGCCTGAATCCCGGCCTTTGGAAGATCGATGTAATGTGTTACATGGTAAAGGCTGCGGACCTCTGATCCCATTGCCACAACATCAGGTTTGGGTTTATAGCGCATCTCCCGACTTTTTTCCAGACTTTCATTTTGAATGCACAAAAGGGATCTGTCATTCCTTCTCATCTTTCATTCAGAAGTTGTTTTTGCCGATATTTGAGGATTGTTCTTTAATAAATTCAAAATATTTGCCTGATTTTCAGTCAAGCGATCACCGACTTTATCACCGACTTTCTCTCCCAGCACGTCTCCCGCAACGGCAGGTTTTTTCAGCTCCAATTCCAGAGTGAACCAGTACCGGGGTTTGTTATTGTGAATCACCGGAGGGGAAAATCCCGCCTCCTGCCAGTTCTCATTCTCCCCCAAGCAGATGCGGGCGGAATTAGTCTACCTCTCCCCTATTGCTGCTTTGCCTTTCCCGGTTCATAAATGCAGAACGGCTCCTCGGCGAGGTAATCTCCGGTCGTCTCGTAGGCGCGCGCCCGGCAGCCGCCGCACACTTTGATGAATTCACAGTCACCGCACTTCCCCTTGTAGAGGCCGAGATTCCGGAGATCCCGGAAGATGGTCGATCCCTCCCAGATCTCGGGAAAACCCTTTTCGGTGAGCCGGCCACAGTCGAGCTCCAGGTATCCGCAGGGCTGGATCTGTCCCCGGTGGGAGATGAAGCAGAAGGAGATCCCCCCCATGCAGCCGCGCGTCATCGTGTGGAGGGGATGGCTTCCGGGTCCCGCCGGCCCATGCTTGACGGCCGGCGCGACGCCCCGCTCCTTCTGTCGCTGGTGGAAGATTCGGTAGTAGTGGGGGGCGCAGGTTGCCTTGAGCTGGATCGCGCAGCTCTGCTCCTCTTCGTAGAACCAGTTCATCGTCTCCTCGTAGGAAAGCGGA
>MNZQ01000113.1 GCA_001873745.1 Syntrophaceae bacterium CG2_30_58_14
ATGAACCTGCACGGCGCCCTGGCCGGCGACAAACCCGTGATCGACGCCAAGCTCTGTCCGGGCCGCCGTTGCGAATGGTGGCAGGTCTGCGAAGACTGCTGCCCCGAAGGGTCGATCCAGGTGACGGATCAGGGGCTGGAGGTGGACCTGGAGAGCTGCGTTTACTGTTTCGCCTGCGCCAACCTCTGCGTCAACATGGCGGGATTCAAAGCGATCCAACGCTTCGACCACCTGCCCACCCTCGGACGCCGCATTGCCGATTCGGCGCTCGCCGCGATGATGACCAAGGAAGAGGGGAAGGCCTTCTTCCTCAATTTCGCGATGGACATCTCCCCGAGCTGCGACTGCTACGGCTGGACCGACACCCCGATCGTCAACGGTCTCGGGATCCTGGCCTCCTACGACCCGGTGGCGGTGGACAAGGCCTGCATCGACATGATGAACGCCGCTCCCGGCCTGCTCAATTCCGAGGCGGAGGAGTTCGGCGCGCTGGAGGCGGGCGCGAAGAAGCTCAATCTCATCAAGGGAAAGGACATCGAGGCCCAGATCTACGGCGGCGTGGCCAACGGCCTCGGTTCGGCCGACTACGCAATCGAAGAGGTTGTGCTGGATCGGAGCCAGGCGGCGATCAACACCTTCTATCCGGAGGTGCGCGCCCGAAAACTCAAGGGGATGTACGCGAAGAAACATCCCCTCAAGGGGCTGGACACGGCCTCTTTCGGACGGCCGACCGAGGGGGTGACCGACCCGCGTCATCCGAAAAAGTAATGTGGGCGCATCAGAAAAGACGTCTTCGTAAAAAGGCTGGAACCCCCATTTTCTGTCATTCCCGCGCAGGCGGGAATCCAGCCTTTTCAAGATGTCCCGGAGAGACTGGATACCCGATTTCGCGGGTATGACGATTTTTTACGCGGCCGTCAGAAAAGGAGGGAACGAAGATGTCGGAAAGAGTTTACCGTGAACTGTGCGAAACCCTGGCCAAACGGCGGGGAAGGTATCCGGGAAAGGATATTCCGGAATTTTACGCCCTGGTTGAAGAACTTTTTACCAAGGAAGAGGCGGAAGCCTACAATGCCATCCCGAAAGGACATCACCCGGCCGAAGAGATCGCAAAGGCATTGGGGAAAGAGGTAAAGGAGGTGACCCCCATTCTGGAGGGGATGGCCGACAAGGGCCTCTGCACCGCCGGTTCCATGGGGGGGATGACCTTTTACGGCGCGCCGACCTTCGTTCCGGGGATCTTTGAATTCCAGTTCATGAGAGGAACCAGCACGGAACGGGACAAGAAGATCGCCGGGCTGATCCACGCCTACAAGACCGCCGTGGATGCCGGTCAAGGGCCGGTGAAGATCGCCTACCCCACGACCCGGGTGATCCCGGTGGACGAAAAGATTCAGAACGACAATGTCATCCACACCTACCATCAGGTGGCGACCTATATCGAAAAATACCACCCCCTGGCCGTCTCCACCTGTTTCTGCCGTCACGAGGCCAAACTGTTGGACGAAACCGACGATTGCGGGAACCCCGATGAGGTCTGCATGCAGTTCGGCATGGGGGCCCAGTTCGTCATCGATCGGAAAATGGGCCGACCAATTACCAAGGAGGAGGCGTTCGCGATCCTGAAAAAGTCGGAAGAGGCTGGTCTGGTCCATGCATCCATCAACCGACAGGATATCGACTTCCTCTGCAACTGCTGCGCCTGTCACTCCATGATCCTCAAGACCGCCCTCGCGCAACCGAAGCCGGGCGTGATCCTGAACTCCGGTTTCAAACCCGCGCACAACAGCGATCTCTGCACCGCATGCGGGAGCTGCATCGATCGCTGTCCTGCCAAAGCGCTCTCCATGACCGACGGGGACGAATGGGCGTTGAATCTGGACCGCTGCATCGGCTGCGGCGTCTGCGCGACCGGCTGCGCCTTCGAGGCGATCGCCCTCGTCGAGAGGGCCGGGGTGTTGCCGCCTCCGGTTGACCAAAAGGCGCTGCTGGAGGCCGTCAAGGCCAGTCAGGCTTGATTTTTTAAGAAACCGTTAGGCTTCACCGTTGAAAGGAGATTTACTGATGGCCAATTTGATCATCGATCCGCGGGATCAAAAATTCGTGCTTTATGAAATGCTCGATGTCGAGGAGCTCTGCAAGGCGCCGCTCTACGCGGACTTCTCGCGGGACATGTTCGACATGGCTCTGAATGAGGCCCAGAAGTTCGCCACAACCGCCATTTTCCCGACCCTCGCCGAGGGGGACCGGGAGGGGTGCCGTCTGGAGGGGGGGAACGTCCATATCCCCAAGTGCTACCACCGCTGCGCCCAGATCTATCGGGAGGGGGGCTGGTCAACGATGAACGTCGCCGCCGAAGACGGCGGCCAGGGTTTTCCGCTGGTGGTCTCCGTGGCGGCCAAGGAGTGGTTCAGCCACAACAGCGCCTTCGTCAGCTACTTCTCCCTGACCGAAGGGGCCGCCCACCTGATTGAAACTTACGGAACGGAGGCGCAAAAAAAGCGGTACCTGCCAAAGATGCACGAGGCCGTTTGGGGCGGAACGATGGCCCTGACCGAACCGGGCGCCGGCACCGACGTGGGGAATCTCAAGACGAAGGCGATCTGCCAGGCGGACGGGACGTTCCGCCTCCAGGGGACAAAGATTTTCATCACCTCGGGGGACAGCGACATCATGGAGAACATCATCCATCCCGTCCTCGCCCGGATCGAGGGGGACCCCCCGGGGACGGGCGGTATCTCGATCTTCCTCGTCCCCAAGTTTCTCGTCAACGACGACGGGACGCTGGGAAAGCGGAACGACTACGCGATCGGAAAGATCGAAGAGAAGATGGGGATCCACGGTTCGGCGACCTGCATGATCAACCTGGGAGACAACGGGGAGTGCCTTGCGGAGCTTCTGGGCGAGGAGCGCCAGGGGATGAAGATCATGTTCCAGATGATGAATGGCGCCCGGATCGGCATCGGGATCCAGTCCCTCGCCGGCAGCTCCATCGCCTACCTCCACGCCCTTCAGTACGCGAAGGAACGCCTCCAGGGGTCGTCGCTTGCGGAGATGAAAAACCCCGCGGCCCCGCGGGTGCCGATCATTCAGCACCCCGATGTAAGGCGGATGCTGATCTGGATGAAGGCCCATACCGAGGGGTTCCGGGCGCTGCTCTACTTCGCCGCCCTCTGCGCGGACCGCAGCGAGGCAACCGACGACGAGGCGGCCAAGGAGAAATACAACGGTTTCCTGGAGGTCCTCACCCCGATCTGCAAGGCCTACTGCTCCGACATGGGATTCCGGGTGACGGAGACGGCGATCCAGGTTTACGGCGGCTACGGCTACTGCGCCGACTACCCGGTGGAGCAGTTCCTCCGCGACGAAAAGATCGCCTCGATCTACGAGGGGGCGAACGGCATCCAGGCCCTCGACCTGGTCGGGCGGAAGCTCGGGCTCAAGAAGGGGATGTACTTCATGAACCTCTTGGGCGAGATGGGGGCGACGATCGCCAAATATCAGCCGGCCCTGCCCGATCTGGCCCCCGACGTCCAGGCCTCGGTGAACACGCTGGCGGAGACGGCGATGCTCTTTGCCGCAAGCGGGAAGGCGGGGAAATTCCTGATTCCCGTATCCAACGCCTACCCCTTCCTGATGCTGATGGGGCAGGTCGTCACGGCGTGGCTCCTCCTCTGGGAGGCGGGTGTGGCGAAGGAGAAGTTGGGCGCCCCGGACGGCGGAGGCGCGGACAAAGCCTTCTACGAAGGGAAGCTGGCGACCGCCCGGTATTTCATCAAGCACGTGCTGCCCGAGGTGGATGCGGCCGCAAAGGCCATCAAAAGCGGGGACCTCTCCATGATGGAGATCGCCGACGAGGGCTTCGCCTCCTGAGAAGTTTTTGATCGGTTTTTTGATCTCTTAGGGTAAATTCCCCGCCGCTTGCGGCGAATGAAATATAACTCCCGGAGATATCCCGCTGCCTGCGGCGGGGTCGTTCATTTCGGGCATCGGGGCGCCAAAGCCCCTATGCCTTTTCCTTTTCCTTTTTCTCCGTTACGCAGTAGATTCCTTCCCCGGCCATGGCCGGACCGAAGCACTGGTTGTCCGAAATACAGGCGGATTTGGCAAGGTTCCCCGATTTCCAGCGGTTGATCAGACCGGGCTCCCGGATCAGCGGGCGGCACATGGAAATATAATCAGCGATGCCGTCGGAAACGATGCCGTCGGCCATCCGAAACGAGCGATTTCCCCCGACCAGAATCAGCGGAACGCCTGCCTGCTCTCGCATGGCCTTCGCCTCCTGCCGGAAATAGGCCTCCTTCTCTTCGGAATCGATCCTCGTTCGGCTGGGGCTGAGTTTGCCGCCGGTCAAGAACCCGCCGCTCAGTTCGATGGCGTCGATCCCGCCCTGGGCCAGCATCCTCCCCACCAGGAGGGAATCTTCAAGGCTGAGGCCGTTATCGATATCATCGCGGCCGTTCATCTTGACCAGCACCGGGTAGTCCGGCCCCACAGCGCTCCGGACGGCCCGGAGCACATCCATCAGCGCCCTGGCCCGGTTTTCGATGCTTCCCCCGTACGCATCCGTGCGGCGGTTGAAGGCCGGCGAAAGGAACTGGCTCAGCAGATACCCGTGGGCCGAATGGATCTGGACGCCGTCAAAACCGGCCTTCTTCGCCCTCGTCGCCGCTTCGGCGAAGGCAAGGACGATCTGCCCGATCTCCTTTTCGGTCAGCTCCGTGCGGGGAGCTTTGGCGATCCCTTCGATGTTGGAAACCGCAAACGGAGGGTGTCCGGTTAGGCGGGCATCGGCAAAAAAGCCGGCGTGGGCCAGTTGCAGTACCATTTTGCCGTTGTTTTGATGAACCGCATCGGCCATGGCGGTCAGGCCTGGGAGCAGATCGTCACTGCAAACCGCTAATTGCCGGGGCCCGGCCTGTCCGTTTCTGTGAACATAGGCGTGGCTCGAGATGATCAGTCCAACGCCGCCGCGGGCGAGAGCGACCATACAATCCATTAGTCTGGGTGTGGCGCTGCCGTCATCGCCGGCCATCCCCTCCCATGTGGCCGACCGTACGAACCGGTTTGCCAGCGCCATCCCATTGAGCCGGGTTTCCTCGAAAAGATTTGTCATGGTCTCCTCCTGTTATTTTATTATTTTCTGTTGAGGTAATTGCAAAACGCTTTGTCATGCCCGATTGCTCTTATCGGGCACCCATGAT
>MNZQ01000018.1 GCA_001873745.1 Syntrophaceae bacterium CG2_30_58_14
CGGTACGTAAGTTGACTTTCACCCTCTGCTTGATATTGAAATCGGGTTAGGGTCATTCCCGTGCTTCATTACCCGGCAACTGCAAATTCAGCTTAATTTCGACTTTTGCAATTACCTCTTCCGATAAAGTTTTTTGCGAAAACAATCCTTTTTGAGGGTGACCACTCTTATGGCTTTACCGTTGCTCGAGAAAAACGCGTTCTGGACGCCGACCGATTTGGTAGATCCAGGCGCAGAACATCATCTTGTTTTTTCAAGTCGTTACGGCGCCCTGTATGAAGCCGATTGTCTCAAAATCCTTCCCTGTATTCAAGATGGCGTCGTCGATACCGTCTTTGCCGATCCGCCCTTCAATCTGGCGAAGGAATATGGGAGCCGGGTTGATGATCGCCGTTCGGAAGAAGATTACATAGCCTGGTGCCGGAAATGGCTCGACCAATGCGTGCGAGTTCTGAAACCGGGCGGCGCCCTGTTTGTTTACAACCTGCCGAAATGGAACATCCTTCTGGGCGCTCATCTGGCGGAAGGCGGGATGACGTTTCGTCACTGGATTGCGGTCAACATCAAACTCTCCTTGCCGATTTCCGGCAGGCTCTATCCGTCCCATTACGGCCTGCTTTATTTCACCAAAGGGAAGGCCAACACCTTCTGCCGAATCCGCACCCCCATCGAGACCTGCCGTCACTGCGGACGCGAGATCAAGGACTACGGCGGTCACAGGGGGGCGATGAATCCGAACGGGGTCACGTTGACGGATGTGTGGAATGATATCACTCCCGTCCGGCACTGGAAGTTCAAGAGCCGAAAAAGGACCTTGAACCAGTTGTCCACAAAAATCCTGGAACGAGTCGTTCTGATGTCCACCCGCGAATGCGATCTGGTCCTCGATCCCTTTGGCGGCAGCGGGACGACCTATGATGTCTGCGAGCGACTCGGCTGCCATTGGATCGGGATGGATCTGGAAAGCTGTGAAGTCATCATCGAACGGCTCCAGGATGAAAATCTTAGCCCGCACAAATCGGAGGATTTCGTGGATGAATGAGGAGGCAGAGGTGAACGCCGAAACGGTCTGAGAAAAGGTTCCCGCGTCGATGATCCGTTCGATTTGAACAATCTTCATGGCTTATTCACCGGCATGATCGACGCACTGGGGCGTTCATGGGACTGGACCTCAACCTGCCGGATCAGTTCCGCGGGATCGATCTTCAGTGCCCCGGACAGGTTGAAGAAGGTCTGCAACGTGGGGCTCTTCCGGCCCCGTTCAAGGAGACTGATGTAGGTTCGGTGATGCCGCTTTCAAAGCCGAGGGCCTCTTGGGACAATCCTCGTCCCTGACGAAGCCGGCGCAATACCAAGCCAAACGCCTCCTCCAGGGAAATTCCTTCCATGTCTTGCGTATGGGATTCCTTCACAAATTAATCATGATCGAATGAAGATTATAAATCCACAGACTATAGTATGCTATTTATGCTTCCAGGTTCAGAAAAATCGTCAACGCTCCAAAAAATGATCACATCGCTTGCGGTGAGGAAAGTACATCGTATGGGCGATCACGCCGATGAATCCGAGCGGTTGATTGCAGCCGAACTGGCAGGCGACCTGATCGTCATGAACGATAAGCTCGCGGAAGTATTACTTTCGATCGCGTGCAGCGATACGGCGCCGGAGAAGCTGCGCGAACAGGCGGCGATCTCTCTGGGGCCGGTCCTCGAATCCGTCGATACGGACGAGTTCGAAATAGCCGAAGGGATCGAGGAGCCCGACGACATTGAGATTTCCGCAGAGACATTTCAAAAAATCCAGAAGACGCTTCGCAAACTCTACATGGACGCCGCCACTCCGAAGGATGTGCGGCGGCGGGCCATCGAGGCTTCGGTGCGCGCGCCGCAGGACTGGCACCGGGATGTAATCCGCGCCGCCTATTCCAGCGGCGACGAGTTCTGGAGGCTTACCGCAGTCTTTTGCATGCGTTATGTGCGAGGGTTCGACGAGCAGATTATCGAGGCGCTGGAAAGCCACAACAAGGACATTCACTATGAAGCCGTTTGCGCTGCCGGGAACTGGGAAGTCGATGCCGCGTGGTCGCACATCACCAGGCTGGTCGCCGCGAAGAAAACGGACAAAGCCCTGCGACTTGCCGCAATCGAGGCATTGGCCGGCATCCGCCCGAAAGAAGCGGCGGCAATCCTGATCGAATTGACCGATTCCGACGATGAGGATATCGTCGAGGCGGCTTACGAAGCCATGTCGATGGTTGATGATCTACCTGACGATGAGGACGATTTGTGATCGTATTTTCGATCGGGATCAGGCGACCCCGGTCGAGATCGACTGACGGAGAAGCCTTTATATGAAACGCCCATGACGGCCTGCCGTCACAAAGGGGGATGAAAATGGCTGGGCGACCCATCCCCACCCTTACCCTCCCCTTGAAGGGGAGAGAAGTTGGATGCAATGATTTCAATAATTTAAGGTCGCATTTTCATGCTTCGTTGTGCCCATGCTGGGCATGGGGGTTATTCCGTTTCAGGCCGGGAAAAGGAGGCGTCCCGCTTGGCGTGTTCGCATTCGATGATCGTTTTGAGCTTGTTCCTCTCCGCCGTCAATTCGGCGACCTCCCGCTTCAGTTCCTCTTGTGACCTGCGCAGGACGATCTCCTCCGCCCGGAGGGCGATGATGGCGGGGATCCAGCGCCAGAATCCGATACCCAGAAACAGAAGCCCGAAGATGTAGCCGATGATCTGCTCCAGAAAGTCTGCGTAGCGGATTCGGCCGATAATGATCTATTTGCTCAGAGAAGGAAAATTGTCGGCGACGTTGAGCAGCCCTGCGAGGAAGAGAAGGCCGAAGCCGATGAGAAAGAAGATCCATGCCTTGCGGAGGCGCGGGGGTTCCTTTCCCCGCATCGCCCGCAGGTAAAAGAAGACCGCGCCGGTGATCAGCGCCCGGAATATGTCTGCAATGATATCGAACATTTCAGAATCTCCTGACGCGGTTGCAACCGGTTATCCGATTGGTCCTTTGCTTTCTCACGTCGCGTTTCCGTTGATGCGGAATCCCCGATGCCTCCATTTTTGACGACTTCGTAAAAAGTCGCAATTTGCCTCTTTTGTCATTCCGGGCTTGACCCGGAATCCTGTGTTGTCAAGTAGCTCTGGATACCGGCGCCTGTCCCGGACCTCGATCCGGGATTCGCCGGTATGACCGTTTGGGGGACTTTTACGAGGCCTCCATTTTCCGACCTTTGGCCGATGTAGAGGGAGGTGATGCCGAGGGTCAGGGAATACCGCTCCCGATTGCTGAAACCGGCCTCTTCCATTATGGCGAGGAAGGCCGGGGGCGGTGGAAAATGGGTGATGGAGTCAACCAAGTAGAGGTAGGCGGCGGGGTTCTGCGAAAAGAGACGCGCAATGTGGGGAAGGACGCGGTTCAGATAGGGGGCGAAAAACCCGCGCCAGAGCCGGTTTTTTGGGGCGTTCATCTCGAGGACATAGACACGGCCGCCGGGGACGAGGACCCGCCGCATCTCCCGCAGGGCGGCAAGGCGGTCCGGGATGTTCCGGATGCCGAAGGCGATCCCCACGGCGTCAAAACTCGCATCGGGGAACGGAAGCCCCAGCGCGTCCGCCTGGAGAAGCCGGATGCGTCCGGCAAGGCCGCGCCGCGCGACCTTTTCCCGTCCCGGGGCGAGCATCTCGGGGATGAAATCGATCCCCGTCACCCGGATCGCCGGATGCCTGCGGGCGGCCTCGATGGCCAGATCCGCCGTGCCGGTCGCCACGTCGAGAAGGTGGAAAGTGTCGAAGAAGCGCATCTTCCGGACGGCGAAGCGGCGCCATGCGACGTCGCGACGGAGACTCAGGACGTGGTTCAGGAAGTCGTACCGCCCGGGGACCGTCGTGAAGATCTCCCGGACCATGCCGATGTGCTCGTCGCGACTGATCCCGGTCACCGGCGGGTAGTTGTTGCGGTCTGTCTCTTTGCGGGAGGGGGGATCCATCATCGGGGATCATTCCTCGCCGGCGAAGATTCGGGCGTAGAGGGCGTCGAAGCGGTCCTTTCCCGCCGCGAGCATGAGCGTGATTGGCATCGCCTCCCGCCCCTGCCCCACCATCCGCGCGGCCATTTCCCGGATATCCCATTGGGCGTGGCCGTCCGCCCGGACGCGGGCAAGGTGGTACAGCTCGCGGGCGCTGACCCGAATCATGACCCGACGCCGGTGTGCATTCGTCAGGATGTAGGCGGCCGCCGCGGGCGCCCTCCGGCGGAGCTGCTCCCAGGTCTCCTCGGTCCGGGCGCAAATCTCCCGGAAGGGGGCCTCCATCCCGACCGCCGCGACCGAAGGCGGGATCGTGACGCCGAGCGCCGGGTCGTAGTCCTGGACGGTGATCGTGGCCATCCGGTGGCGTTTCACCTGGGCGAAGCAGGTCGCGCTGACGACAAGCTCGAACGTCAGCCCGACGTGCTCGAACGCCCGCGGGGCGGCGTCGTAGGCCTTCATCCGCCGGAGAGCGGTTCGGATCAGCCTCCGCTTCTCTTCGATCTCCATCCGAGTCGCGATCTCCAGACATCCCGCAAATGGAAGGTGCGATGCGCCGTGGAGGAGCGCCGCCGCGATCTTGTCGTCCGCCGCCGGCGTCGCGTCTTGCAGGCGGACGAGGCCATCCGTCGTTTCGGCGCCGGCTAAAGCCGGGGGGACGATTCCCTCTCCCTCTGTGACGTCGGGTGAAACTGCTAACATTTTTGAGACGATTTCGTCCGCCAGGGACCGGATCGCCTCCCGCGTCTCGCGGTCGTACGGGGTGGGTTCCGTGTAGCGGACGAGCGACGGAGCGATCCCCTTCACCGCGTCATAGAGTCGGCGGCTGTATTCGCGCGCCTCGGCGAGGGGGGATGCGGCGAGGCGGCGGATCATCATCTCGATGTTCCGCGCGTTCGCGGTCATCCCGAGCTGCGTCTCCGTGGCGAGCGAAAGGCAGTAACGGGCGTCTTCTTTGGCCCACCCTTCGAGGAGCGAACGGTTTGCCGGGTCGGCGGCAAGTTCGGGGTTCCTGTCCAGGACATACGGGAGGAGTTTTTCATAGAGCTTATGGTAGAAGCCGTTTTGCAGCCGGATAGCCGCGGTGAAGTTCTCCTCCATGCCGGCCTCCCGGACCTCCTGGGGAATGACGAAATCGTCGGCCAGCAGCACGTAGCGCTGGGATTTTTCGGTATAGGAGGCGAGGCGGAACCTTTCGATCTCCTCGACCAGGAGGCGGGAGACCTTGAGAACATCGAGATTGAAGACGGCATGCTCGGCGATGGAGCTGTGT
>MNZQ01000085.1 GCA_001873745.1 Syntrophaceae bacterium CG2_30_58_14
TCCTGATCCTCCGGATCCTCCATGAGTCGCCGGAACCGGTTGGCGCACGTCTCATTTCCCGGCGCATGCAGGATCACGGGGTGACCCTGAGCGAGCGGGGGGTGCGCTACCACCTCAAGATGATGGACGAACGGGGGCTGACCCGCCTCATCGGCCGGCATGACGGCCGGACCGTCACGGAGCAGGGAATCGATGAGATCGCCCACGCGCGGGTCCGCGACAAGATCGGCTTCGCCATTTCCCGCATTGAGATCCTGGCCTACCGAACATCGCTCGATCTGGACCGGCGGCAGGGGCTCACTCCCGTCAATGTCTCCTTTATCCCCAAAAGAGTTTTCAAAAAGGCGCTTGAACTCAT
Organism: Syntrophaceae bacterium CG2_30_58_14; assembly: GCA_001873745.1. Classification (GTDB taxonomy): domain Bacteria; phylum Desulfobacterota; class Syntrophia; order Syntrophales; family UBA5619; genus UBA5619. Next base: position 359 of record MNZQ01000085.1, read on the forward strand.
GAAGCCCGCCTTCAGCGCCGGCATCCATGTCAGCGAACTGGTCGCCTGCGCCGAAGAGGGCGCCCGGCTCGGCGAGGTGACGGTCCCGGCGGGATATATCGGTTTCGCCACGGTCTGCAGCATCGTCGTGAACGGCATTCTCCTCAAGAGCGGCATCCCGATGGATTCCAGATTCGGCGGCATCCTCCAGGTCCGGAACGGACAGCCGCTCCGCTTCATCGAACTGATCCAGTATTCCGGATCGTCCCTCGATCCCTCGGAGGTGTTCATCCGGGGGCGGATGACCTCCGTCCGTCAGGCAGCAGAAAAGGGCGAGGGGAAGATCCTGGCCAACTTCCGGGAGATTCCGGTTCCGGCGCTGAAGCTGGTCGATGAGATGATCGTGAAACTCAAAAACGCGGGGATCGGCGGCGTCCTCTCCATAGGCGAGATCGGCGAGCCGATCTGCCAGATCCCGGTCGATATGAACCGGGTCGGCATGATCCTCTACGGCGGGCTGAATCCCGTCGCCTGCGCTCAAGAGACGGGGATTGACGTGGAGAACCGCGCCATGTCCACCGTCATGGATTATCAGGAACTGCAGAATTTCTGGGAACTCTGCAAGAAGCAATAGGGATAGTTACATTCACCATCAACACTATAGAAAGAGAGGAAATATTTATGGCCAAAGTTAATCCGTTTGCAACAGCACAGAAACAGCTCGACCAGTGCGCAAAGATTCTCCATCTGGATCCCGGCGTTCAGGCGATCCTCAGGGTGCCTTCGCGCGAACTCCACGTTTCGATTCCGGTCCGCATGGACGACGGCTCCTTGAAGGTGTTCCAGGGATTCCGCATCCAGTACAACGACGCCAAGGGGCCCTGCAAGGGGGGAATCCGTTTCCATCCCGACGAGACCATCGACACCGTCCGCGCGCTGGCCGTCTAGATGACCTGGAAGTGTTCGCTCCTCGACCTGCCCCTGGGCGGCGGGAAGGGCGGCGTAATCTGCAACCCCAAGGCAATGTCCCAGGGCGAGTTGGAACGGCTAAGCCGGGCCTACATCGATCAGGTCGCACGGATCATCGGCCCCGAGAAGGATGTGCCGGCGCCGGATGTTTACACCAACCCGCAGATCATGGCCTAGATGATGGACGAGTATTCGAAGCTTTCCGGGAAGAACCAGTTTGGCCTTCTCACCGGAAAGCCACTTGCCATCGGCGGTTCTCAGGGCCGCGGCGACGCGACCGCCCGCGGCGGGCTCTTCACGGTCCGCGAGGCAGCGAAGGAACTGGGAATAGATCTCTCCAAAGCCACAATCGCCGTCCAGGGTTTCGGAAACGCCGGCTATCATGCGGCATGCCTCGCCCAGTCGATGTTCGGCGCCAAGATCGTCGCCGTCAGCGACTCGAAGGGGTGCGTCCTGTGCGACGGCGGACTTGATGCGGTGGCCGTCGGAAAACACAAGGCGAAGACCTCCACGGTTTGCAATTTCCCCGGCGCCAGGGCGATCAGCGATGCGGAAATCCTTGAATTAGACGTGGATATCCTCTTCCCCGCGGCCCTGGAAAACGTGATCACCGAGGAGAACGCACCGCGGATCCGGACGAAGATCGTCGCCGAACTCGCCAACGGGCCCACATCGCCGGAGGCGGACGAGATCCTCCACAAGAACGGCGTCCACATCATCCCCGACTTCCTCTGCAATGCGGGCGGCGTGACCGTCTCCTACTTCGAGATGGTCCAAAACTTCTACATGTACTACTGGGAGGCGGACGAGGTATACAAACGCTTAGACAAAAAAATGACCACCGCCTACCATGCGGTCCTCGACACCTCGAAGAAGTACAACATCAACATGCGCCAGGCCGCCTATGTGGTGGCGGTAGAGCGCGTCGTCGAAGCGATGAAGCTCCGCGGCTGGGCATAAACCGTCTTTAGATCCGAAAAAAGGGGGACTTCACGTCCCCCTTTTTTATTGATCTCATTTCAGCAATAAATCTTTACGCAACCCTTTTCCACCACTCCAGCGAAGGACATGGTTTGTAATCTCTACACCCAGCATCAGCGGGCGCACGCTTTTTGCGCTCCGCTGAATGCCATTGTTGGCTGGCTTATGTGAGCGGGGCAATATTCAAAAGGTCCTGTTGAGTCTGTGCCTTTTCCCAGTCCTCAATGAGTTCCTGCTGGTGAATCGTTGCCCATTCGATCACAAACCCCTTCACGCGAGGCGGCAAGTGACCCGAAAAAACCGATAAGTTGCGAATATCGATTAGAGCCACGTCGCCGCTGTACTCCGCATGGAAATGAGGAGGGTTGTGATCGTCAAAGAAGATTTTGATAACGATTCCGAAAAAGCGGCTGATTTCAGGCATAAATGAGCTCGCAACGTAAGGTGGGAAAAACGTCTTCCGGTTTCTTTCCCGTTACTTTGAGGTACAAGGAGTCAGGGCAGAGATCAATTTTGTCGAGCCAGACAAGCTCGCCGAATGAACCGATTTGAACCTGATCGAAAATATGTGGATCACGCCACAAGGTGAAAACACCTTTGCCGACCAAATCAGAGAGGTCAACCACCCCACACACACCGTCATCAAAAGCCACTTCAAGGCGATAATTTTTTATTACGGACACCTTGGTGATTTTAACCATTGTTTCGCACCTCCTTTTTGCCTTTTATAGCATGTAATGGAATATAATGAAAGAGAGTGACGACGCAACCTGAAAGCCCAACGCCCGCATAACCCGCGCGGTGCGGACATCGAACTGCAACCCCTGTTGAGACAAAACCTACCCGAACCCCAAACGCCCGTTCACTGAGGCGCGAAGCGCCGCGTCGGTGTTGATGCGGTTGTTAGCCGGCTGCCGCGGAAAGTAAACGGTGCTGCTCAATAATAGCTGTCGGTGAAAATAGACGAATGTTTTCTTCGATTCTCCGCAATTGAGTATCTACAAGTTCCATCGGCACGCCAGCAGGAGCATAAGCCACGTATAGAACTCGAGAAGTCTCCGATGAGATGGGCGACCGATTATCTTGCCCGTAGATAATCGAGCAACAAATGCTATCACCATCCTTCATGACCATGTCGCCCGCACGAATGGCTTTAGAGACACCACTCATCTGTATCATGTGATCATCTTTGCGGGATACGTCAATAGAAATTGATCCGCGCAACTTCGTGACATCATGACCAGCAGTGAGGACAAAAGTCTCTACTTCCGCAATGAAGTTTGCATCAACTAAAGGAGAGACGCTGGGCAGATTTTTCCCTTTCAAAACAATCGACTCAACTTGAAGTTGAACATGATAAGTTTTATTGAAATGCTTGTAGTACCGTTCATAGGCCGCCATTACGGGAAGCGATAAAAAATCCTGTCGAGTAAACCCCTGATAGCGTTCCCTCAAGGACCTTTCCGTTTCCCGCTTCCACTCATCCAGGCGAGGAGAAGAGCAAGTGCTCACTACTTCCGAGAGTTCCAGCAAGCCGATTGTTGCTGCTGGATGAGAAATTTTCCATTCATCGGTCGCTGAAATCAAAAGCATATCAATCTCCGGATTATCAAGAAACTACGATGAGAGCCGCCCAACGCCCAAGTTCACGTGGAGGCGTGCGTGCACGCCGATCCCGTGAAGCACGATGTTATCCGGTCTTTATTTTTATATCACCTTCTATGTAACGGTGAATGATGCCGGAAATAAGCGTTTGGTACGGCATACCCATCTCCATAGCTTTTTTTTGAATACCAATAAAGTCATGGTCATACAGACGAATCGTTATACGCTTGTCTTTTTTAAGTGTTTTATTTGCCGCTGCCTTAATCGATTCTATTTCTTTTTTTGATGGCGTAGCAAGCTTCATCTTGCCCTTTTCTAACGCATCAAGAATATCTCTTTCTTCTTTATCGTATTTCATTTTGATTCTCCTGTTCTTCCTTATACATCTTTGTTGCTTTCCTGCTGGGTATTATTGTTTTTAAAAAAATATAATCCTTTTCAACTACATACGTAACGACATAAATATAACTATCGACAATAACAAAATACAGCCTTTGCCCGGGATAGTTTGACTGGTCGGGATGATCAGTTATTTTCCAGACATCGCCCCGAGAAAGATGAATGATTATTTGCTCGAAAGATATATGCCTTTCTTTTTTTAACCATTCATTTTTTGTAGGATTCCACTCGTATTTCATGATTCAATTGTACATCATTTGTATGCACACATCAAGGGATATTATCATTTCCACGGATAACGGCGAAATCAGCCGCAAGTGTAACGAGTCGGCTGGATTGCCTTTGTTCGCCTTTTTGGTTCATCCGATTATCGTGTCAGGATACGGGCCAAGAAAGCGTTCGCCGTCGAAATGGACAACGTGATCAGGATCTTCAGCGATCCAGACTTCCGTCTCCCATGAAATCTGACTGCGGAAGCGCCCCATTGCGGTACGTGTCTCGAAAGCAGTGACAAATACAAGCCCCCTGTGGAAACCCGCGAAAAGATCTTTGAGTTCACGTCGGCGTTTCCCGTCAACCACCCCCGCACTGGTCACTGCCTCGCCGATAACCAGCCATTGGCGCTTCGGGTCGTGGACAACAACGTCCGGCATCTTGGCGGCAGAGCCTATCTCTACACCGAGGCGCTTCAAGTACGCGACGTCGAAGTGCTGGAATTTATTTTCGGCGTCTCCTGCGTAGAGCACGACGCCACCCTGAACAAACCGGGGGCAGAACTCCTCGATAAAGGCTTTTATAAGCGGATTCTGCCCCCCGGGTGAAAGCGTGATCTCTCTACCGGATGGCAAACGCACCGGAATACGTGCAAT
>MNZQ01000152.1 GCA_001873745.1 Syntrophaceae bacterium CG2_30_58_14
TCTTACCCCGCTTGCTTGCCCCGCCGACGCCGATGTTCTTGAGCGATCCCCCGTACCCGCCGGCCGGGTGCCCCTTGAAATGGGCCACCGACAGAAGCGCGTCGGCGTCGGCGATCGCGCGGGCCACGAACTGTTTGTTCAGGTAGTTCCCCTTTCCCTGGAGATCGACCAGCACGTCATCGGTCCCGAGCCAGCCGTCGGCCATGACGATCGGACAGCCGACCGACCCTTGATTAAAACCATTTTTGTTAGCGGTTTCAAGGTGATCCATCGCCAGCGTCCGGCTGATCCAGGGGTGGTAGGGCATCGTCGTCGTATCGGTGACGAAGGGGCGGAGCCCTCTTTCCTTCAGAAGATCGACCAGCGTGCGGATGATCACGGGCCGGAGGTACCCGACATTGTAGGCCTCGCCCATGTGGGTCTTCACCGCCACGATGTCGCCCTTCTGCAAACGATCCAGCCAGCCGGACCGCTCCAGGATCTGGCGGCCCTTGATGGCCGTCGATTCGAGAAATCGCCTCGCCCGTGCGTTCATGTACCAGACTTTCGATGGACTCATGATTCTCACCTCCCTCTTCGCCTCCTCAAAAACTCACCGGGTTGACAACCGATTTTTTCGTATAAAGTCTCCGGGGCTATGTCGGCGCCATTCGGCCGGGGAGATGGTTCCACCCTCTATCGTTGCGTTCTTAAAGAACGATGCGCCCCGCAGAGGCTGAAAAACAGGCCCTCTCCCGAATGCAAATTATTGATCAGAGGAAAGCATCATATCACATGCGCGCGTAAACGTCCGCGTAAATGCACTTGTTAAGTTCTAGATTTATCACCTTTAAGGTCGGGCATCCTTTTTCATTCTTCAAATTTCACTTCAAATATATCAAGCCCACGTTTACCGCCTAATTTACCTTCTGTCAATCGATGGTGAAGATTACACAACCAGACACCATTCGCCAACTTATCCGAACCGCCATGTTTGTGTTGTTTTATGTGTGCACCTTCTATTTTTCCTGATCATGCGGTTTTAAGAATGGTTTCTGGCAAGTTTCTTGAGCATTTCCTCGATCAGGTGTTTTGCCTGTTCTGTCAGGAGGTATTTCCCTGTTTTGGACGCTCCGGAAAAGATGACCAAGTTTGATGTTTTCAGAAGAGCGAGGCTTCTCTTGGCGGTCGCTCTGGTCATCCCCAAAATGTTTTCAAGTTGAGGTCCTGATAAAGAAATTTCATGATAGATGGCGTCAAGGATGAGCGCTAAATGTTTTTTTACCGTTTCATTTACCGTCTCATCTATCGTTTCGCGGATGGCCCGATCCATAGGATCGGTGGTTGATACAAGACCTCTTTTCTCCCTTTTATGCCTTCGGAAGGTTGCCGTAAAGAAGTATCCGGACTCGAACAGGGGCGGCAGCAGGCCTGCCTCCCGCATGAGTTTTCTCATCTTGGTGACGCCGGTACCCATCTTTTCAATATATCCGACCCGGTGCAGTAGAGAGGCGATATTGGGGTTTCTCAGAACGCTCTTTTTCCCCAAATCCTTGGTCGACATCCCTTTGACCAGGCCGCCGGGATTGGAAATGTCGATCCGGTCGTCAAATATTTCCACCATGACGTTGGCGCCTTTTTCAAAATAGTCCCGGTGAGCAACAGCGTTGATCAAGGCCTCTCGCAGCGCGTCGTAGGGGATTTCGGGGATCTCCCGTCTCTGTGGCATGCCGGTCATTTCATAGCGCACGGGGATATATTGCTTCAGAAAAATCATGCCGCGATCGATGCTGGAGATAATATCCTCGTTGAAATCCCGCCGATCCTGAACATCGGCCTTTTCTGTGCCGGCATAGAGGGCGCAGGTCACCGTGGTGTGATGATAGATGTCATCGAGATTCTTTGAGAAAAAGAGAACGCCCGAGTTATTGAAAACGGTTCTCCCCTCCTGTTTTTCCGCTGCCCCGAGATTGACGAGTGCCAAGGTCTTGTCCCGTGGCGGGGTTATTGCTGACAGATTGAGAAAATCGTTCAGTTTCTTTCCATCGAACTGTTTGGGATAATGGAATCTGGTGCAGAGCAGTTCATCAAACCGCACTTTCCCTTCCGCTTTGATGAACGCAACAATTTCATTCCGGTTGAGCTTCTGGGTGTTGGGGCCAACTCGGAGATAGAATCCGGATGCGCATTTATGCGGTTTATCATCGCCTTCGCGGACGTGGATGATCAGGATGCTGTTGTAGTCTTCGATCAGGATTTTCACCGGAGGCTGGCATCAAGTCTTCATGATTTGCTCTCATCCCGCCACAGCAAGATTCGCCCATTTACCGTCTGCCCTCTTCGATTTCACAGATGTTGATCAGTTCGGCAAAGGCGAGGATTTGTGCCCTACGCCCTCTGCCTTCCCTCAATACCGTGACGATACCCGCCTTTTTAAGCTTTCCCAGCATGTTTATGATCATGGGCAGACTGGGCATACCTGTACGGAATTGCAGCAGGGAACTCGTGAAAATCGGTTGATCAAACAGGCCGTCCAAAAGAGGAACGGTGTAGCGAGAATGGGTGAGATGGAGGATGCGGAAGAATCAATCAGGATCATCGAAACGGCTTCTTTGCAGCTCTTCCAACGGCGGTTTGTCTTGACGAATGGGCTGTTTTGTAATAGCGTTACCGCCAAATCCTACACAAGGTGTGATAATGATTGAAGAAGAACTTTGGCAGAACGTACGGGACCGGTCTCCGCAAGAGATTGCCGTTTGCGCAATGGCGGAATATGACGGCGAACACAGAACATTCGCAATCCGTGTGATGAATGATCAATTTATCGTTGATATAGACAAAAAGGTGATCTCCGGTCCCGATCCGGCGCGAAAATCCCATTTTTTACCGCTGTTTCTACTCCATCATCTAACATGCGCCAAGGATATCCCGCTGAGTCATACTCTGGTTACTCCGAACCAGTTGACGGGCGGCACCTTTTTCTTCCGGGCTTCGCATGAATTGCCGCTTCCCAAAATCGCTGCAAAGTTTGATAACCATCTTGAAAAGTTTTTGGAAAAGGGGAAGAAATTAGGTGGAGAAAAGGTGGATTATGGTGACGCCGCCATCAAAGTGCATCTGCTCCCGAGGGTTCCGCTCATCTTTGTTCTCTGGAAAAAGGATGAGGAATTTGAAAGCCAGGTCCATCTGATTCTGGACAAGAGCATCGAGGAGCAGATGAGCCTGGAGGGTCTGCTGCTGGCGCTGTTTTACGCCATCGGCAAATGGGTCGAAGATTAGCAATCCCTATTTGTTATGCTATTCCCTATGTAGGTCGCGTTACGATTATTAACGCGGCATTTCGTCTTTCGGAAAATATTTAGCCAATAATACATAAATGTGTTATAAGCTAAACATATGAAAGCATATACCGAACGACATATCCGCCGCTCCGAACTTTTCCAGCTCATTCTTCTCCAGCATTTGTACACACGGCCTGAAAGCTCTCGCCTTGTCCTCCAGGGAGGCGCGGCCATCCGCTGGTGTCACAACGGAGGCCGGTTTTCGGAGGATATCGATTTTGTTACACATCTCGAAAAACACGCGCTCGAACGAATGATGCAGGCCATAGAGGCGCCGGTTGCCCGTGAGTCCATTGCCCATTTCGGGCTGGGCCGACTTACGGTTACCCCCCGTGGCCAGCGGGATGAAGAGGCGGCCTGGCGGGTGGCTTTTGAACCGCAGAACTCTCGGGACAGGATCATGGTAAAGATTGAATGCGAGCGACTGCAGGAAGGGGTGGCGCTGGCGACCGAGCCCCGCGTACTGGGGATGCAAGATGCGGTGTCCTACCTGATCGCCAGGGGAGAGTTTCGCATCCCCCGCCCTAATTCGGTGATGGTGGTCGAAACCCTGGAAGAGATTCTTTCCGATAAGGTTCGAGCGCTGCTGGAACGCCGCTATCTGAAGGGACGGGACATCTACGACGTCTGGCATCTGCGGGAGCGACTGCATGTGCCGGTTGTCCGAGATGTGGTGGAGCGAAAGTTCTCCTGCTATGCGGCGCCGTTTATACCGCAGCGACCGCCCGAATGGTTTCAGAGCGCCGACGGCGATCTGCGGGATGCAATTGAGAATGATCTGGGGCGGTTTCTGTCGCCGGAGGTCATGACGGCCTGCCGCAACGATGGCTATCGCCCGTTTCTGGATGCAGTGAAGGGGCTTTTCCGCGAACTGCGGGAAACGGGCGTGGTGATCCCGCCATGAGCGCCATTGATATTCTCCAGGCCCTTCCGGCCCTCTTTCGATCCGCCGATCTGCTCAAGTTTACCGGCAACGCCAATGTCTTTCTCACCCGCGCCCTGGAGCGCGGCTATATCACCCGGCTGACCCGCGGCGTGTATGTCAACAGCCGTCTGAAAGCTGAGCCGTCTCTGGAAGAGGCGGCCTGTTTCGTACGCACCCCTTCTTATATCAGCGCCGAGTGGGCTTTGCACAAGCACGGGGTCATTATCCAGGTTCCCACGGTTTGTACGGTTGTCACGCTCAGCACGGCTGTCGGCATTACCCGCAATTTAAGTTGGCGCGGAGTCGCCATTGAGTACTCCCACATCTCCGATCGGCTCTATTTCGGTTTTGAGGCGCGGGATGGATTTAACCTTGCCATGCCGGAAAAGGCGCTGCTTGATTGCATCTATTATCGCAATGCGGCGCCGTTTGAAGATGAACTGGAGTTGGAGGGAATTGGTACGGGACGTCTGCAAGAAATGGCGCAGTCGTTTCCTGTGAGAGTGCGGGAGATTGTTGGAAAGTTGGCGGGAAAAACGGGGAGGTAGATTTCATTCCGAAATGATCGCGCGTGATCAAGGGAAAATGAAGTGCGTCGATTATTGGCGCCACCAGCCGCTCGACCGCCGTGTTATGCCTTTGACAGCGAAGGCTCAAACATGAATCGCCTGCGCCACCAGCCGCACCCCCAGCGCCCCGCAAACCTTTGCGATGGTGTCGTAGCGAGGTTTCGCATTGGGCCTGAGCGCCTTGTACAGGGCTTCGCGGGTGAGACCAGATGCCTTGGCGATCTCGTTCATGCCGCGCGCCCGGGCGATGTCGCCCAATGCGGCCGCCAGCAAGGCCGGATCATTTGCCTCCAGAATGTCCGTCAGATAGGCCGCAATCGCCGCCTTGCTGTCGAGATACGGCGCTGCGTCGAACTCGGGCAGGTCTGCCACCTTGATGCGTTGGGTCATGGTCGTCTCCTTCAATCAATACAGCCGCGCAGCCAGTGCCTTGGCGCGCTTGA
>MNZQ01000172.1 GCA_001873745.1 Syntrophaceae bacterium CG2_30_58_14
GTCCCTGCGCTGACATAATTAAAATGGCGACAAAGCGGACAAACCAAGCGTACATGGCTGGCTTGCCATGGAATTACGCTCGTTTTGCACGCTGGACAGATGAACCCTTGTGGCCAACGTAACTTTATTAGGTAAGCCGCGCAAGCTGCATTATCGGGAAACATCTCAACGAAACTGCGATAAGTGTTGGGATAATCGCGACCTGCTACCAGAGATATCGATTCCACGGAAACTCCTTTCAAACGAAAAGAATACCGAGGTATTATATCACAGTTGACGCTAACCGACTACCCCCCTTCCCTTTTTTTGTTCCCTTCACTGAAATCTGCAGACAAACTCCGGGGAAGAGAGGATCGTTCAATCGCCCCAAAGAGCCCTTCTTTCGGATAGTCGAAACGGATGATCCGCGCTGAAGGCGGCTTTCCCTGCTGCATCTTCAGCAGTGCATACGCCGGTCGCGGATCGCCGTCAACCGGGTGTCCTGCGGATCCGCAGTTCACGACGAGGGCGCCTGCCACACGCCTCACAAAGGGAATATGCGTATGGCCGCAGACGAGGATGTGCACTCTTGTTCCGGCAAGCTTCTTTTTCAGGCCGTACGGCGTAATGCTGGGGTAAATGGCGTCTTCCGCCGACACCGGGCTCCCATGCACCATGAGGAGCTCAAATCGGCCCGCCAGCGTCTCGCGATGGAGGGGGGGAAGAGAAGAGAGAAACCTCTCTGCGTTGCCATCGATATGCCGGCATGTCCACTCTAAGATTTTCCATTTGCCCGGCTTCATCCCTTCCTTCAAATCGGCCGAGCGATGGAGAGCGGCGATCACTTTGGCATCGTAATTGCCGATAATCGTTGTAATTTGCTGTCCGGCAAGTATGCGGCAAACCTCGCCGGGAAAAGGGCCGTATCCGGTCAGATCGCCGGCGCAGTAGATCTTCTCCGCCCCGCGGACGCGGGCATCGGTCAGGGCCGCCTCGAGGGCGGGCAGGTTCCCGTGGATGTCGGAAATGAACGCTACGAGCATAATTGGAAGACCAGCTCGCGATCGGCCATCCGTCCAAGAAGCCCTGATTTTTTCTCCGCGCCGCTGATCTCCCCGGCGCATTCGCCTCGGGCTGCAAGCGAGATTGTCAGGCGCTTTCGACCGAGTTCACACCCCCCAATGCGGACCGCGCATCGGTGTGTGCAGTCGAGGCCATCGGCGACACGCAGGATCGCAGCAAGCCAGGAGACGAGGGCGCGCTCTTTCTTTTTAAGGGCGGCAAAGCCTTTGTGCCGTTTGGCGTCCGGTTCCGCCTTGTTGTGATAGCGGGCGATCAGCGCGCAAAGCGTGCGCTCATCCTCCGTGAGACCCGGCAGCTCGGCCTCCAGGATCATGTCCCGGCTGTGCTTGTGGTGACCTCCATCCGTTGTTCGCGACCAGCCGATATCGTGGAGCATGGCCGTAATCTCGAGAAGAAGCCGCTCCCGAGCTCCCAGGCCGTGGAGGTCCATAAGTTTGTCGAAGAGCGCCAGCGCCAGTTTTGTCACCTGCGCCATGTGATGCTGGTCGGAGTTGGTCGCATTGGCCAGTCGCTTCGCGCTTGCGAGGGGCTCGCCGATCTTTTGGGCCGGCTTCGTCACGGGATTCTTCACTGCTGTTTTTGCCTTCGTCTTGGGGATCATTTCTTCTTTCCTTTCTTCTTGCCGATCTGACGGACGAGTTGAGAGTACGGCGGCGATTTCACGCCGCCCTTTCGCGCAATCGCAATGAGGGCGCTCTGGCTTCGAACCGGTTTGTCGTTCGGATCGCGTCTGACGCGCTGGTAACTGCCGTCAGGTTGCATCAGTCGCGCCTTCACATTGTCGGTCAGGTAGGTCATCAAAATTTCATCGATGACCCTTGTCTTCAACGCCTGGTCCTGGATCGGGTAGAGAATTTCGGCCCGCTTCTTGAAGTTGCGCGGCATCCAGTCCGCGCTTCCCGAATAGATCTCCGGTTCGCCGCCGTTGTGGAAATAGTAGATGCGGGAATGCTCCAGGAAGCGGTCGAGGATGCTCCGAACGCGGATGTTGTCGCTGACGCCGGGGATGCCCGGGCGCAGACAGCAGATGCCGCGGACGATGAGATCGATCCGCACGCCTGCCTGGGAGGCCCGGTAGAGGGCGCGAATGGTGCGCTCGTCAATGAGGGCGTTCATTTTCGCGATGATCCGGCCCGGTTTCTTCGGGGATGATTTTTTGATCTCCCTTTCGATGAGGGCGATGACGCGATCCTGGATGTTGACGGGGGCAAGGAATATCTTCTTGAAGCGCGATTCAATGTTTTCCGGCTTCAGCATGTCGCCGCCCGTCCAGGAGTTGAAACCGGTGGTGACATTGAAGAGCGAGGAGACATCGTCGCCGATGCCGGGATCGGCGGTCATTAGCCCGATATCCGTGTAGATCTGGGCGGTCAGGGAGTTGTAATTTCCCGTGGAGAGGTGGACGTAACGGCGCAGTTGCTTCCCCTCCCGCCGGACAATTAGAGTCGCCTTGCAGTGGATTTTCCACTTTACAAAGCCATATACGGGGTTGATTCCCGCCTTCACCATCTGGTGCGCAAAATCGATGTTCTTCTCCTCGTCGAAGCGCGCCTTGATTTCGACGACGGCGGTCACCTGTTTGCCGTTCTCGGCCGCCCGGCAGAGGGCCTCGACGATCGGCGAATCCCGGTCAATCCGGTAAAGCGTCTGCTTGATGGCCAGAACATCCGGATCCTCCGCGGCGCTGTTGATGAAGTCAACAACGACGGCGAACGAATCATAGGGGTGGTGAATCAGGACGTCGCCCCCCCGGATGACACTGAAGATATCGCTTTTGCCGGCGAGGCGCTTCGGGATGCGCGGGTTGAACGGCTCGTCCCGGTGAATCGGGGAAACGGGCAGATCGTACAGCGGCAACAGACCGCAAAGTTTCAGCGGACCGGGGATATGATAGACATTCGTCTCATCCATTTCTAAGTGTTTGCAGAGGATTTGCAGCATCTTTTTCGGGATGCCTTCCTTGACCTCGAGGCGGACGGCGATTTTATTGGAACGATCCTTGAGCTCCGCCTCGACGGATTTCAGCAGATCCAGCACCGAATCTTCATGGAGATCGTAGTCCTGATTGCGGGTCACGCGGAAGGGAACGCAGTTCGTAATTTTCATCCCGGGGAAAAGGCTGCCGATGCTCGACCGGATCAGATCCTCGAGCAGAACGAAATGGTGCTCTTTTTTCCCCTTCTCATCCATGATCCGGATAAGGCGCTGGAGCACCGAAGGCACATCGACAAAAGCGTACGGCTGTGCGTCCATATTTGTCGGCGATTCCTTGAACATGACCATCAGGTTGAGCCGCAGGTTGCCCAGAAACGGAAAAGGGTGGCCGGCATCGACCGCAAGCGGCGTCAGGATAGGGAAGACCTGGCTTTCAAAGTAGGCGTTAAGCTTATGGATCTCCTTTTTGTCTAACGAATCGACCGCATGGATTTCGATTCCGGCCTGCTTGAGGAGGGGGAGGACCTTGTCATGGAAACATCGGTACTGCTGGGCAACGTATATGCGGGCTTTTCCGGCGATGGCGTCGATCTGTTCCTTGGGGAGCATACCGCTTGGATCGGGATCGATTACGCCGGCCTGGACCAGTCGCGCGAGGGCGCCGACGCGGACCTGGAAGAATTCGTCGAGGTTCGAGCTGAAAATCGAGATGAATTTCAGTTTCTCGAGGGCGGGCGTTTCCGGGTCCTCGGCCTCTTCGACCACCCGGCGATTAAACTCGATCCAGGAAAGTTCGCGGTTCAACAGCAGGGAAGGACCCTTCAGGTTGCTCTCTATTGTTGCTTTCGCCTTGTTGGGGGATACGGTTGTTTTCACGTTCAATTGCCGATGGCCTCGCCGATTTTCCGGATGATAACTCCCTTTCCGGGAACAAACTATAAAGATACGGCCACTTTGTGTCAAGGGCTATCTGATCCGCTGTCGGATCGACTATTCCGACAGCGTCATCTTCAGGGTTCCCCCCCGGCCCAGGATGTCATGGAGGTGGACATACCCCTTGATGCGGTTCTCATCGTCGGTGACCACGAGCGTGGTGATCTCCATTCGCTGCATCATTTCGACGGTCCAGGCTACGGAGATGTTTTCTCGAATGGACTTGGGGGAGCGGGTCATGAGGGTATCGATCCGTTGGTTTCGGAAATCGATGCCGGTGCGGACGAGACGGCGGACATCGCCGTCGGTCAGGATCCCGAGAAGCTTCTCCGTGACGTTGGTGACGAGAACGAACCCCTTGTTCGTTTCATCCATCACCCGGATGGCGTCGAGGACGGTCGAACTGATATCGACGCGGGGGATCTGGCTGCCGCAGATCATGACGTCTCGAATTTTGGCCCGGAGTCGGGAGCCGAGGCTGCCGCCGGGATGAAATTTGAAAAAATCCTTCTCCTGGAAATTCCGGCGATGGATCAGCGCAACGGCCAGTGCGTCGCCCATGGCCAGGGCGGCCGTGGAACTGGATGTCGGCGCGAGACCGAAAGGGCAGGCCTCTCGGGCCACCCCGACATCGATCACGATGTCGCAGGAGCGGGCCAGGGTCGAGGAGAGGTTGCCGGTAAAGGCGATGCGCGGCACGCCAATGGCCCGGATGCTGTCAACGATCATGTTCAGTTCGTCGGTTTCACCGCTGTGGGAAATGGCAACCAGGATATCGTCTTTGGTAACGATCCCCAGGTCCCCGTGGAGACCCTCGACGGGATGGAGGAAGAGGGCCTGCGTCCCGGTACTGGTCAGCGTCGCCACAATCTTTCTGCCGATCAGCCCCGATTTGCCGATCCCGGCGACGATCACCCGCCCCGTGCAGCGGTAGATCATTTCGACCGCCCGCGAGAAATCCTCTCCCACCCGATCGATCAGTTGAAGAATGCTATCCGCCTCAAGCTGGAGCACCTCCTTCGCCTGTCGGATAGACTGGTCTGTCTCCATGAATAACCTTTCCGCCGATTAGAACCGGCAATACCTTTATGAATGCATTCAACTTTTAACCGGGCGTGACGCTATCAGAAATTCGCGCTCCTGACAAGGCGGATTTTGACGTCGCCGGTATTGACACCCCGTCGGCCATTCCCTATAATCCGTCCGGGAATGCGGATCATTTTAAATGAAATCCTTCCCCCTCGATGGGAGAGGAAGGGGTGGGGGTGATTTTCATCCTTACGTTGTGCCCGATCCAAAGCATCGGGGTTAGTGGAAGTGTTTTTCCCGGGGGCGGAAGATGGGA
>MNZQ01000082.1 GCA_001873745.1 Syntrophaceae bacterium CG2_30_58_14
TTCACTCCCTTAAAGTTATTCAAAACCGCCGATGGAATCTACTGGAGGCGGTACCTTACCGCATCGCCGCAGATCGGTCAAGTCTTGTCCAATGGAACTGTCCGATGGAACGAGACCCATGCGCAACTCCCGATGGTTTTCCCGATTCGTTCGCACTGAAAAGGGGGTTGTGAACCGTCTGTCGGGTAAAAAGATCGGCGCCAGGGTTTTCGATTGACATAAACTGTTGTGAAATTTATACTTTCACAAAAGCAAATGTAATAGGAGGCAGCATTATGGTTTACTATCGCGTCGCGGTGGAGAAGGGAGAAGATTTCGGGTATATCGTTCATTGCCCGGCGATTCCGGGATGCCATTCGCAGGGCGATACGATGGACGAGGCGCTGGACAACATCCGGGATGCCATCTCCGCCTGTCTTCTCGCCCTGGACAAGGAACTGCTCCCCGATGATCGGAGACCGGTTACCTTCGTAGAGGTGGCCGTCTGATGGCGTCTCTTCCTTCAATATCGGGAAAGGACATTGACTTTACAACGGCCAAGGTGTTTAATCGCGATAGGTTGCCGAACCGAGCGAATGTTAATCAGAAAGGGGGAACGATAAATGGAGGCCACGTTGACCGCCATAGAAACGTCAGGCACGGTCAATGAAAGTCATCAATTGCAACTGGATGAAATCCTTCCCATCCCAGGCCCAAAGCGCGTGCGAGTCATTGTCTTGTATTCGCCGGTTGATGAATGGGATGAAAAGGAATGGTTGCATACGGCTACGCTCAGTCCTGCCTTCGACTTTCTGAAAGACCCTGAAGAGGACATATACAAGATGACAGACGGGAAACCATACCATGACGAAGCATAAAGTTGTTCTCGTTCCATTTCCCTTTGATGACCTTTCCACCACCAAGGTTCGTCCGGCAGTCTGTCTTACTGATTTAATCGGTCTGCATGACCATCTCATTCTGGCTTTCATCACAAGCCGCATTCCAGCCAGTCCATTGAAAACTGATTTGGTCATTGACTCGAGTGATCTCGACTTTGCCTCAACGGGGCTGCGGGTTTCATCTACACTTCAACTGCATCGGTTGATGACAGTCACGAAATCATTACTGCGGCGTGAACTTGGCGTATTATCGCCTGCGATGCAAGCCCAAGTGCAGGAACGACTCCGCAAACTATTTGACTTGAATTCGTCGCACCATGCCGGCAAGTAAGGGCGGCATGGAAGAGGCGGAAACCGGCGCAGATAAAATTCTCTGATCTTTACAGCACCACCAGCCGGCCGCTTGCGAGACCCGCGACAGACAAAATCGCCATCAAAGTCATCACCGGTGGCTTTCCCGCATTTGCTCGCCGCCCGCTGTTCCATTGCTTTCTTGTCATCCCCGGGGAATTGTGTCAGGATGCCGATCCGGGGGGAAGTGCATGGGCGCGTTTCATCTGGTCAGCGATTATCAGCCGCGGGGCGATCAGCCGCAGGCCATCGAGAACCTTGTTGCGGGTTTGAACGGGGGGCACGGGCAGCAGGTCCTCCTTGGGGTGACCGGTTCCGGGAAGACCTTCACGATGGCGAACGTGATCGCCGCCGTGGACCGACCCGCCCTCGTCATCGCCCACAACAAGACCCTCGCCGCCCAGCTTTACGGGGAGTTCAAGGCCCTCTTTCCGGAAAATGCCGTCGCCTACTTCGTCAGTTATTACGACTACTACCAGCCCGAGGCCTACATCCCCAGCACCGACACCTACATCGAAAAGGACTCGGCGATCAACGAGGAGATCGACAAGCTCCGCCACGCGGCGACCCACTTTCTGCTGGAACGGCGGGATGTGATCATCGTGGCCAGCGTCTCTTGCATCTACGGCCTGGGTTCCCCCGAGGCCTACCAGGGGATGCTGCTTCGGCTCGAAGTGGGTATGGAGGTCCAGCGGGACGCCATGCTTGCTCGTCTCGTCGAGATCCAGTACGACCGGAATGACATCGACTTTCACCGCGGGACCTTCCGCGTCCGGGGCGACGTCGTCGAGATCTTCCCCCCCTACGAAGAGGAGAAGGCGATCCGCGTGGAGTTCTTTGGCGACACGGTGGAGGCGATCTCCATCGTCGATCCCCTCCGGGGGAAAAAACTGGAAACGCTCCGGCGGACGGCGATCTACCCCGGCAGGCACTTTGTGACGACGCAGGAGAACCTCAAGCGGGCGATTATCGCAATCCGGGAGGAGCTGGGCGAGAGGCTCCGGGAGCTGAATGCGGAAAACAAGCTCCTCGAGGCGCAGCGGCTGGAACAGCGGACCCAGTTCGATATCGAGATGATGGAGGAGATGGGTTACTGCTCGGGCATCGAGAACTACTCCCGCCATCTGACCGGCCGGAAATCGGGCCAGCCGCCCCCGACGTTGATGGAATACTTTCCGAAGGACGCCCTCATCTTCATCGACGAGAGCCACGCGACGATCCCCCAGCTCAACGGGATGTACCGGGGCGACCGGGCGCGGAAGGAGACCCTCGTCAACTACGGCTTCCGCCTCCCGTCCGCCCTCGACAACCGGCCGCTCCGCTTCGAGGAGTTCGACGCCTTCCCGAACCAGCGGATCTGCGTCTCTGCGACGCCCGCAACCTACGAACTGGAAAAGGCCGATGGGCGTGTCGTGGAGCAGATCATCCGGCCGACGGGTCTGATGGATCCGGAGATCATCGTTAAGCCCGTGACCGGCCAGGTGGACGACCTTCTTGGCGAGATCCGGAAACGGGCGGAGAGGGGCGAGCGGGTCCTGGTGACGACGCTGACGAAACGGATGGCGGAGAACCTGACCGCCTACTACGAGGAGTTGGGGGTGAGGGTGAAGTATCTCCATTCGGACATCCACACGCTGGAACGGGTGGAGATCATCCGCGATCTTAGGATGGGCGAGTTCGACTGCCTGATCGGCGTGAACCTGCTGCGCGAGGGGCTCGACATTCCAGAGGTCTCCCTCGTGGCGATCCTCGACGCCGACAAGGAAGGTTTCCTCCGCTCCGCGCGTTCGCTCATCCAGACGAGCGGCCGCGCGGCCCGGAACGTGGCGGGGCAGGTGATCATGTACGCCGATACGATCACCGCCGCGATCCGGACCTGTCTCGACGAGACCCGACGGCGGCGGATTCTGCAGGCGGGCTTCAACGAGGAGCATGGGATCACGCCGGAGAGCATCAAAACGGAGATCCGCCAAATACTCGGCTCCGTCTATGAGGCCGATTACGTGACCGTGCCGGTGGGGGTTTCGGAAGAGGCGGCCGCCTACGCCTCCGAGAAAGAGCTTCCCGTCGTGATCCGGGGGCTCAAGGAGGAGATGAAGCAGGCGGCGAAAGAACTGGAGTTCGAAAAGGCGGCAGAGCTGCGCGACCGCATCCGCGATTTGACAAAGCTGATGCTCGAAATGGGGGGCGAGGGGTAACCGGGGCGGTGGGCGCCTCCACCCTAACCCTCCCCCGTCAAGGGGGAGGGAAGAATATATACCTCCATCAAGGGGAGGAGATTTTGAACTTTTTACGAGTTCGTCAAGATTGGAGCCGGATTTGATAATGGATGAAATGACCGACAAAAGGGAGATCCGAAAAAGGATCATGACGCTGAGAAACGCGATGCCGTTGGCGGCGATTGCGGCGAAGAGCGGCGAGATCGTTCGCCTGCTCAAGGAGCTCCGGGAGATCCGGGAATCCTCCACACTGATGGTTTTCCTCAATTTCGGAAGCGAGGTTTTGACCGACGAACTGATCGTCTGGGGCTGGGATGCAGGGAAGCGTATCGTCGTTCCCTTCTGCCATCCGGAGAGCAGGGAGATGGCGCCCTGCCTTCTCGGCGGCTTCGACGAGCTTGAAACGGGCCACTATGGGATTCGCGAACCAAGGGCCGATTGCCTCCAGGTTGTGTTGCCCGAGGAGATCGATGCAGTTCTAATCCCTGCCGTGGCCTTCGACCGGCGGGGATACCGGGTGGGTTATGGCGGCGGCTACTACGACCGCTTTCTTCCGAAAGTCCCGCGGGCGGCGCGGATCGGGGCGGTCTTTGCCTGCCAGATCGTGCCGGAGGTTCCGATAGACCGCTATGACGTGCAAGTGGAGAGGATCGTGACGGAAGAGGGGATCATTATCTCCGGGATCAGATCATCAGGTATTTCTGCTTGATCTCTTCATTTCGGCTCAGATCTTCAATGGTTCCTTCATATTCGATCCGGCCTTTGTTGATCACGTAGGCGCGGTCGGCAATGGTAAGTGAAAACCGGATGTTCTGTTCCGAAAAGAGAATGGTGACGCCCATCTCTTTGAGTTTCATGAGCTTTTCGGAAAAATCCTTGACGATCAGGGGCGCCAGGCCCTCAACGGGTTCGTCCAAGAGGATCAATTCCGGATTGCCCATGAGCGTTCGGCCGATGGTCAGCATCTGTTGCTCGCCGCCGCTGAGGTGGCCGCCGAGGTGTTTTTCAAGGTTTTTAAGGGGGGGAAAGGTGTCGTAAACCTTTTCGATTGTCCAGGGTTCGCCTTGGTAATGTTCGGAGCTTTTTCGGGCGATCTCAAGGTTCTCGCGCACCGTAAGATCGGGGAAGATGAGTCTGTTGTCAGGAACATAGCCGATGCCTTTCTGGGCAACGTAATAGGAGGGTCGGCCGCGCAGTTCCTCGCCGTAAAACATCACCGAGCCTCGCTTCGGGGCGGTAAGGCCCATGATGCTGCGCAGGGTTGTGGTCTTGCCTGAGCCGTTTCGGCCAAGCAGGCAGACCAGCTCGCCGCGTTTCATGTGCAGCGCCACGTCGAACAGAATATGGCTTGTTCCGTAATATGTATTAATTCCGGATACTTCCAGTATCATGCTTCCTCACCTAAATAACATTTCTGCGCTTCTTCGTTTTTTCTCACCTCTTCCGGCGTCCCTTCCGCGATGACCATCCCCTGATACAGTACCGAGAGTTTTCGCGCATAGCCGAAGATAACCGAAATGTCGTGTTCCGTAAACAGGATGCTGAGCCCGATCTCCCTGTTCAGCCGTTTTACCAGCTCCATCGTTTCGTGCGTCTCTTCGGACGACATGCCGGCGGTCGGCTCGTCCAGAAGCAGCAGCTCAGGCTTTCCCGCCAGCGCCAGCGCCAGTTCGAGTTTTTTCTTGTCGCCCTGCGAGAGGATGCCGGCCAGGGTATCCCCGTGCG
>MNZQ01000067.1 GCA_001873745.1 Syntrophaceae bacterium CG2_30_58_14
CAAGGACTCGCTACCCGGTGGCTGGCTAATCCTTCCGGGGCGGACGTCTCACCCGCTGGATTTTCGCGACCTTGCCTGGCCGCACACGGGCGCTGTCCCCCTATTTTTTCTGCATCAGCAGCAGGTTCGCCGGGTTGAAGTCGTCCGTCAGGATCGGGGCGTTTTTCCGAACCGGGGCAACCCTGCATTTGCCCGCCTCGGCGATGAGGTCGATCCGGCCGATCTTCCCGCCTGCCTTCTCCGCCTGTTTCTGGAGCGCCGCGGGTTCGCAGGCGGGCCGGTCGGAGGCGACGATGATGCAGCTCCCGCTTTTTTGCCCCTCGAAGACAAACACCCTCGCGAAGACCGTCTGAAAGGTAGCGATCTGGGCGTCGTAGAGGCTGTTCCCACCAAAGAGGTTCTGGATGACGATTCCCCCCTCGTTCAGGCGCGACTTGGCGAGTTGCAGGAACTCCTTCGTCGTCATGTGCGCGGGGATGTAGTCGGAGTTGAAGGCGTCAAGCCAGATCTGGTCGTAGCGCTCCGGGCTTCTCTTCAAGAACTGGCGGCCGTCGTCGATCGCAAGCGTCTGGCCGGCGGGGACAACGAACCGGAAGTACTGTTTCGCCAGTTTCTCCACGTGGGGATCCACCTCGACAATCCGGAGTTGAACCTGCGGGAGGTGCATCCGGAAGACCGTCGGAATGTAGCCCCCGCCCAGGCCGATGAGGCAGACCTTCTTCGCGTCCGGCCGGAAGAGAAACCCGGCGAACATCATCGAGGAGTATTCAAAGACGGAAGCGTCCGGTTTCGCGAGATCGATGCAGGTCTGGCGGAGATCCCGCTGACGGCCGAAGATCATGCAGCGCTCCCCGCCCTCCTGGCGGATCGTGATGTGGTGGTAGATCGAATCCCCCTCGTAGAGGGTCCGGTCCTCCGCGGCGGCCGGCGCCGGGGTCGCCGGGAAAAGCGCAAGAGAGGCGCAAAGGATCAAACCGGCGGCGATGCGGCCTGTCACCTGAAAACCCCTCCGACCCCTTTTGTCTGAAAGGGAATGAGGGATGACCTTATTTGCGATTTGTGTCGCCATGTGACATGCCCTATTTGACGACTTCGTAAAAAGGCCGCAGGCAAGGCGTGCGAAGCCTGAGGAATGCGGCGTACTTCGGCGTACGCCGCAATAAGCCTGTCCCTGCGAAAGCAGGGAAAGGATGAAGCTTGAACGCAGCATCCGGCCTTTTTACGAAGCCGTCATGTTTCATGGAAGCTCCGTTCCCATGGACCGGGATCCGGCTCGATTCGGCTGCGGAACCTCCGCCCTTGTAGGCAAACCCGCGAAATATTGCAATAGAAAAGACGGGCCTTAATCCACCATCAACATTTTATGATGATTGAATTTATTGTGGAAATTGTTATTTTTTACTTGCATCAATTTGGAAGAGTTTTGCAATGACCTCCTATGCTTGGCAATTTAGTGGTAAAGATGGGCTTGACTCACAAGACCGCCCATTATATACCTCGAACGGCAAGCCGGGCAACATGTACAATAATCTGGGCGGAACGGAACAGGAAAGGTCGGCGAATCTGACCGTCATCAAGGATTGGGTCGGCGGCTGGACCCTGAAACGTAAAAAAGACATTTCGGCAGATGAGTTGAAGGCCATTAAGGCCTTGGAGAAATAACCCGGGAAAGCGTAATTGCGGTTATCTCCCCCGGCGCAATCCCGGGGGAGATAACCGGAACATCGGCGCGTCCCCATTAAGGGTTCGGTCATGAAAATGATAGCGCCATCCATCCTGTCGGCGGACGGCAGCCGCCTCGGAGACGAGATCGCGGCCGTCGAGGCGGCGGGGGCGGACTGGATCCATATCGACGTCATGGACGGCCACTTCGTCCCCAACCTTACGATCGGCCCGGGCCTCGTCGCCTCGCTCCGGAAAGCGACCCGCCTCCCCTTCGACGTCCACCTGATGATCGAAAACCCCGAACGGTATATCGACGACTTCGCAAAGGCGGGGGCCGACGGGATCACCGTCCATGTGGAGGCGACGGTTCATCTTCACCGGGCGGTTGCCCTGATCCGCGAAAAGGGCCTCAAGGCAGGGGTCTCCGTGAACCCGGCAACGCCGCTTTGCCAGATCGAACCGATCCTCCCCGACATCGATCTTTTGCTCGTCATGACGGTCAATCCGGGGTTCGGGGGTCAGAAGTTCATCGAGGGGTCGCTCCCGAAAATCGCAGCGGCGCGGCGGATGATCCGTGAAATCGCCCCGAACGTTCTCTTGGAGGTGGACGGCGGCGTGACGCTGAACAACATCCGTTCCGTCAGCGATGCCGGCGCGGACATCTTTGTCGCGGGCTCCGCCATCTTCGGCAGCGGCGACTATCCGGCAACGATCGGGGCGATGAAGGCCCTCCTCGCGACGCCCTCAGTTGCCGTCTGATTCCATCATTCTCATGACCGTTCATTGTGGGTGCATGTAGCATGTAGCATGTAGGGTGCATTAGCGAAGCGTAACGCACCGAACAGGGGTGGGTTACGGCAAAAACCCGCCTACACGAATGGGGACAGATTTCAAATCTGTCCCCATTCATGCCGTCTTGATGGCGAATGGGCATGAATGGGAACATCCACCTATCGAAAGGAGGAAATGGATATGCTGCAGGATATTTTACTGACCCTGGAGGAACTCGCGCTGAAGGCGGAGGTCCGTGCGTTCGTCAAGAACGAGGTTTCATCGGACCTGATCCGGAAGATGGACCGGGACGAGATCACCTATCCGCGCGAATTCGTCAAGGCCTTGGGGGAGCATAACCTCCTCGGCCTGCGCTTCGACAAAAAGTACGGCGGCCGCGGCCTCCGCTGGAGCGCGGAGATCGCCGCGCTGGAGGAGGTTGGCGTCCTCGGGACCGCGCTCGGCTGCGCCTTCTCGATGCCCTCGATTGTCGGCCAGGCCCTCCACTCTTTCGGGACGGAGGAGCAGAAGGAGAAGTTCCTCAAACCCCTGCTCCGGGGCGATCTGATCTCCGCCGAGGCGCTGACCGAGCCGCGCGGTGGGTCGGATTTCTTCGGCGCCACCACCCGCGCCGAGCTGAAGGACGGCTGGTTCACGGTGAAGGGGCAGAAGCGCTTCGTCGTCGCCGCCGACGGGGCGGATTTCTTTATCGTTTACTGCAACACCGACCCGGCAGGCAAGCCCCGCGAGCGGATCAGCCTGATCCTGATCGAGAAGGAGCGGCCCGGCGTCGAGGTGAAGTACCTCTACAAGCTGCTGGGGACGCGCGGCGGCGGGACCGGACGGCTGATCTTCAAGGACGTGAAGGTTCCGGCGGAGAACCTGATCGGCGGCCTCAACGAGGGGGCGACGATCTTCGACACGATGATGGTTCCGGAGCGCCTCACCTCGGCCGGCGGTTCGCTCGGGATGGCGCGCGCCGCGCTGGAGGTGGCCACCCGTTACTCCGACCGGCGGAAGGCCTTCGGCCAGAAGATCCGGAACTTCGAGGGGGTCAGCTTCAAGGTGGCCGACGCGATCACCCAGTTAGACGCCGCCCGGGCGCTGACGCAGGCCGCGGGGAAGAGCGTCGATGCGGGGCTCCCGACCGCGCGGCGGATCGTCAGCGAGGCCAAAAAGTTCGCGACGGACACGGCCTGGAACGTCTGCAACCTCGCCATGCAGATGGTCGGCGGCATCGGCTACACGAATGTCTTCCCGATCGAGAAGATGATCCGCGACACCCGTCTCATCCAGATCTGGACCGGCACGAACGACATCATGAACCTCCTGATCCAGCACGAGTACTACCGCGAGCTCCTCAAGGACCCGAATCCCGGCCGGATGGTCGAGGCGGACGCCGAAGAGGCCGCCCAGAACGACGAAAAGGTGTACGAAGACGACGAGATGTGGACAAAGGGGTGGTGAGATTAGGAATCGGATTTGAACAATTCGGCTACACTCCTATACGTTTGCCGAAACAGTTTCGGAAAACATGGATTATCTTCCAATATCAATGAGATAAGCCTATTTAATTTTCGCGCGGCTTGTGCGTTTTTTGGCTGACGGCATTTGCCGAAACTGTTTCGGCAAATGCCGTTTCACTATCAGACCAGATGGGCGGTAATCTCTCGGGAATTGAAGAAGGCCGCCGCAAAAAGAAGCGCGTTATAGAGTCCCGAAGCAGGAAGTGATGTTTGTTTTCTCCATTTACCGCTTGGCCTTGCGAAGTTTAGAGGGAAGCATTCTTTAATATCAACGGGATTATGTCCCGCTTCACCTCCACGCGCATCAAATCCTTGACGCTGAAGAAAGATCTATCGGTATTTCTCCTTCTTCTTGCTCGTCCGCCGTCCAGGCGGCTTAAGTCTTGAGTCAGGTTTTCTTGGACAAGTCGCAGGCCGGACCCGGCGATGCCGCCGGGCCATCGGCGGTCTGCTCCAGGGTATGCTCCCCGCAGGCCGGGCATTGGGCACCCCTGAAGGCCTCGCTGGGCCGCAGGAACAGTTCGAATTCGTTGCCGCACGTGGGGCAGTGGAATGCATACATGGGCATGGCTTTCCTCCTTACCTTACCTTACCTCATCTTGTTTCACCCCGGCGATCACCATCTCCGCCAGCTTGAGCACCACCGCACCGTCGCCCAATCCACCGCCATAAAGCCCGCTGCCCTCCCGGGTCACGGTCCCGTGCAGGTGCACACGGATTCCCTTGTCCTCGCGCCAGACCTCACCGGAGATGCCGTTGATCTCGAAGGGGCCATCAAGGACGATGTTGCCGACCTCGGGGTTGTCAACCAGGGCCTTGGGAAAATTGACCACCACCCGGCGCAGAGAGCCGATCGTGGAGAGAAGGAAGGCCCGCGCGAGCCCCTGTTCGTCGAGGAAGACGCGCAGGCTCTGGAACAGGTCTTCGCCCGGCCCGAGCCGGAGGTGGAAGTACTGCAAGTTGTCTAATGTTGTGGTGACCATGAATCGCCCCCTACCCGAGTTCGTAGAGCTTCTTGAGTTCGAAGCGTTCGATGACCTGCTTCATGGCCTCAAACACCTTGGGCTGAGGATCGGGCAGCGGTGGACGGCAGTGGCCCACCGGGAAGCCCAGCAAGCGGATCATGGCCTTGATGGCCACCGGGTTGGTGGCCGCGTATGCGGCCTCCATGAGCGGCAGCAGCCCGTAGTACTGGCGGCGGCAGTTCTCCACGTCCTCCCAGCAACTCCACGGGGTGGACATGGAGGCCACGGCGCGGGGATGAACATTGCCGGTGACGTTGGCCGTTCCCCGGCCTCCCAGGCCCAGCGTTGGAATGACCAGGCCGTAGGCCGGGGAATCGCAGCAGAGGAGGGGAAGCCGGCCTTCGGTTCCGTCGTAGACCGCAGCCAGTTGGCCCACGCTGGGCATCGCCTCCTTGTCGGCCACCAAGTTGGGCACCTCTTGAAACAGGCGGACGATCGTCGCCGGATCCACGTTGGCGATGACCCGGGCCGGGTTGTTGTACAGGCCCACGGAGATGTCCACAGCCAAACAAACATCCTTGAGGTAGGTGAACACCGCATCCTGAGGCGGGGCGAGGTAAGGCGGGACGACGATCACGATGCCGTCGGCGTCCTGTTCCTGGGCGTAGCGGGCCAGATCGATGGTCATGGCTGTGGAGCCCAGGGTCACCCCGAAAAAGGCGTGAATCTTGCCTTTGCAGTAGGCGGTCATCTCCTTGATGATCCGCTTGCGCTCCTCAATGGTCAGCGTGGTAGGTTCCCCCGTGGAGCCCATGATTAGCAAGGTGCTGGTGTTGTTGGCGGCATGGAAATCCACCAGGTCGCGCATGACGCCCAGGTCCATTTCCAGGTTTGTGTCGAACGGGGTGACAATGGCCACCCATGAGCCTTGGGGATAAATGAGCTTTTTCATAATTCTTCTCCTTGTTTATGATGTGGTACTAAATTCCGGGACTTTTCTTGAACCGGCACCAGGCGGTGATTGCCAGAAAAAACGCCAAGCCGACGAGGTCGGTGAGGAGGCCGGGGGTGATCAGGAGGATGGCAGAGGCAAAGAGCGACAGCCGGAAGGTCCAGCCGATGGCCCGGAAGTACCAGCCCTCCAGGGCTCCGGCCAAGGCCACGATGCCGATCATGGCGGTGACGAAAGCCACCAGGATATTGGGCGCGCTGCCGACCATGAGCAGCGCCGGCTCGTAGATGAAGATGAAAGGGACGATGAAGGCCACCAAACACAGGCGGGTGGCGATGAACCCGACGCGCATCATGTCCGCACCGGCGATCTCTGCCCCGGCATAGGCGGCCACGGCCACCGGCGGGGTGACCATCGAGAGAACCCCGAAGTAGAAGACGAAGAAGTGCGAGGGCAGGGCCGCGAAGCCCAGGTTTTCCAGGGCCGGTACGCCCAAGGTGGCGACGATGATGTAGGCAACCGTGGTCGGAGTACCCATGCCCATGATGATGGAGGCCACCATGATCAGCAGCAGGGCTACGATCGTGCTGCCGCCCGAGGCGGAGATGACCAGCGAGGAGACGTTCAACCCGATGCCGGTCAGTGTGACCACGCCGACGATCAGCCCCGCGCCGGCACATGCCGTGGCAATGAGCACGGTGCGCCTGCCGCTGACCTCCAGGGCATTGAGGATGCGCCGCGGCCCCATGCGGTGTTCAGGCGAGAACCAGGAGACCGCCAGCGCGGATAGCGTGGCAATGAACGCGGCCATGAACGGGGTGTAGTCCAGAAGCATGGTCACAACGAGCACCGGGATCGGCAGCAGCAGGAAGGAGCGTCGCAGGGTCTTGCGGACGTCGGGTAGATCCACGCGCGGCAGCCCCTTGATCCCCAGTTTGGCGGCCTCGAAATCAACCATCATCAGGATGGAGAAAAAATAGAGTATCGAGGGAATAAGCGCGGCGGCGCACACCTTGAGATAGGGGAGGCCGAGGATGTCGGCCATCAGAAACGCGGCCGCGCCCATGACAGGGGGCATGATCTGGCCGCCGGTGGAGGCCGCGGCCTCCACCGCGCCGGCAAAAGCCGGGGAGTAACCGGTTCGTTTCATGAGCGGAATGGTGAAGGTTCCGGTGGCGTAGACGTTGGCCGCGGCCGATCCGGAGATGGTCCCGAAGAAGGCGCTGGTGATCACGGCGATCTTGGCAGGTCCGCCACGGAACCGGCCGGTCAGGGCTCGGCCCAGGTCCATCATCACCCCGCCCGCCCCGCACATCTCCAGGAAGGTGCCGAAGACGATGAACACCACGATGTAGGTGGAGGAGACCCCGATGGCCACGGAGTAGATGCCCTCCAGGCCGAAGGCCTGGTAATCCACGATTTGCTTCCAGGTAAAGCCTTTGTGGGCCAGGATGTGGGGCATGTACGGTCCGAGGAATGCGTAGGCCAGGAACGCGATGACCACTACGGCCAGTACCCAACCCACCACGCGCCGGACGAGTTCCAGCAACAAGAGGATGCCGGCCGCGCCCACGAAGAGCTCCCAGGCCGTGAGCGGGTCAACCATGGGCAGGCGCTCGGCGACCTTGTCGGCGATGAGCGCCACGGTCCCGAAACTGGCCAGGGCCAGAAGGCTGAGCAGGACGTCCACCAAGGGCGGCCCCCCGGTGCGCTTCTGGCCCTTGAACGAGTACATCAGAAAGCCCAACGTCACTGCAAACACCAAATGGACCGGCCGGTGCAGGTAGGCCGCCGGCATGCCGAATATGGTGGTCCACACGTGGTATCCGGCGAAGAGGATGAATCCCCATGTCATGAGCTGGTCCGAGAAGGACCGCTTCTGTGTGTCGGGCTGGGCGCTCATTTCAGAAAGCCCATTTCCTTGTAGCACTTCTGAGCGCCGGGATGGAGCGGGCCGCCCACTTCTTGCCATGCAGTGGCCGGGTCGAACCCGGCATAGGTTTGGTGGATGGCGCGCAGCCGGTCCGGTTTCGCCAGCACAGCCTTGGTCATGGCGTAAACCGTGTTCTCAGGAAGGTCCTTGCGGACGATGAGGATAACGGCTTCGGCCATGTGCGGGGTGTTGGTCTTGACAAAGTAGTACTTGTTCTTCGTGAGGGTCATCCTAACGTAGTGGTCCTCGTCCCGCAGTCTGTCCAAGGCCGCAGGGGCGATTGGCAGCATCTTCATCTTCACCGTGGTGGTCAACTCAACGATGCCCGAAACCATGGGCCCGATCCAGGCGTCGGCGTGGCCATCTTTGATGAGGTTGGCCGCCTCGGCGTAAGACACGTAGCTCACCGAGCCTCCCCAGTTCTTGATGTCCTCGAAAGTGATCCCGTACTTGCCGAGCATCAGTTGCGCGGCCAAGGCCGGGGACGAGCCCTTCTTGGAGGTCAGGATGCGCACCTTTTTCTTCTGGGCCTTAAGCTCCTCGATGGACGCCAGCGGGTTGCCCTCCTTGACCAGGAAGAAGCTCATGGGGATGTTGGCCAGGAAGGCCAGGGCCCGCACGTTCTCCTGCTTGCCCCGATTGGCAAAGGACTCCGTGCCGGTCAATGCCTCGTGGTAGAGCTTGGCCATGGTCAGGCCCAAGTCGGCCTGGCCGGCATTGATCTTGGGTAGGTTCTCCACCGCGCCACCGGTAGTGACGGTCACCACCGTGCCCGGCAGGACCTCCTTGGCCATTACGCCCAAGGCTCCGCCCAGGGAGTACCAGTCACCGCCCATGGGACCGGAGGAGATGGTCAGGGTTTTGTCCGCGGCAAGGCCCGTCCCGAGAAAGCACAGGGTCATGATTACCGCCAGTCCGATAACGCAACGCATTTTGAGTTTCATAGCCGCCTCCTTAAATAATGAACCAGTTTAAGAGTCTGTTTGCCCTATAGTCAGATCGTTTTCTTGGGTAGCGTTCAGTCATCGATCAACCCAAAAAGGTTTCTTGCTTTAACACTTTCTCGACCTCTTGCACCATCCTATTCTAACGATCATATCCTACATTTGTCATCTGGTTTTGCATTCATGCTTTTCGTGTAAAATATTCATAGGCCAATTCTTTTGGTTACACATTGCGATCCATGATCTCGATGATGGCCGTATCCATAGAAGACATTCCGTCTTGAATGATCTTTTGGAGATTTTTGAGCGTATCCAGCACTTCGTTGCCCATAATCCCATCGCCGGAAGGGATACGGACATTCTCCATACTCAGATAGGAGCTATCCAAGGCCAGCCCGACCGCCATCAGGGCCTTAAACGCACAGCCCGATTTCGCCCCGTCACAGATAATTCCTGCCATGGCACCGACCATGTTGTTGATCTGCGCCTCGATCTGAGAGACCCCTCCGCCATGAAGAAAGACGATGCCGCAACCCGCCCCGACCGCGGCGGCGACTCCGCATCCGCAAATCGGAGAGAGGATGCCGGTGAATGTCTTGATGTAGATCGTGGTCAGATAGGACAAGGCGAGGGCCCTCAGGAGGCGTTCCTCGGAGGCTTTGATATTCTTCGCAATCTCCGCCACGGGGATGGTGGCTACCAGCCCCTGATTGCCGGACCCCGCACAGGTCATCACCGGAAGGTCAAGCCCCTTCATCCTCGCTTCCACAGCAAGCGCCGTTACAAACTGGGCCTTTACGGATAAATTCTCCTGGAACGCTTCCTGACTTGCACACTTTTCAACCACTTGCCCGATCTTCTGCGAAGAGGCCCCTTTTTTAGCCTCTTCGCAAAAATGGACGTTCATCCGGAGAGCTTGGTGGATAATGGGAAGCTCCTCAAGATCAACTGTGCTGGCATATTCCACCAGATCTCCATAGCGCAGGCTTTTTATATCTTCCAAAAGCTTCCAGGGATCTTTGTCCGAAATGGGCGCCCCGGGGTAGGGTTTTCCATTCTTTTGGACGCCTACAAGATGGTCATGACTGCCTTGAATCACGGCTGAGGCTTCTTCGTTTCCGCTCCGGGCCCTGGCTCGGATCAGAATGCCCTTGGCCTCCGGCGCCCTCACAATCCGAACCCGGTTTTCGACGAGAAGTCTCCGCGCCTTTTCCACAGTCATCGGGCCGGGATTTTCCAGAATCTGCAGCCCGTAAAGGTCTCCCGTTGAGGCGAGTGCACCCATGGCCGCAGCAACCCCCAAACCCGTTTCACCGGTTCCGGGAATTCCCACGCCTATGGCGTTTTTGTACGTGTTGTTATCCACTTCAATCTCGATCGATTCGACGCCATCCATCTGGACATCCAGTGCGCGGACAGCCCATCTAGCGGCAAGGGCCACCGCACCCACTTCGGTACATCCGGTTGCCGGGATAAGCTCTTGCATCAGGATGGCCTTGAGGAAGGATGCTTCTTTCATCATTGATTTCCCTACATAAAAAACGTTTTCAATTGTCGTATGAAATGAATCGACCTCGCTTTAATCCTCATCATGACGTCAGAAAACTTTACGCTGCCGACTGCTTTCTTGTCGAGCAGCGCATAGCAATCGCCTCTACTTCCACCTGGGCTCCCTTCGGCAGGGCCGATACAGCCACGCAGGACCGGGCAGGATTGGCATCATGGAAGAGTTCGGCGTATACTTTGTTTATCTTAGGAAAATCCTCCATCTGCACGATAAAAAGAGTGGTCTTCACCGTCGTTTCCAGACTCGCCCCCGCTGCCTCAAGAACAACCTTGAGATTTCCGATGGCCTGGCGGATCTGTTCCTCAATTCCTCCATGGACGAGTTCGCCGGTCTTTGGATTTAAGGGAATCTGGCCGGAGGTAAACACAAGCTCCCCAACTTTTACGGCCTGCGAGTAAGGACCTATCGCAGCCGGCATTTCTTTACTCTTCACAATTTCTCGTTTCATTGTCTGCCCGCCTTCATCTTTAGCTGATTCCTCCTCTAAATCTCTTCCAGATATTTATAAATCGTCGGCAAGGAAACTCCCCATTCTCCAGATAACCTCTTGACGGAACCCTTGATCAGGAAAAAACCGCTTTTCTTGAGATCCCGCATCATTTGCAATTTGTCTTCCTTTGACATCAAAATGACCGGTTTATTGGCATGGTTCATCGCCTTTTCAATGAGCTGCCCCATTAAAGAGTCCACGTCTGATACAAATTCTTCCGGAGATCCGTTTTCCGCTTCGGCATTGTCAGGGCTGCTGGGTTGGCATATCTGATCGATAAGATTTCTTGTGGCGAGATAAGGCGTCAAATCGATGTTTATGCACAAACAACCCACCGCATTACCCTTTATATCTCTGATAAAGATGGTGGTTGACTTTAATTCACGCCCTTCTTTCGTTTTTGTCCGGTAGCCGATCACAGCCGTGCCTTTTTTGTTTTTTTTGTCTTCTTCAAATAGGCGCAGCCCCATATCCGTTATCGGCGCGCCAACCTGGCGACCAGTGATGTGGCCATTCGCTATCTTGACGACCGCTCTGTCGAGATTGCGAAGGTCATGCAGCACGACCTCGCAATTACTTCCAAAAGTTTCCGCAATGACATCCACCCACGGAATAAATTGCTTTATGGTTTTGTTTTCTGTATCGCCCATAAAGATTACGAAGACGACGAGATGTGGACAAAGGGGTGGTAGAACAACAAGGGGCGGGGTGATTGTCCCCGCCCTTTTCTTTTCGGGGCTTTCGGGGGACCCGAGATCGGGAGCTGTCCCCCCTTTTTATGCGAGCTGACCGGCGAGCCGATCCTTGACCTGTTCCGCCTCGGCGACGATGCGCGCGACGACCTCGGCCACCGTGGGCTCGTCGTGGATGAGACCGGTCGCCTGTCCCACGGGGAGGACGCCCCGCTCGATGTCGCCCTCCTCGGTGGCGACACGGATCGCCTTGAAGCCGTTCGCCAGGTAGGCCAACTGGCGGGCGTTCTTCCAGCCGGAGGCGAGGACGCCGATGAAGAGCTTCAGGAAGGGTATATGCAGTTGCGCAGTGATCTCCCGTGCGTTGAAGAAGGCCGCCGGGAGATCCAGCCCACGCCGGATGGCCCGCTCTGCCGCGTCCGTCTTCATCACGCGGCAGCCGAGCCCGTCAAAGCGGGTGGAGTAGAGGGTGTCCGTCACCCCTTTTTCGATGGAAAGTTTCTTGAAATGGGCGTGGAGGGGGCTCTCCTTCGTCGTCATGAAACGGGTTCCCATCGCCACACCTTCCGCGCCGAGGGCCAGGGCCGCCGCCAACCCCCTCCCGTCGGCGACTCCGCCGGCGGCGATCACCGGGATCTCCAGCACATCGACCAGACTGGGGATGAGGACAAAGGAGGTCACCGCCTCCCCATGGGCGGCCGCCTCGTGCCCGGTCGCGATCACCCCGTCGGCGCCGTAATCCTGTGCGCGTTTCGCATGGCGGGCGTTGACCACGGTGGCGATCACCTTCCCCCCGTATTCGTGGGCCGCCTTCACGATCCAGTCCCCCTTGCCGAGCGCGAAGTTGATCACCGGCACCTTCTCCTCCAGAAGAACCTTCGCATTCTCGGCGGCCCCCGGAAACAGCAGGGAGGCATTGGCCCCGAAGGGCTTTTGGGTCAGGCGCCGAATCTCTCGGATCGCCTGCCGCGTCCGGTCCGCGTCGAGCGGCCCCGCCGCCAGGATGCCGAGGCCGCCCACGTTGGAGACGGCCGCCACCATCTTGGGAACGCTGATCCAGCTCATGCCGGAGAGGATGATGGGATGTTCGATGCCGAACAGCTCGGTGATTCGTGTCTTCATAAACGGCCTCCTTTTTCTTGATTTCCGGCTTTTACCGCGTCTGGAGATACCGGCCGATCGTCATGATCTCCGCTTCCTTTGTTCCCTCGTAGAGTTCGAGGATCTTGGCGTCGCGGTACCACTTCTGGACGGGGTACTCCTCGATGTAGCCGTAGCCCCCATGGAGCTCGACGGCGTAGTTGGCGCAGAAGACGGCGGTCTGGCCGCCGAAGAACTTCGCCATCGCCGCCAGCGTATAATCGGGACGCCCCTCATCGATCAGCCAGGCCGCCTTATAGACGAGGCCCCGGAGCGCCTCGATCCGGATCGCCATCTCGGTGAGCTTCATCTGGGTAAGCTGGTAGGCGCCGAGCGGCTGCCCAAAGGCAGTCCGCTCCTTGACGTACTTGACGCTCGTCTCCAGACAGGCCTCGGAGAGGCCGAGGGCCTGACCGGCGACCATCACGCGGGTCGTATCGAAGAAGTGCATCAGCTCGCGGAAACCGTGGCCCTCCTTTCCGACGAGATTCGCCTGAGGCACCCGGACGTCCTCAAGGGCGATCTCCGCCGTGTCGCTCGCGCGGATACCTAACTTCCCGTGGATCTTGTTCCGGGTGACCCCCTTCGCATCCGAAGGCACGATGATCAGGCTGAAGCTGTTGTGCTTCTTCTCCTCGGGGTTCGTGATGCACTGGGTCACCATGAAATCACAAACGCTGCCGTTGGTGATGAACATCTTGCTGCCGTTGATCACGTAGTCGTCCCCGTCCTTGACGGCCCGGGTCTTGTAGCCGGCCACGTCGGTCCCGGCGTTGGGCTCCGTAAACGCCCCCGCGCTGACCTGTTCCCCGGCGCAGACGGGTGGGAGCCAGCTCTTCTTCTGCTCCTCGGAGCCGTACTGGAGGATCGCTTCACAGCCGAACGCCGCCGCCGTGATATTGAGGCCGATCCCCATGTCCACCCGGGAGAGCTCCTCGCTGATGATGGCGTTCCCCAGGGAGCCCGCTCCGGCGCCGCCGTACTCCTCCGGGACCCAGGCCCCGACGAGGCCGTTTTCCGCCGCCTTCTTCCGGATCTCCGGCGTGTACCTCTCCTGCTCGTCGCACTCCTGCGACACGGGGGTGAAATTGGCCTTCGCAAACCGGTAGGCCATATCCTTCAACATCTTCTGTTCCTCGGTGAATTCAAAATCCATCTTCTTTTCCCTCCATTCGCACTCAAACCGTTTAAGCAGAGAACGTCAACCCTGTTTTTCCCTTTTGGTTGTTAAATTGAAACCCGGTCTGGTATAGTGCTGCCGAAAAAGAGTTCGGCCGGAGGGTTTATAGCACATTCGCCCCTCAATGACAATACTTGACGGCCTCGTAAAAAAGTCGTCATCCCCGCGCTGGCGGGAATCCAGTGAGCGAGGAAAGCATCGGGGAATGGACCCGAAGAAATTCAGGTCTTACTCCCTGCATCGGGCAGGATGGTTATTCAACAACCGCAAAACGGGGTTCCATGCACATCATCGTGGACGGCTACAACCTGATCCGGCAGTCCGACACCTTCCGGCAATCCGAGAGGAAAAGCCTGGAAGAGGGAAGAAACGCCCTCATCCGCAGCCTTGCCGGCTACCGGAAACTTCGGGGCCACCGGATCACCGTCGTCTTCGACGGCTGGGTAGGGGGCTCGCCGCTCGAGGAACGGGACCGCGCCTTGGGGGTGGAGATCATCTATTCCCGGCTGGGTGAGAAGGCCGACGAGGTGATCAAGCGGCTGCTTGCGAAGGGTGATGAGGAGATCCTGGTCGTCACCTCCGACCGTGAGATCGCCACGTTCGCCGTCCGCCGCGGGAAGACCGCCATCGCCTCCCCCGCGTTTGATGAACGACTCGAACAGGTTGCCGCCGGATCGCTCCCTGCGGAGTCCAACGGCAAGGATGACACGGACGAGGATGACGACCGGCCCGGCATGAAAAGAAAAGGCCCCTCCCGGCGGCTCTCCAAACAGCAACGGGCCGCCTTGGCCCGCATCAGGAAGCTCTGACATTCACTTTGCAGACGGCGAGCAGGAAGCGCTCCAGCAGGAGGCGGGGCTCCTGTCCCGTGGACTTGAGCGCAAGATCGATCCGGACCAGCATCTCCAGATAACCGGCCAGCTCGGAGCGGGTGAACCGGCTCGCGTTCTTCAAGGCCTGATAGACGACGAACGGGTGCTGCGAGACGAGGTCAACCTGCTCTTCCCGTTCGCCGGCCCCCTGCTTGAGGGAGGGATAGACCGACTTTTGAAAACGGCCGTAGTCCATGGTCGCGCTGAAGGCCTTCATCCGCCCCGAGGCGAGCAGGAGTTTCGCCTGGAGGAGGAAACGAATCTCCCGGGTGATCATCGAGAATATCTTCAGGGGTGGATCCCCCTGGTCGAGAAGCTCGCGCAGGGATCTGAGAGCGGCCGCCAGGTTGCGTCCGGTCAGTGCCCCCGTCAGATCGAAAACGGTATCCTCTTTCGTCCGGCCGATGACGGCCTCCACATCCGCCGCCTCGATGACCGCCTTCTCCGCTGAATAGGTTATCAGTTTTTCGACCGCACCCAGGGACTCCCGGAGACTGAAGCCGGTCTTCTGTCCCAGGGCGGCCCAGGCGCCGGAGGAGAGTCGCTTCCCCCGCTCCCCTAGGAGTCCGGCGGCCATCTCCATCACGGCCTGCTGCTGCCTTGCCTCGCCCTTGATCTTTGCGAAGGTCAGGATGCGCCCCACGGCCGAAACCGCCTTGAAGAGACTTTTCCGCCGGTCCACCTTCTCGGCCATCAGGATGAGGTGATTCCCTTCGGGCATCCCCCCGGCCAGGACCCGCTCCAGGCGTTCGGTCTCATCCACCTTTTCCTTGACCGGCACAAGACCGCGGCTCACGCAGAGATCCACGGCCCTGGGAAGCCAGGTCTCCCTGCCCTCGCCGCCTTCATCGGGAACGATTTTCTGCCAGAAGTCGTCATCGATTTTCCGCCAGCCGCCCTCCCGGAGGTCGTCGAGTTGCAGTTCCGTCAGCGCCAGGAATTGCATGAAATTCGCTGCCGCCCGGTCGGGATCCGGTTCGAGCCGCTCCCGGATTTTCGCGATGAGGGACGCGAGGATGTTTTTCGACTGGAAAAGACGGGTCTCCCGGACAACCAGCACCTTGCGTCCGGGAAGAAGGGGCGGCGTAATGAGGGATTCGCAGAGGGCGCCGACATCCTCGTGTTCGCCGTCCGTCACGAAGAGGTTCAGTTCACGGTCCCGGGCATCGGGAATCAGGGAGTTCGTGATCTTCAAGGCGGCGTCCCGGAGGCGGAACTCCTCATCCCCATAGAGGAGATAGCAGGGAACGGCCTTCCCCCGCTTCAGCTCGGCAAGGACCGCCGCAAGCGTTGCGCCCCGCCCGGTATCGTCGTCGTGAAGAGCCATGTTGAAATTCCGATAAATAGGGACAGCGCCCTATTATTTTCCAGGAAAATAATAGGGCGCTGTCCCTATTTAGACGATGACGTACTTCTGGATGTGCTTCACGGCCTCGTCGGGATCGTCAATGATCTGTAAGAGATCAAGATCCTCGATAGAGATCTTGTTGTCGCGGAGCATCGTTTTCCGGAGCCAGTCGAAAAGCCCCTTCCAGTATTCGCTGCCCATCAGGATGACGGGGAAGCACTTGATCCGTTTTGTCTGGATCAGGGTCAGCGCCTCGAAGAGCTCGTCCATCGTCCCGAAGCCGCCGGGCAGGATCACATAGGCCACGGCATACTTGACGAACATCACCTTCCGGATGAAGAAATATTTGTAGTCAATGCTGATGTTGGCGTAGGGGTTTGGCTTCTGTTCAAACGGCAGACGGATGTTCATTCCCACCGACTGCCCGCCCGCCTCCGCGGCCCCCTTGTTCGCCGCCGCCATGACGCCCGGTCCGCCGCCCGTGATGACGCCGAACCCCTTTTCAACGAGGCGCCGGGCGAGGAGTTCCGCCTTCTGGTAATAGGGGTCGTCCGGCTTCGTTCTCGCCGAGCCGAAGATGCTCACGGCATGTTTCACCTGGGAGAGGGTTTCGATGGCCTCGACAAATTCGGCCATGATCCGGAAGATACGCCAGGATTCATCGATGGACAGCGCATCCACGACATACTGCTTTTCGTCCATGTGACACACCTCCACGCCGGGGAAGACCATCACCGCGGCATCCCCTCTTTCCCTACTCCCCGAACGCCGCTGCCCGTTGGCCACAGGCATGGGGAGCGCCCCTTATGCGTGGTCCAACCCTGCGATCCGGCAGCTTCCCGATCCGTGACGTTTTTCTAATTGACCCGGCGGCGCTGGACCTTGGCCAGCCGCCGGCGCGCCTCAATGGCCTTTCTCTTCTTCTTCACGGAGGGTTTCTCATAGGCCCGGCGCAACTTCAGTTCCTTGAACAGGCCGCTCTTGGAGAGCTTGTTCTTGAGAATCTTCAATGCCTTTTCCACATCGTTGTCGAATACCTTGACTTCCAAATTCCTTCTCCCTTTCTTTTCCCTTCGTTTGAATGTCGTTGCTTCATCAGCCGAGACCCATCTCCGCTCAAAAAACCGGCGCAAAAAAAGGGCAGTACGGCGCCACACGTTATGGTCTGTGCCGTAAACCACCCTTGATGTTTCCTATAATGGGGACCACGCTCCTTACTATGATAGGATGGCCTGCAATGCCTCTATAAATCTGTTGTTTTCTTCACGGGTGCCCACCGTGACGCGCATGAAGTTTTTCATCGTCCCGGGGGTGTTGAAGTTCTTGATCAGGATGCCCCGCTCCATGAGCTCGCTGTATACGCGATCCGCATCGAAATCGCAACTAAAAAAAATAAAATTTGCATCCGTCGGCCGCGGGTGGATCCCCGGGATCGCCTCCATGGCGGGAAAAAGCCCGCCGCGCAGGCTTCGGATCTCCTCCGCCTGTTTCAGGAAGGCATCCTCGTGATCGAGATAGAAGCCGGCGGCCGCCTGCGACAGCGCGTTCACGTTGTAGGGAAGCCGCACCTTGTTGAGTTCATGGACCAGCTCCGGAGGTCCGATGAGAAGGCCGATCCTCATGGCCGCGAGCCCAACCTTGGAGAGCGTCCGGAGGATGACCAGATTCGGATACCGGCCCAGGAGAGGCATAAGGCTCTTCCCTGAAAAGTGGAAATAGGC
This sequence comes from Syntrophaceae bacterium CG2_30_58_14, assembly GCA_001873745.1. Taxonomy (GTDB): domain Bacteria; phylum Desulfobacterota; class Syntrophia; order Syntrophales; family UBA5619; genus UBA5619. The sequence continues at coordinate 17,767 of MNZQ01000067.1, forward strand.
CTCATCCACGACGACAATGCCGGGAAACTTATCGAGGATCGTCTCGATCCGTTCGCGGCGGAAGCAGTTGCCGGTCGGATTGTTGGGCGAGGCGAGGTAGGTCAGGGCGGGAGGGTTCGTAGCGACGCGCGCCAGCATGGCCGCGAGATCGAGATCAAACTCCCCATCGAGCGGAACCATCGCGACCCGGCAGCCGGCATTAAGGGCGGAGATCCGGTACATCGCGAAGGTGGGAAACGGGATCATCACCTCCGCCCCGGGACGCGCGACGGCGGTGCAGAGGATCTGAATCAGTTCGTCCGACCCGTTGCCGAGGATGACCTGCTCTTCCCCGACGCCGAAGGCCTTCGCAAAACGTCCGACCAGCGTCGGGGCGCCGGCCTCGGGATACCGGTTCAGCGGGATGGAGGCGAGCATCGCCGCGAACCGTTCCCGAAGCGGTTCGGGAATCGCCAGCGGATTCTCGTTGGCATCCAACTTGATCGGACAGGCGGCATGTTCCACCGCATAAGCCTTCTGGGCGAGGACTTCATCCCTGATCAGAACCCGGATATCCATTCGCCTTTTTATCCTTTTCAATCGACCTCCGCTTCCTGAATCACGAAATCCTGATAGCCGCTCACATCCAGGAGGTCATCCAACTCTTCGAGGTCTTCCATCTCCACGACGATCATCCATCCGGTGTCATGCGGATCGCTGTTGATGATCCCGATATCATCCGTAATGTCCTCATTGACGCTGATCACCACCCCGCTGACCGGCGAGATGAGTTCGACGACCCCTTTCGCCGATTCGATGCTGCCGAACGGCTCGTTCCACTCTACATAGGATTCGGCTTCGGGAAGATCCAGAGAAAGGATCTCTCCCAGCTTCTCCTGGGCATAGTCCGTGATTCCGATGGTGGCGATATCCCCCTCCACCCGGACCCAGACATGCTCCCGACTGTACAGAAGATCATCCGGAATTACTTTCATAATAGTGCACCTTTGTTCTTAATATTTTTTCGCCTGCCGCCTTGAAGTCAGTGTTCCATGACGGCAAGCTCCTTGGAGGTCCGCGTCAGGATTTCAGACCCCTCCTTCTTCACCAGGACCGTATCCTCGATCCGGATCCCCCAGACGCCTGGGAGGTAGATCCCCGGCTCCACCGTGACCACCATGCCGGCCTGGAGGATCTCCTCTCGTCCGGAGGCCAGGCGCGGCGCCTCATGGACATCCAAACCCACGCCGTGACCGGTCCCGTGGGAGAAGTAACCGGCCATCCCGGCCTCGGCGAGACACGCCCGCGCGATGCGGTCGATCTCCCCGCAGGAGACGCCCGCCCGGACCGCCCGGATCGCCCGGTCGTGGGCCGAAAGCACGAGCCGATAAACCTCCCGTTGCCGATCGGATGCGTGACCAACGACAACCGTGCAGGTCTCATCCGAGTGGTACCCGTCGCAGACCGCGCCGTAGTCGATCATCACAAAATCCCCATCTGCGATCTCACGGCGACCCGGCGTCGCATGGGGAAGGGCCGCATCGGGCCCCGCCGCGACAATCGTCTCAAAGGAAACCTGTTCCGCCCCGCTGCGCCGCATCCGGTACTCCAGTTCGAGGGCAACCTCCTCCTCCCGGACGCCCGGCCGGATCATCTCCCGGACCGCAGCGAGGGCCTCTCCGGAAATCCGCGCCGCCTCCCGGATCCGGTCGATCTCTCCGTCATCCTTGACGGCCCGGAGGAGTTCGAAGCCCTTGGGAAGCGGCAGAAGCTTCACCTCCGGAAGCGCCTCTTTCAGCCGCAGATACTCCTCCACGGAGAGAAGCGGCGATTCGAAACCGACCGACCCGACCCCACGCCGCCGGACCACCGCCGCGACCCCCTCCACCCGGTTGCGGAATTCAAAGAGCTCCACGCCCGGAACTTCGGCCCGCGCCTGGGTCACATACCGCCCGTCCACGAGGAGGATCAGCCAGTCCGGACCAGCCATCAGGGCGCCGTCGCCGCCAGTGAAGCCGGTCAGATAACGGATATTCTTTGCACCCAGAATGAGCAGCGCGTCCGTCTCCGGAAACCCCGCCCGCAGGCGGTTTATCCTCGCCGCATAGGCCGCTGAATCATGCCGCATGGGCGCGCAACCTGCCGATATTGTTCAGCCAGAGGGAAAGCTCGGCAATGACCCCCGCATATTGCTGTACGGACGCCCCTTTGAGGCGCCGCTCACGGACCTCCTGAAGCAGCCCGGCCGCCTTCTCATTTTTCGGATCCTGCCCGATGATCTTTTCGAGGAGCTCTTCCGCCGGCAGGAGATGGCCCTGCCCAATATAAAGTTCGGCGAGGGTCACCGTCTGGAAATCGGTGGGGATTTCGGCGTCGCCCTCCGTCTCCGCCTCCGCATCCGTCGCGTGCAGTTCCCCGATGCCGTTCAACCTCTCTGTAACATCCATGGACAGCGGAACTCCGGGATTGAGGAACATGAACTTCCGGTAGAAGCCCTCCGCCGAATCCTCCATCCCCTTCTTCATGCAGATATCGCCCATGCAGACATAGATCTGGGAGAGGCTCGCGAGGATATCCTCCATTTCATTCAGCATCTCCCTGGCCTCGTCCAGCCTCCCCTGCAGGAGCCAGGCACGGCAGATCGCGATCCGGGCGTCCAGATCCCCCGGGGTCCGTTTCAGCCTCGCCTCGGCCAGATTCAGGACCGCCGGCAGTTCGTTCCGTTCGATGTACGCCTCTGCCTGTGCCAGGAAAGACTTTCGCTCCTGGAGGTCCATTTCATCCATATATCATCTTCTTTTCAATATTTTCGCAGTGTTGACAACAATGGGGCACCTACTGGACTAAACGCTAACACACGCCGCAAGAGCGTGTCAAGAACGAAAACCCGATGGTTACGACGTTTTTGGAGAAGAGAGAAGAAATGAGTGGCTGTCCCCCATTTATTGTGGATAGAGCACACGGCCAACGGCCGCCTTCATGGAACCACCAAAACCATGCCCCTCGATCTGTTCCGGGAAAAAGAACAATCCCTTCTGATCCCCTTGCCGAAAGACGAACTTCTGTTTGGCGCCGTCTTTCCCACCGTCCACCGAAGGCCACCAGTGAATGGGAATCTCCTTCGCCTGGGCAACCTTCAGGATATGGGCGTTCAACTGGTCGGTCAGGATGCGCATGACGCCGTTGGAAAGCTTTCTGAATCCCATCGCCCTGAGGAACTTGACCACGCCGCCTGGAAAGAACAGCCACAGGATGTACCCCCGCAGGATGACACGATCAAAGCAACTGTATTTGAACTTGATATTTGCATGTGCTACCAAGAAACCAGAAAATTTGGGTAGGGCGAGGGTAACACTTTCTCCGAAATATGAGAAGGAGGAAGTGATATGGAAAAGAGTCGTCAGTTTAATCAGGAGCAGAAGCTGGTAATTTTGGAGAGTGCAAAGGAGGTTGGGATCAAGGAGGCTTCAGAGATAGCGGGTGTTCATTACACGACAGTGTATGAATGGCGGAACAAATTGGAGGCTCTGGGCAGGGAAGGATTTTTGTCATGCACTTGTGAAAGTCGGGGTCGTGGGATCAAGCAAGTGACGGAGGTTCAGGAGAAGGGGGTGCTTGATACGTGGGAACGCTATCCTGGATTTGGACCCAGCCAGGTGAGGAATCAGCTACGACGTCAGGGGGTAACGGTATCGACGAGGACGGCGCAGCGGATCATGGAGGCCAACGGTTACCGTGGGATACGGAAGAAACAGGAGAAGGAAGCGTCCCAGCGATTCGAGGCGTCACGACCATTGGAGTTGGCACAGATGGACATTTTGGAG
>MNZQ01000140.1:0-10179 GCA_001873745.1 Syntrophaceae bacterium CG2_30_58_14
AGATCCATCGCCGCCTTGACGCCGGCGACGCCGAACGAACCGGATACCTCCTGGTTCAAAGCGATCAGAGATGCATTCAGCCCTTCCGCCTCCGACGTTTTGCCCTCCGTGAACAGGGTATAGAGCTCCGCACAGGCGTCGGGAAAAACGTTCGCGAGCGAAAGCACCCCGCCGCTCCCGCCGGACTTTAGCAGATCCAGAAAATAATTCGCGCTGCCCGCAAGAACGAACATCCTTCCCTTTGCCGCCTCAAGGTTCTGCCGGTAGGTTTCGCCCGAGCTGTCCTTGATGCCGATCACATTCGGATGGTCGGCCACGAGATGGATCAGATCGGCCCGGATCGTGACGCCCGCCGCGACCGAAGGGTTGTTGTACAGCAACACCGGGACCGGAGAGGCATCCGCCACATCGACGATATACCCCGCAAGCAGATCCGTGGTCATCTTTTTCGCAAAAAAATGGGGCATGAGGAGGCTGACCATATCGGCGCCCTCGTCCGCCGCCCTCAGGGTCATATCGATGGTCTCTTTGGTGCTTTCAAAACCCGTCCCTGCCATCACAACTTTGTCTTTCGCCCTGTGTCGGACGACCGTTCCCAACACCTTGAAACGTTCCTCGACGGAGAGGGACTTGCATTCCCCGTTTGTTCCGAGAATGAAATACCCCGTCAGGCCGGTTTCGTTCATCTTTTCCACATTGTCGATGAGACCCTGAAACCACACCCTGTCATTCCTGAAAGGGGTAACCATCGGGGTCAGGACGCCGGAGAGTTCCCTTTTTTTCGCTGTCATGCAAGCCTCCTCAAGGATTCATGAATCGCACGAGCGCCTCCACCACGGTATCGATGAACGCATCGTCGTTGATGTTCCGGTCGATTTCGTCATACGGTATCGAAGAAGAGAGGCGCGCTTTCAATGCGCGGATAAACAACCCGTTGTCTTCGGGATCCCAGTGTCCCCGCCCCGGATGGTCGGGATAGGAAAACCCCCGGAGCGGGATGAAAACGTGTGTCGGTCCCTTGGCCATGTTGAGCCGGTCCGCCATAATCACCGCCGTCCGTTGCAGCTCTTCCCGGGTAAGCCTTACCAGGGTCAGTTGGGAATTATGGACGATATATTTCCTTTCCCGAATTTCCGGCAATAGCGTTTCTACGGGCCCCATGACCGCATAATTGATGCTTCCCGGCACGACAACCTGCGGGATCCCGAGCGCCCCTGCCGCTGTGAGCCGGCCATCCCCGATCGAGGCATGAAGGCCGTTCGCCACGGAATCTCCCAGTTCGTGGAGATTGAGGTCGAGCACGCCTTTGAAAATCCCTTCGCGGATCATCTCCTCCATGGCGATCCCGCCCGTCCCGTTCTGATGAAACGCGATGGCGTCGTATCCCTTTTCCCGTAGAAGTCTCTTCGCCCTCATCGCCCCCTGCGTGACGGTGCCGAGCATCGAAAGGGCCACCGGGAATTTACGGGGACACGATGCCGCATCATGTCCCCGTAAATTCTTGACCATGCCGCAGACCGCCGCCGCCGCATTGTCGAACACCCGCCGGGTCATGAAATTGACGCCCTGGATATCGGCCACGGAGTGCATCATGATGATGTCCTTCGTTCCCACAAACGGTCCGAACGTCGCCCTGCCGGAGGCGACGGTGGAAACCATGAATTTCGGAACGCCGAACGGAAGCTCCCGCATCGCCGCGGTCCCGATATCGGTCCCCTGCGCGCCGCCGATCGAAATGACGCCCGCGAACCCTCCCGCGTCGTAAAGCTTCCGCGATAGCGCGCAGGCCCCCTTCCGCATGGCGTCGATGCACTTCCCCTTGTCTCCGGAGGCGACCATCTCCCGGATCGACGATCCTCCCGCTTTCGCAACCTCGTGGCGGTTGATATCGGTTACCGTCCCACTTTCCAGAAGAATCCCGGTGTCCATGGAGAGCACCCTGCATCCCAGGGACTCCATTTTCCGCCGGAGGTACAAAGCCTCTTCGGCCTTGGTATCAAAGGTCGCGATCAGCAAGATCGCGGGCATATTATCCGCCGTGTTCATCTGCCGCTCCAACGATCGACATCATTTACCAATCTCATTTCACCTTTCCCTGGAGGGCCGCCCGGATGAAATCGCGGAAAAGCGGATGGGGGCTTGTCGGCCGGGATTTGAACTCGGGATGGAACTGGCAGCCGAGAAACCAGGGATGCCCCTCGATCTCGACGATCTCGGCAAGAGATCCGTCGGGCGAGGCGCCCGTGATCCGGAGCCCCTTTTCAACCAGCGCATCCTTGAACGCATTGTTGAATTCATAGCGGTGACGGTGGCGCTCGCCGATCTCGTTCTCCCCGTAAGCGGCGCAGGCAAAGGACTCTTTTTCGAGGACGCAGGGGTAGGCCCCAAGGCGCATCGACGCCCCCTTTTCGGTGATCTGCTTCTGTCCGGGCAGCAGATCGATCACCGGATAAGGGGTAGCCTCATCGAACTCGGAGCTGTTCGCCCCGTCCAGACCACAGACGTTCCGCGCATATTCCACGACGGCCATCTGCATTCCGAGACAGATCCCGAAGAAGGGGATTCCCCGGGTCCGGGCCTGTTCGATGGCGGTGATCATCCCTTCGATTCCCCGGTTTCCGAATCCGCCGGGAACGAGGACCCCGTCGGCGCCCTCCAGCGCCTTTCCCGGACCCTCTTTCTCGATCTTCTCGGAGTCAACGAAGCGGAGGTTCACCCGACAGTCATTGGCGATCCCACCGTGGTAGAGGGCCTCGTTCAGGCTCTTGTAAGAGTCGGTCAGATTGACGTATTTTCCGACAATCGCGATCGTCGCCTCATGGGCGGGGTGGAGAGACCGTTCGACCACATTTTCCCACTCCGCGAGGTGGGGCCGGCCGGTCCAGATGTTCAGGAGATCGACAATCTTCTGATCCACCCCCTCACGGTGAAAGATCAGCGGCACCTCGTAGATGCAGGCCACGTCCTTGGCGGTGAAGACCGCCGCCACCTCCACATTGCAGAAGAGGGCGATCTTGGCCTTGATCGCGTCGGAGAGGAAGTTCTCCGTCCGGCAGAGAAGGATGTCCGGCTGGATGCCGATCTCCCGGAGGGCCTTGACGCTGTGCTGCGTCGGCTTCGTCTTGACCTCGCCCGCCGTCTTGATGAACGGGACCCAGGTCAGGTGGATGAAGATCGCGTTCTCCCGCCCGACCTCGTTGCGGAACTGGCGGATCGCCTCGAGGAAGGGAAGGCTCTCGATGTCGCCCACGGTGCCGCCGATCTCGACGATCGCCACGTCGAAGCCGTCGGCGGTCTTCTTGATGTAATCCTTGATCTCGTTTGTGATGTGGGGGATCACCTGAACGGTCTTGCCGAGGTAGTCGCCCCGCCGCTCCTTGGTAATCACCGAGAAATAGACCTGCCCCGTCGTGAGGTTGTTCCCCTTGCCCATCCGGGTTCCGCTAAAACGCTCGTAGTGGCCGAGGTCGAGGTCGGTCTCCGCGCCGTCGTCGGTCACGAATACCTCGCCGTGCTGGAAGGGGCTCATCGTTCCCGGATCGACGTTGATGTACGGGTCGAGCTTCTGGTTGGTCACCCGGAGGCCCCGGCATTCAAGAACGGCCGCGATGGACGCCGCCGCCAACCCCTTGCCGAGGGAGGAGAGGACGCCGCCCGTCACAAATATAAATTTCGTCTTCATCATTGCTCCTTCTTAAATCTGTCCCGCCCCCCGGATCTGCCCGGCGATCACCTCGACCGGTTCGCCCAGAAGAACGCCGAGGGGGATCTCCCCGAGACAACGGTCGTCCCACGCCAGGTTGAATTCCTGGATGAGATTCCGGATATCGTTGACCCGCTCGCCGAGGAGATCTTTCCGCTCCTGCACCGAGAGCGCCTCGTTAAACGTCACATGGATCAAGAGGAGATGCCGGACCTGTTCTCCCTCCCCGAGCAGCGGGATGATCACGACGGAGGCGCCGTCCGATTTTCCCTGCCCCACATAGATCCGCCCGGAAGAGACGATCCCCTTCTTGGTTCCCATCAGACGTCCCGATTTTTCGACCCGTGAATGCATCCCGAGGGAAACGCCGCCCCGCTTCCGGATCGCGATCGTCGCGTCGTCCCCCGGCTTCCCCTCGGCATCAAAGTGATTCACCGCATAGAGGGTGTAGCCGTTGACGGCGATAACCGCCTTTTGCATCCGGCCGAGGGCCTGAACGTTCGTGTTGAGGAGTGAACGGGGGGAGAACGCGAGTTCCAAAAGAAGATCGAAGAGGAGACCTCCGAGCGGCGCCTCCTTCCGGCTCGTCCCCACCGTCACCGTCTTCGCCTGGTGGCGGATCGCATCGATCGGGCGCGAGAGCTCATCCACCGCATGACCGAGCGTAATGTCCAACAGATCGATGGGCGACGTCGGCGCCGCCTCTCCGGGGAAATCGTGCCGGAAGTCGTCAAGCGGCAGTTTCCCGGCCGCGTATTTCAACAGGAGGACCAGATCGGAGATCGTCCGCACGCCGGTCTCGGAAAAATCGCCCTGATTCTTTCTTTGCTGGAAGTGGCGCGTGAAATCGTTCACGAGGCGCCTGAGACGGCCGTCGGCAATGCACTCATCGACGGAGAGGTTCCGCTTCGCATGTTCGACCATGATCAAATTGAGGCGGCTCTTGAACGCACGGAGGAAGAGGGCGTCGGCGTCGATGCTGCACGCGGCGTAATAGCCGAAGAGGTGGCCCGCCATCGTGTTCAGGATCACGGGAAGCGGCAGCGGCGCGCGGGGTATGGGGATCACGGCATCGGCGATCGCGTTGAAGCGCTCCTCTCCCTCGTCGGCAAAAACGACCACCGCGGACTTGTGGGCCTTGAAGATCGCAACGTCCTTCAGAAGGTCCCCCGTAACCGTTTCCGGACTTCCCGCCGCGCAGACGATGATCAGCGGTTCGGCGGAAAGATCGATATGTTTCTTGTTCTCCACCACATCGGCAGAGATCGTCTTGTAGCAAAGCTCGCTCAGCTTGATCCGGATCTCATCGGCCGCCGCCTTGTTCGGTCCGCTTCCGACGACCGCCCAGTAACGTTTCTGTTTCACCAGTTTTTCCACGGCGTCGCGGATTTGCTCCTTCCGCGCGAGGACCTTCTCCATCCGATCCGGCGCCTGTTCGAGCAGGCGGAGTTCCTCCGCGATCCGCTCGTCGGTCATTGTCGAGAGGATCCGGGCCAGCGCAAGGGCCAGGATGTGACCGGCGACGATCTGGGAATAGAAGGCCTTGGTCGAGGCGACGGCCATTTCGATGTCCCGGCCGTCGGAGGTGTAAAAAACGCCGTCGGACTTGGTCGTGATATCGGACTGGCGGCGGTTTACGATCGCGATGATCTTCGCGCCCCGCTCCACGGCCATCGCCACGGCGCGGTTGGTATCCGTCGTTGTTCCCGACTGGGTGATCGGGATGACCAGGGTTTCCTGCAGACCGTCCTCCAGGCAGAAGCCGCTCAGTTCGGAGGCGATCCGGGCCTCCACACGGATCCCGCTTCCTTTGAGGCAGCGTCCCATCGCGTCGGCCACGGCGCTCCCGGCGACGGCCGCCGTCCCATGACCGATCACGACGATCCGCCGGATCTTCCCTCCGCGGAGCGCCTCCCGGATTCCCTCCGGGATGATGTCCGGGCCGAGGTTGAAGACGGCGCGCGCCTTACCCCCCTCCCGCTCGATCCGGTATTTTCCCAGCAGGGTCTTCCGGACGGAGAGGGTCGATTCGGTAATCTCCTTCAGAAAGTAGTGAGGGTAGTCGCCGCGATCGATATCCCTGGTCGTGATCTCCGCCCGCCTCACCGCCTCTTTACCGAGCGGAAGCGGCGTCCCGTCATAGAAGAGCCCCCGAATGCCGGCCGCCCCTCCCGGGGCATCCTGATCCAGGATGAAGATCTCTCCCGTGCGCTCCGGCATGTCCGGATGAGAGGGCCGCTCGCCCTCCATCTTGATGAAGAAGGGGGTCTCCTCCACCAGACCGTAGAGTTCCGAGGAGAAGAGATACCGGTCGGGGGTGATCCCTACGTAGATCGACTGGCCGCTTCCCCGGAGGGCCAGGAAAACCTTTCCGGGCTCGGCGCTGCTGATCATCGCAATGGCATGGGATCCTTCAAAATCGTTCACGGCGCGCCGAAACGCGTCGGTCATGTCATGACCCGCCCGCAGGTATTTTTCGATCTGCAGCGGGATGATCTTCGTATCGGTCGTCACCTCCGGCGCGATCCGCCCGCACTCCTCATCAAGGGCCTCCCGGAGCGCCTGGTAGTTGTCGATGTCGCCGTTCAAGACCACATGGATGATCCCGTAACCCTGCCCGCAGTCGGAACCATTCAAGGGGACAGTAGGGGCTCGATCAATCGAGCCCTTACAATCTGTCATCGCACTAACGGGGACACGATGCGGCATCATGTCCCCGTTAGTGCGATGCGGCATCATGTCCCCGTAATTCTCGGAGGGCAGTGTAAAGTTCCCGATCGGATGGCAGTTTTCTTCCGTGATCGATCCGACGGAGGCCCAGCGGGTGTGGGTGAAGGCGGTCTCGAAGGCAACCGGGAGACGGGCGAAGGCGTGGAACAGGCGGTCCGTCGCTATGTGGCGCCTCAGTTCCCGGACGTTCCGTCCCAGTTCGCCGATGATCTCGGCGGTCTTGTAGGTAAAGGAGATCGCCCGGCTCAAGGGTACAGATTTGAAATCTCGTCGGGGCCACGATGCATCATGGCGGGGACACGATGCGGCATCATGTCCCCTTGCAACAACTGGAGAGCAGGTGATGGAACCGTCGGCGAGATCCCCGGGCGCCAGCCGCCGGTCCAACTCATCGCCCTGCCCTTTTTCCCGAAGAGCGGTCATGATCCCGCCGAAGGCCCCGGCATCCGCCGCAACGAAAGAGATCTGGATCCCCGCCGAATCCCGGCCCCTTACCTCCAGGCGATCAAGGCCGTTCAGCAGGAAGTTCATTTTCCGGTATTTCGGCAGGGCCTCCGGCGCCACGTCAGTGACGCCCCCGGCGCCGGCCAGGCGGCAGATTTTTTCGACGTTCTCCCGAATATCCCGATCGAGCCCCCAGACGAGATCACGGATCACGACCAGGCCGTGGTTGACGGCCTCCAGATCGGCCGTCGAAATCCGGCCCGCCTGCTCCTCCAGCAACCCCTCCTCAACCGCGAGAAATGCTTTCATTTTCCCAGAAAGAAGGGATAGAGTGCTTAACTCACCGGGATCGTAGAATATTTTTTCAAAGGCCTCTTCCCCCTTCATGCGGAGGAGCGCCTGTTCCATCGCCTCCTGGGCCGGGATCCCTCCCAGATACGCCGTTATGGGGACAGATTTGAAATCTGTCCCCTTTGCGCCGCGCAGAAGGGCCGGCAGGTTCTTTTCCGCCGCCCGGGCAAAGAGAACGGACAGGTCATCGCCTGCCGCCTGCGGCGGCGTCTTTCGGCGGAGGGTCAGAATACCGGCAAGGCCGCAGCAGAGGATCGCGGAATGATGGGGAAAGAGGATCAGCGCCGGCGCATGAACCCGTTCGGGGTTGCGCCCGACATGGATCTCGCACTCCGTCAGAAAACGGACGATCCTTCGGTAAAGTCCCGGCAAGATGTGTTCAGTAAACATTTTTTCCTCTTCCCGCCCTCTTAAAAACAAGTGCCGAGGACTGAGTGCTGAGTGTTTTTCTTCTCAGTCCTCAGCACTTTTAAAATGCGACAGGTTTTGGCGCAAACGACCCGTCACGGCGTCACCCGCGGCAGGAGGGGACGCAGGCAAGCGCCCTTTTTGCGACGGCATCGACCACCCGCTGGAGCCACAGCGTCCCGAGAGCAGCGATACCCCGGTCCAGCGACCGGATCGCCCGGATATAGTCGTTCCCCTGCGCCTCCCGGACGGGGAGCAGACCCGCGAGAAATCCGTCCCGTTCCTCCCGGCCGGCCGCTTCCTCCTGACGGTCCGTCAGGCACGCCTCCAATTCCGGCCACCGTTCCCGGAATTCCCGCTGCTGCCGGAGGATATCCCCGCGGGTCTCCCCCGGCAGGAACCTTTCGCCCTGTTCCAGCGATTTCTCCATCTTTTCCGCCAGGGCCTTGAAACGCGCCAACCGCTCCGCCGCGGCCGCATCGAGAATCAAGAGCGCCCCCTGATAGAGCGCCTCCCCCAGCTCCGGATCGCCAAGGAAGGAGCGGCGCACGTGGAGATACCACTGTTTCAGGGCCAGCAGATTCGCGAGATAGAGGACGTTGTTGGTCACCCGCCGGCGGATGTCGCCGTAGAGCCCCGGATGAAAAGGCTTCGCGGCGGCCTGTTTTCCCTCCCCCTGGAGCAATTGGCCTCCCTCGGGGCAATCCCCCCGCCAGACCTCCCCGGCGGCGATCACCGTCCCGAAACCGATCCGGGCCGGCCCGACCAGCCCCCCCTGTCCCCCGAGAAAGATCGGAGGCTCCCGCAGCATCACGCCGCGGGGGACGTCACCCAGGAGGGAGGCGGTGGCCTTGTCCTGGTTGGGGGTGTAGTTGAAATGGATGTAGGAACTCCCCACCTCGCTGTGATCCTTGCGGCTGGTCCCCCCGGCGAGCAAGGCGTCGCAGAAGTTGATCAGGCTGCCCAGCGTGACAAACGGAAAGAGAATGGTCTGCTTTATGCCGACGGTGTGGCGCCCGTTCGCCTCCTCCTCGAGAAGGCACCCCTCCCGGACCTGGGCGCCGGACCCCATGTTCGCCTGATCTAAGAATACGGAAGAGCTGAAAAAGCCCCCTTTGAGCTCCACCCCCCGGCCGAGACGGCAATCCGCAACGGTAACCGGCGCTTCGCCGCCCAGTTTCGCCCCCGATGAGATCAGGGTTTTCGCCCCGGAGATCTTCGTCCCCGTATAAAATACAACCCCGTTTTTTGAAATGCGTTCCGGATCGACCTCTTCGCCGACATCGACGGAAAAGGGATTCGGAATCCGAACGCCCCTCTCCAAGAGCCTTGCCACCGGTTCCGGAAGTTTCATCTCCGACACTGTTTCTCCTTCACTGTTTCTCCCTCACTGGCCCGATTCCGCTCAAGGGGACAAATTTGAAATCTGTCCCTGTTCGTCCGACCTTTCCATCATTCCGGATCGTGATCGATGCCGAGCTTGACCATCTTCTTCTGAAAGGTGTTCCGGTTGATCCCCAGATAGGCGGCTGCGGCGCTCTTCACGTGATTCGACCGCCGCAGCGCAATCCGGACGAGCCCCCTTTCCACCATGGCCAGCACCTCATCGTACAGGCGGCTTCTGTCCGTCTCCGACTTGCACAGGATCGTGGCGATGTCTTCGAGTTTCTCCTCCAGAATCTCCTCGGCGACGGCGGCCGGGGTCGTCCGCCTCTCCCGCTCTTCCGGACCGGCCATGGATTGCTGCTTTATGAGAGTCATAAATCACCGGATACCTTTCGCCCGCTGGGCGCTGATGACTTTATACGACAGCATCATCCTTGCCGTCATGCCATAAGAGGCAACATTTTGATGAGGATGATGCCGACCATGAACGCCGCCGCGGTCCACGCCAAAGCGGTGTGGACGATCCCCGACGGGGAACGTCCCGCCTGAAGGCGGACCTCTTCTTCCACCCTGGCAGGATCGACGCGGGAGACAATCTCCTCCACCAAATCGGGAAATCTCCCATAGGCGTTGGAGATGATGAAAAACCCATTGACGGTCGTCAGCAGCAGATAGACCTTGTTATGGATGCCAAGACCGCCGACATGGGTGATCCCTTCCCAGGGAACTCCCTTTTCTCTCAACAGCTTCCGAATCACAATCCCTCCCCCATCCACCGTGACCCGGCGGAGCAGACACGCGAAAAAAACATACAGAGAAGGAACGAAAAAAATGGCAAAGACGAGTCTTTCTGTTGCGGAACCCTGTGGCAGCAGGGAGATGACCGTTAGACAGAAGAGCAGAAAGGCGTCAACGCCGAGCGGAACGAGAAACGCCCTTCTAATCGTATAGACGTGCTGCGACATATCCTCTCCCGGCGGGAACGAACCCGCTTTTAAACCGTTGGTTCCCGTCTGACGAAGGCGCCGCTCTTGCCGCCTTCCTTGGCCATCAGCCGAATATCCGTAAGGACCATCTCGCGGTCGACCGCCTTGCACATGTCGTAAATCGTGAGCGCGGCGACGCCGACGGCCGTCATCGCCTCCATCTCGACGCCC
>MNZQ01000140.1:10245-15660 GCA_001873745.1 Syntrophaceae bacterium CG2_30_58_14
CGAATCTCGATTCCGGTCAGCTCGAGCGGATGACACATGGGGATCAGCTCCCCGGTCTTTTTTGCGGCCATGATCCCCGCGATCCGGGCCGTGGCGAAGACATCCCCCTTCGGGATCCCCCCCTCCTGGATCAGTGCGGCGGTCTCCGGACGCATTCGGACCTTCCCCCGGGCGACCGCCCGGCGGAGGGTGGGCGCCTTGGCCGTTACATCCACCATGCGCGCCTGGCCCTTTTCATCGAGATGGGATAGTTCTTTCATGACCTGCCGTGCCGGAATCGGGTTGACTGTAAAAAACCGGGGGAAACTTAGCACAGCCATTTCCCTCAGTCAAGAAAGATGCGTTCACTTGAAATAATATGCCTTGACATTGTTGGGAATGGGAGTACGCTGCAGTCAACATAATGATTGACTTAGAAAAATTGAATACTTGTCCTTCCCATATAGGGAAGTGAAATAATCTCCCAGCCCTGTCTTTTATGATGTGACAGGGCTTTTGTTTTTTTGACGTCAAGAAATCAGGGGCGTTGAATTCATGTAAAGCCTGTGAAGGAGGGTAAAATGAATATCCATTTGGTTGAACCGTTGAATCATTTTGTGAAGCTTAAAGAAAATGTATGGGAAAGCGGCATGTGGGGACTGGATGATAGTCAAGCGAAGAAATTGGTCGGCGGCAAAATCTATTTTCATAAAAAGCGGCAGGAACCCTCTTTTTATGGAGGGACGATACTCGGATACAGGGTTCAACAGGATGGCGAGTCTCAGGGAAAGATTGTTTTCCAGCTCCAACATAGCCAGTCATGCAGAAATGTCAGCACCGATAAATCCGGATGGAGCAAGGATATGAAGATCATCGAGCGTGACCGGCAATAACCTTACAGAAGCGATGTATTCATTGAAAAGGTGACTCAGCGCCGATTTTTTATTGAGTCGCCTTTTTTATTGGCGGGGATCCAAAGAGGAAAGAGAGAAAAATCGCTTGCGGGAAAGAGGCTTCTTGTTTATGATCGCGCCCGGTTGCGATACGAGTCGCCCGCATCCGGCCGCCCATCGGATCATGCAGTAAGGGGGTTTAAGCTTGATCGTCAAGGCCATCAGCAGCGCCGTCATCGGCATCGAGTCCCATCCCGTCACCGTTGAGGTGGATCTCGCCGCCGGTCTCCCGCTGTTTTCGACTGTCGGCCTCCCCGACGTGGCCGTCCGGGAGAGCAAAGACCGGATCAAGGCCGCCGTCAAGAACTCCGGTTACCCCTTCCCGGGCCATCACGTCACCGTGAACCTGGCCCCCGCCGACATCAAAAAGGAGGGCACCGCCTTCGACCTCCCCATCGCCATGGCGATTCTGGCCGCCCAGGGCCTTGTGCCCGCCCAGTCTCTCGCCGACTATCTCCTCCTCGGCGAACTTTCGCTGGACGGAGGCGTGAAGGGGATCCACGGCGCCCTCCCTGCGGCCTTCGAGGCGAAGGCCCTCGGCATCCGGGGGGTGATCGTTCCCAAGGAAAACGCCGCCGAGGCGGCGCTGGTAGAGGGGATCGAGGTGATCCCGGTGGAACGGCTCTCCGAGGTAGTGGAGTTTCTCGGCGGCCGGACGGAGATCGCCCCGGTCCACGTCGATCTCACGGAACTTTTTTGCCGAACCCGCGACTATCCCTTCGATTTCAGTGAGATCCGCGGCCAGGAGCAGGCCAAACGCGCGCTGGAGGTTGCCGCCGCCGGAGGGCACAACCTGCTGATGATCGGCCCCCCCGGCTCCGGGAAGACCATGCTCGCGCAGCGGCTGGTGACGATCATCCCCGACCTTTCCCTCCCGGAAGCCATCGAGACAACCAAGATCTTTTCCGTCGCCGGCCTCCTGGACCGGAAGGAGGCGCTTCTGGCGACCCGGCCCTTCCGCGCCCCGCACCACACGATCTCCGACGCCGGCATGGTCGGCGGGGGCCATACCCCAAGGCCGGGCGAAATCAGCCTCGCCCACCACGGGGTGCTCTTTCTCGACGAACTGCCGGAGTTTCGGAAGAACACCCTCGAGGCGCTGCGCCAGCCGCTGGAAGACGGCCGGATCACGATCACCCGTTCCTCCTTCACGGCCACCTATCCCGCCCGCTTCATGCTCGTCGCGGCGATGAATCCCTGTCCCTGCGGATTCTTCGGCGACCGGAGCCGCCCGTGCCGCTGCACGCCCCAGCAGATCCGCCAGTACCAGGGGCGGATCTCCGGACCGCTCCTGGACCGGATCGACATCCATATCGAGGTCCCCTCCGTCCGCTACCGCGATCTGACGGCGCGGGAAACGGGAGAATCGTCCGCCGCCATCAAGGCCCGGATCGAACAGGCGCGCAACATCCAGAAAAATCGCTTCGCCGGGGACGGGACCCTCTTCAACGCCCGCATGACCGACCGCCAGGTCCGCGCCGCCTGCCCGCTCGACGACGAGTCGCGACAGCTCATCGAAATGGCGATCGACCGGCTGGGTCTCTCCGCCCGCGCCCACAGCCGGATCCTGAAGGTCGCCCGGACCATCGCGGACCTGGAGGGGGCTCCAGCGCTCCGTTCTTCCCATGTCGCCGAGGCCATCCAGTACAGAAGCCTTGATCGCCGTCTCATTTAGTGGTAAGGGTTCAACAATCATGCGCCATCCAAGGGTGTTTGCGATAAAGAGACGATCTATGTTAAGGAGACAATCTATGGAAATCAAGATGATTCAGGTTCCCCCTGAAAAACGGAAGGCGAAACCCACCGATGAATCGCAGTTGGGGTTCGGAAAGATCTTCACCGATCACTTTTTCACCATGCCCTGGCATAGCGATCGGGGCTGGCATGACCCCCTGATCGAACCCTACCGACCGCTTCAGCTCGAGCCGACGGCGATGTGCCTCCACTACGCCCAGGAGATCTTCGAAGGGATGAAGGCTTACCGGGGAAAGGGCGGCGCCCTCTTCCTGTTCCGGCCGTTAGAGAATATCCGGCGGATGAATGTCTCGGCGGAGAGGCTCTGCATGCCGCTGATGGACGAAGGGCTCTTTCTGGAGGCCTTGAAAAAACTGATCCTGCTGGATAAGGAGTGGATCCCGCACGGCGGCGGGACCTCCCTCTATATCCGGCCGACGATGATCGCCACGGAACCGGCCCTCGGCGTGCACCCGGCGCACGAGTACCTCTTCTTCATCATCCTGGGACCGGTGGGGGCCTACTACCCTGAGGGGTTTGCCCCGACCAAAATCTACGTCACCGAGGAGTACTGCCGGTCCGTCCCCGGCGGAACCGGCTACTGCAAGGCCGGCGGCAACTACGCAGCCAGTCTCTATGCGGGCGAGATCGCTAAAAATATGGGTTATACGCAGGTCCTGTGGCTCGACCCGATCGAACGGAAATACGTGGAGGAGGTGGGGACAAGCAACATGTTCTTCATGATCGGCGACGAGCTGATCACCGCCCCGCTGACGGGGACAATCCTCCCCGGCGTCACCCGCGACTCGGTCATCCGCCTCGCGAAGAGTTGGGGGGTGACGGTTTCGGAAAGACGCCTCTCCATGGATGAGATTATGGCCGCAATCGCCGGCGGCACGATGCGGGAGGCGTTCGCCTCGGGAACGGCGGCCATCGTCTCGCCGGTCGGCCAGATCTACTACCGTGGAGAGGAGCGCCCCATCGGCGGCGGGAAGACAGGCCCGCTGACGGAAAGACTCTACAACGAGATCCTCCAGATCCAGTACGGAATGAAGGATGATCCGTTCGGATGGCGCCTGAAGATCGCGGATTGACCTTGGGGCGATCCGATATTTCCGTTGATTTGGGGAACTTGGGAAGGGAATCCACAGAGATGTTGAAAGGGCTGTTGGCAAGGCTGTTGATAACTTTCGTAACTCTTCAAATGTCACGATTTTCTACCGGTTTGCATAAGGTGTAGGCAGTTAAGATGTCAATTGATTTCAATAGTTTGCAAAAGCATAGCGCCATCCGGGCCATTTGCCGCACTTTTTTACGGGGTTATAAACCGTCGGAAATATTTGTGCCGTTTTTGCACTTCCGGCCAGTTTTATTTTTCCCCCGGAAAAATCGCATCCCCGCTGCGCGGAGAGTCGGGATCACCCTCCTCCTCTTGATCGCGATCGCTTTTTTCCAAACCAGGGCCCTCTGCGCGGCGCCCCTCTCCTTGGAGCGGCTGGCCGCAAAGACCCAGGAGATCTACGAAAAGACGACGGATCTGAAGGCCCGCTTCATTCAGGAGGTGACCATCAAATCGATGAAAAAGACCGAGCGGGAGGAGGGAACGGTCTGGATCAAGAACCCGAAGATGATGCTATGGGATTACACGAAACCGAAGGAGAAGAAGCTGGTCATCAACGCCAAAAAAGCGTGGCTTTACGTCGCCGAGGACCGGATGGTTTACGTCCAGAACGCCGAAGATGTTTACCGGTCGCGGATGGCCGTCAAGTTCCTCTCCGGCATCGGCAACCTCTCCGAAGATTTTCAGCTCCGTTTCGCGAAGGAGAACCCCGTCGATGAAGAGGGAAACTATCTCCTCATCCTGACCGCAAAGGAAAAGGGAACCGGCATCGACCGGCTCCACTTGACCGTCGACGGGAAAACTTTCCAGATCGTCCAGTGCCGTTTCAGCGACGATTACGGGAATACCACGCGCCTCCGTTTCAGCGACATCCGCACAAACACGGGCGTTTCCGACAAATTCTTCACCTTCAACACGCCCGCCGGCGTCGAAGTCGTCAACATGCCGCAGTAGATCTTCGCACGCACGGGACGATGGGGGGGATCTCATGATTCGCATCGACTTGCGGGGAATCCGGTCTCCGGACGACAGCCGGGAGTGGCTCGAGACCGACGGCCGGGGAGGGTACGCATCGAGTACGCTGACGAATTGCCATACACGGCGCTATCATGGCCTGCTCGTGGCCAATCTCCAAACACCGGCGGGTCGTCATCTCCTCCTGTCCAAGTTGGAGGACTCCCTCCTCGCGGGAGGGGAAGAGCATTTTTTCAGTTCCCACCGGTATCCCGGCGTCCTCTTTCCGCCTGGCCAACCGGTTCTGGATGAGTTTCTGCTCGACCTCTGTCCCAGCTTCATCAGCCGGGCGGGTAAAGCCATCGTGAAGAAATCGATCCTGACGCCCCGCGCAAAAGAGATCCTGCTCGTCCGTTACGATCTCGAACGATGTCCGCAGGGCAGCATCCTCCGGCTGAAACCCTTCCTCGCCTTCCGGGGGCATCACGAACTCGCCCACGAAAACGCCTTCCTCCGCGGCCGGGCGGCAGGGATCGAAAACGGTTTTCGGATCGAACCCTACGCCGGCATGCCCTCCCTTGTCGTCCAGACCTCCCGGGCGTCGCGATTCACCCCTTCCCCCCTCTGGTACAACCGTTTCCAATACACGGAGGAACGGGAACGTGGTTTCGACTG
>MNZQ01000140.1:15666-21142 GCA_001873745.1 Syntrophaceae bacterium CG2_30_58_14
GGATCTCTTCCTTCCGGGAATCATCGAAGTCCCGGTCGAGAGAAAATGTACGGTCATCCTCTCCGTCTGCGGGGACATGATGCCGCATCATGGTGGGGACACGATGCGGCATCATGTCCCCAATCCAGCCGCGATCTGGAAGACCGAAGTTGTCCGGCGGGGCCGCGACCAAGCGGCCGACAAAAGAGAGACCGGCGGATTCACGGGCGAGGATCGAGAGCATCTCCTCGCCCTCCACCGCGCCGCGCGGTCGTTTCTGATCACCACCCCGTCGGGAAGGCCGGCCGTGATCGCCGGTTATCCCTGGTTCGCGAGTTGGGGCCGTGACACGCTGATCTCCATCCCCGGCCTCGCCTTTGGCACAGGCCGGATCGGGGAAGGGATCGAGATCCTGGCCGAAATCTGCCTGCACGAGTCTGATTGTCTCCTTCCCAACTTCTGCTCCGCGGATTGCGCCCCCGAGGCCTACAACACCGTGGACAGTTCGCTCTGGTATTTTTGGGCCGTTCAGGAACTTCTGCGAATCTCGGGCGACAAGGCGCTGATCCGCGACCGTTTCTGGCCCGTCATGAAACGGATCATCCGCTCGTTCATGGACGGAACGCGGTTCGGAATCGGCATGGACGCCCGGGGCCTCCTCCACGCCGGGGACGGACAGACCGCGCTGACCTGGATGGACGCCACGGTGGGAGGGATCCCCGTCACGCCCCGCCACGGATACCCGGTGGAGATCAACGCCCTCTGGTATAACGCCCTCTGCTTCGCGCGCGACCTGGCGGCGGCATTCGGCGAACCGGCGTTCTCCGGCGGCGATCTGATCCCGCTTCTGAGGCGTTCGTTCCGGGAGGTCTTCTGGAACCCCCGGGAAGGCAGTCTCGGCGACGTCTTCCGCGACGGCGTTTTGGATACCGCCGTGCGGCCGAACCAGATCTTCGCCGTCTCCCTCCCCTTCTCGCCCCTCGACCCCGTCCAACAGACCGCCGTGGTCCGGGCCGTTCGCGAACAGCTCCTCACCCCCTGCGGCCTCCGAACCCTCTCGCCCGCCGATCCGGCCTACCGGGGCCGCTACCGGGGGAGCCCCGCCGAACGGGACGGCGCCTACCACCAGGGGAGCGTGTGGCCCTGGCTCCTGGGCGCATTCGGCGAAGCCGCCCTCCGCGTTGCCGATGACCCAAAACAGGAAAAAGAGAATCTCCGGCGATATCTCCGGACGTTTCTTAGGCAACACTTAGTCGAGGCGGGGATCGGGAGCGTCTCCGAGCTCTTCGACGGGGACGCGCCCCACCGGCCGGGCGGCTGCATCGCCCAGGCATGGAGCGTCGCCGAACTGCTCCGCCTTTACAAGCTGCTGGAAGACGGAGAGAGCGGGCGTTCCTCGCCGCCGATTGCGGCGAATTCAGGACCGATTTGAAAGGACGTCTGCGGGTTGCGGATTGAAGACGCCGATAACGACAGAGTGGGGTCGGCGGGAAAGGAGACGGATTGATGAAGCTTTGTTTGCGATATTTCATCGTGATCTTCGGCGTCCTTCTTCTCACGTCTTCCGTGGTTGAAAGCGCCGCTTCCACGAGCCCCGAAGGGAATTTGATTATCACCGGTACGGGATCGGGCATCGGCGCCATGCGGCGGATGGGTGAGGGTTTTCAAAAAAAGCACCCCAACGTCAAGGATGGACGAAAGATACTCTCTGAAAGCGGCCATGCGCCTTTGCCGCGAATCACCGGAAAGTGAGGTGAAGCGCCTTTGGATTCCCGGCCTCTGCAATCGAAAGTGCCCGCCACAAGGATCATGAAGCTCCTGGGGGCTTTTGCGGCATCCATTTTCGCCATTGCAATCCCCTTTGGGTACTATATGCTTTCGGTATCCGAGATACGGGAATCGCTTGCGATAGAAACCGCCTTTCTCGCAAAATCCGTCGAAAAAGTCATCCAGACCCGGCCGGATATGTGGGAGTTCGAAAGTATGAGATTGCAGGAGATTGTCTCGCAACCCGCGCTCGATGGGAAACCGTGTGAACGGATCATTCGCAACGCGGCGGGAACCGTGGTCGCGAAAACCGATATTGCAGCAAGACGCCCGGTTATCTCGACTTCAGTGGCTCTCTTTGACTCGGGACGATCGGTCGGTTCGTTCGAAGCCAGACATTCCATCCGCACACCGGTCGTCTTTACGGTGCTGTTTGGAATTTTCAGTTCGCTCCTCGGTTACCTGATCTATTACATTTTCCGCACCTATCCGATCAAAAAATTGGACAGCACCCTGGCCGATCTGCGGCGGGCGGGGGAAGAACTTCGCGAATCCGAGGAAAAATATCGAAACATCCTTGAGAACATCGAAGACGGGTACTTTGAAGTCGATCTGGCCGGCAATTTCACATTCTTCAACCCTTCTCATTGCCGTATCTTTGGTTACCCCAGAGAAGAAATACAGGGCATGAACTACAGGGTATTCACAGACGCCGAAAATGCAAAGAAGGTCTTTCGGACTTTTAACGAGGTCTATGTAACCGGGATCCCCTCAAAGGGCTTTGAGTGGGAGACGATTAGAAAGGACGGCGCCAAGACGTATATCGATGTGTCGGTATCTCTTATTGCAAGGCCAGGGGAGAAGCCAACCGGGTTTCATGGCATTGTCCGCGATATCACCAAGCGCAAGAAGGCGGAGCAAGAGAAAGACATCCTCGCCGATATCGGGCGGTTGATCGGTTCCACGCTGGACATCGAAGAGGTGTACGAGCAGTTTTCTGCCAAGGTCCGAAAACTCATTCCCTTTGACAGGCTTACCATTAACCTGTTCAATTTTCAAGAGAACACCGCCCGTAATGCCTATATTTACGGAGAGGATGTCCCCGGACGAAGACCGGGGGAATCTTACCCTCTGACGGGGACGGTGAGTGAGGCGGTAATACGGGCGCGGACCGGCCTGATCATCCAACTGGCGAGCCCTGAAGAGATGGCCCGCCTGTATCCCACCAGTATCGTCTCCACCTTTCAGGCGGGGCTACGCTCCATGATGAGCGTTCCACTGATCTACCGGGATACGGTGATCGGCGCCCTGCACTTCCTGTCGAAAATGCCAAATTCCTACCCCGAGCAGGATCTCTGGCTGGCGGAGAGGATCGGGGCGCAGATCGCCGGGGCGATCGCCAATGCCCGGCTTTTTACCGAACTCAAGAAGACGGAGAGGTCGCTGCGGGAGAGCGAGGGACGGTTCCGCGCCCTGGTCGAGCAGGCGGCGGTGGGAGTGGCCGAGATCAAAATGAGTACGGGCCAGTTCATTACAGTGAACCGGCGACTTTGCGAAATGGTCGGCCGAACAGAGGAGGAGATGCTGGCCACCACCTTCCAGGCGATCACGCATCCGGAGGATCTCCATCTGCATGAGGAGATAGTGGCGCTGCTGTTGGCCGGGAAGATCGACCACTCCAGCCTGGAGAAGCGCTACCTCCGGAAGGACGGGGAGATCGTCTGGGTCAACATTACGATATCGCCTCTCCGGAAGCCGGGGGAAAAACCCGGGCGCAACATGACCGTGGTTGAGGACATCACCGAACGCAAGCGGATGGAGGCGGAGATGCGGGAGATGTCCCTGCGGGACCAACTCACCGATCTGTATAACCGGCGCGGTTTCATCACCCTTGCGGAGCAGCAGCTCAAGGCCGCAAACAGGGCCCAAAGGCCGCTGCTTCTCACATTCATCGATTGCGATGGCCTGAAATGGATCAACGATACGCAGGGTCATAAAGAAGGGGACAAGGCCCTGATCGATACGACGCATATTCTCCGGCAGACGTTCCGGGAATCGGACATCATCGCCCGTTTGGGCGGGGATGAATTCGCCATCCTTTCCATAGATGCTGCGGATCTGAATCAGGGAGACTTTTCGCGGCGCCTTCAGCAACACATCGATGCATTCAATGCAAAAGAGTCCCGACCCTACAAGCTTTCCCTGAGTTGGGGCGCGGCCATCTACAACCCTGAATCCCCGCTCTCTCTGGACGAACTGATATCGGCGGCCGACGGGTTGATGTACGCCCAGAAAAAAGCCAAAGCAAGAGGGAGGAGGTTGTAAGCCATGCGTATCCTGATGTTCGGATGGGAATTTCCACCCCGGATGAGCGGCGGCCTGGGCACGGCCTGCTACGGCATGACGGCGGCCCTGGCCAGTCTCGGCCATCGGATCACCTTCGTCCTGCCACGGGACAGCGAGGCGGGCGCGGCCCCTTTTCTGGACCTCGTCTCCACCGCCGGCATCCTTGTCTCCGACGCCGACCGGGACGACGGCGCGGAGGCGACCCTCCGGCGGCTGGCGCTCCGCCCCCTTCCCTCCCGTCTCCATCCCTATCTAAGTGCGGGGCGCTACCGTGTCCTATATCTCTCCGAAGGAACGAAATTTCCGATAACAGCCGGCATTTACGGCCCCGACCTGATCGCCGAGGCGATTCGCTACGGTCGCGCCGGCGGCGTCCTCGCCCGCACCTCCACCTTTGACGTGATCCACGCCCACGACTGGATGACCGTCCCCGCCGCACTTCGGGCACGCCGGATCAGCGGCCGGCCGCTCATCCTTCACATCCACTCCCTCGAATACGACCGGAGCGGCGAAAACGGGAACGAAGAGATTTTCGCAATCGAACGGGATGGGTTGGAGAAGGCGGACCGGATCATTGCCGTCAGCCACCGGACGAAGCGGATGATCGCGGAGCGCTACTCGATTCCCGAGGAGAGAATTTCCGTCGTCTACAACGCCGTATCGAAGACGGAGGCCCGGCAGGCCTACCGCACAGAACGACAAGGGGAAGGGAAAATGGTCCTCTTTCTCGGCCGGATCACCTTCCAGAAAGGACCGGACTACTTCGTCGAGGCGGCAGCCCAGGTTCTCCATGTCCTGCCCGACGTGACCTTCGTGATGGCCGGCGCGGGCGACATGATGGGGCGGATGATCGAACGGGTAGCAGAACTGGGGATCGGAGACCGTTTCCATTTCACCGGATTTCTCCAGGGCGAGGAGATCGAACGGATCTTCTCGCTCTGCGACCTCTACGTCATGCCGAGCGTCTCTGAACCGTTCGGCATCTCCCCGCTTGAGGCGATGTCGTACGACGTTCCGGTGATCCTCTCCCGCCAGTCGGGTGTTTCCGAGATCCTCCGACATGCGCTGAAGGTCGATTTCTGGGATGTCCGGGAGATGGCCGCCAAGATCATCGCCGTCCTGAAACATCCCGTCCTGGCCGACGCGATGGCGGAAAAGGCCCGCGAAGAGCTCCGGAAGGTCCGCTGGGAAACCGCCGCGGAGAAGATCGCTGCGATCTACCGGGAAACGGCGGGAAGATAAGGGGTACGAATGCCGAGCGTCTGTCTCTACTTTCAGGTCCACCAACCCTGCCGTCTGCGGCGGTACTCCTTCTTCGACGTGGGCTCGCTCCACGACTATGAGGACGAGGCGGAGAACCGCCGGATCCTGGACCGCGTCGCGG
>MNZQ01000060.1:0-21022 GCA_001873745.1 Syntrophaceae bacterium CG2_30_58_14
AGGCGATGAAGGTTATAAAGGGACTATGGTTTATCTGGTATATGGTGTTGTGAAAGAGCCGGCGGTTGTCGGCGCGTCCATGACGGGGCTGACGGGTCAGGCGGTGTCCTTTGTCGCCGGGCATGGACTGTGTGCAGCCGTATCGGAGCTGGATGCCGCAGAAGGCGCGCCGCCCGTTTCGGAACTCTTGGTCTATAGCAGGGTTGTGGAGGATCTCCATCGCCTGCAGGCGGTTGTCCCCATGAGATACGGCTGTTTCCTCAACGGAATTGAGGCGATTCGGAACGCCCTGAAGGAGAGGCAGCGTCAGTATGAGACCCTGCTTGCACAATTGGATGGCCATGTCGAAATGGGTATCCGGATCCTTCTTCCCGAAAAGGAGCGGCGTCCCCGGCAGGAGGAGACGCTGAAGGGGCGAGGCGCGCTTTTTACCGCGGGAACAACGGCGCAACCGAAGGATGAACAGTCGGTTGACGGTCGCGCCTATCTTGCCCTCCGGAAGGTCCATTACCAAATGCAGGAAGAGACGTTAGAGGGTCGTCAGGCGCTTATCAATCGCTATATCCAGGCCTTTGCCGGTCTTTACGCCAGAAACCGGACAGAAAGGGAGACGAAAAACGGGTCTGTCATTTTGTCCCTCTATTTCCTGACGCCGGGAAGCGCCGTCAACCGTTTCCGGGAAGCCTTCGGGCGGGTAGCGGAAACCGGAGACGCCAAGGCCATGCTCAGCGGCCCTTGGCCGCCCTATAATTTTGTCACCAGCGACCCCGCAGCGGCCAACGACTCGTCATTCCGGGCTTGACCCGGAATCCAGAAACAAAGCGCTGGATTCCCGCCTGCGCGGGAATGACAATGTGGAACGCGGGAATGACAATGTGGGGAGCGGAAATGACGTGGGGGTAAATTTGGGGACATGACCTGAATTCGCAGAATTCGGGATCGTGTCCCCAAATTTACCCAGCCAAGTAAAAGGAGAGGTTGCCGATGGAAGATAAAACCTTGAAAACAGCAGGCCAGGAACTTTCGGGCAGATACGAGCAGCTTTACACCATGCTGCTGGACGCCATCCCCTCGTCCGTTCTCCTGATCGATCAAAATATGTGCATTGTCTCGGCGAATCGCAATTTTCTCGAAAAAGGCCAAAGGACCCTCGCCAATACCATCGGCTACCGGCTGGAAGAGGTATTCCCCACCGTCATCCTCGACCAGATGGATATTACCAAGCGCATCCGCCAGGTCATTGAAAAAAATCATCCGGCCAAGGGGGAGCGGATGACCTACCGCGCCCCGGGGGTGCCCATCCGCATCTATTACTACAGCATCCTGCCCTTCACCTGGCAGGGGAAGGTGGAAGGGGCCGTCCTCCTGATGGAAGATGTGACGGAGCAGGTGCGCCTGAGCGAAGAGGTGCGGCGGGTGGAGCGTCACCTGGGGAGTGTCGTGGAGAGCGCCAGCGATCTCGTCCTCTCCACGGACAAAAAGGGTAGGATTCTGACGTGGAACGCGGCGGCGGAGAGGCTGTCCGGTTATCCCGCCGCGGAGGCGCGGGAACACGATTTTATCGATTTCTGCACCGATGAGGACCGCAAGGATATCCAGAATATTTTTTCCCGCATTGATACCCGTAAATACGCCCAGATGAAGGAATGCCCCTTGCGGACCAAGCAGGAGACCTTCATTCCCGTGTCCTGGGTCTTTTCTCCCCTGAAGGACAGTTCCAATCAGACGGCGGGCGTCGTGGCCGTGGGCCGGGATTTGACGGAAAGAAGGAAATTTGAGACGGAACTGCATCAATCCCAGAAATTTGCCGCCCTCGGGGTCATGGCGGGCGGCATCGCCCATGAAATCCGAAACCCCTTGGCCATCTGCTCGTCCAGCGCGCAGTTTCTTATGGAAGAGGACGGCACGCCGGAGTTTCGCCGGGAGTGCGCGGAAAAGATCCACAAGGGCATCCAGCGGACCTCGGCCATCATCGAGAATCTCCTCAAATATTCCCATCCTTCCACGACGACCCGGACAACCCTGGTCAATCTCGCGTCCCTGATCAGGGAAACCCTGACCCTGGTCGCCTATCATGCCAACATCCTCAAGATCGACATGAAGACATCCTTTCCCCGGGAACCGATCATGGTGCAAGGGGCAGCCACATTGCTCCAGCAGGTCTTCATGAATCTTTTTTTGAACGCCATCAACGCCATGCCCAACGGTGGGCGCCTGGGAATTGATGTGAAGATGGATCATCCGGAGGTCCGGGTGCGGGTTACGGACACCGGTTGCGGCATCTCCCCCGGGGAAATCGGGAAGATCTTCGATCCTTTCTATACGACTTCCATCGTGGGACAGGGGACCGGCCTCGGCCTGTCTCTCTGTTATTCTATCATAAAACAGCACCGGGGGACCATTGAAGTGGAAAGTGTGGAAAGCCGGGGCAGTGTCTTTACCGTAAAATTGCCCGCCCGTTTTGGCGGAGGTGAATCATGAACGAAAAACAGGCCCCGATTCTCGTTGTGGATGACGAGCCGGAGATGTGCTGGATTCTGGAGAATATTATCCGCAAGACGGGTCTTGCCTGCATGACGGCCTTGAGCGCCAGGGAAGCCATGTCTCTGACGGAAAGCAATCAATTCAGCATGACCTTTTTAGACGCCAAACTTCCGGACATCGATGGTCTCGAGTTGGCCCGGAAGCTCCGTAAAACCAATGCCCATCTGCCGATCGTCATCGTTTCCGGCTACTTCTACCCGGATGATCCGACCATTGAAGGGGTCCTCCAGGAGGGGCTGATCGCCGCCTTCGTCGGCAAGCCCTTCGATCATGATGAGATCGTGAGCGTCATTACCCGCTATGCCTGCCGGTAGGGAAAGCCTTCCCGTCATCGCAGGAATGGGTTCCATAGTTACGATTACGCTACGATATCCCCGTTCCACAACTCTTCCAGAAACATCCGCCAAGGGATAATCCTGATATCGCCACACAGTCGCGGTTCTTTTTCATTACACACTACGATCGACTTACCTGGTCTGCATTCCTCCTTGAAGGCAACAATTCCCTTCAGGTTCGACGGCTTGACCAGGTCTATCCCTTTGACTTCAATGCATATCTCATCACCCAGGATAAAATCGACTTCGTGGCCTGCTTTCGTCCGCCAGTAGCGGATGTCCATATCCTTTTCGGAGTAGTGATTATATGCCTGCAACTCCATATGGATGAAGTGTTCGAACGCCCTCCCGAACTGTTCCCCTTTTTCTTCCAGAACTATCCTTCGGGAGAGATACCCTCCCACGCCGACGTCGAACAGGTAGAATTTCGGCATCTGGGTAATGATGTCCCGTGATTTTCTCTTGGTGTAGGGATAGAGCATCGAACCGACAAGCGTATCTTCAAGGATGAAAAAATACTCCCGCACTGTTTTGGCGTCCACTCCGCAGTCACGGGCAATATTGGCGTAATTGATCAGCTCTCCCTGACAATGCCCCAATGCATCGAAAAAGCGGGAGAATGCCTGAATATTGCGGGTCAGCCCCTCTTGAAAAACCTCCTCGATCAGATAATCGCTTACGTA
Organism: Syntrophaceae bacterium CG2_30_58_14; assembly: GCA_001873745.1. Taxonomy (GTDB): domain Bacteria; phylum Desulfobacterota; class Syntrophia; order Syntrophales; family UBA5619; genus UBA5619. The sequence continues at coordinate 3,563 of MNZQ01000060.1, forward strand.
TGCCTTCAAGCTTTTCCGGTAGTTCGCCTCGCTTGCCAGGTAATGGGAGGGAATCAAACCCTGATTGAGAATCCTGAGCAGGTTGCATTCACCTGTCTCGGCAAAGGTCAAGGGGGCCATCTGGTAACGCCAGGCCCTCCCTCCCAGCAGATTGGCGTGTCCCCGTTTCAGTTTTCTGGCGCTGGAGCCGCACAGGACGAATGACAGCCCTTTGTTTTCAATAAGCCAGTGGACTTCGTCCAGTATATGAGGGACTTTCTGCACCTCGTCCAGGATGATCGGCTGGCGGAGCCGACTTTCATCTTTCGCCAGGATTCTTTCACGCAGAAGCGAGGGAGCTTTCAGATATTCCAGAAACGTGTCGGTTTTCAGAAAGTCAATGCGAAGACTGTCGGGGAATTTATTCTTCAGGAAGGTGGTTTTACCAGTTTTCCTCGCCCCCCACAGGAAGGCGGATTGACCGGGCGGCAGATCGATATCGAGGATTCGATGAAAGTTCATTGCGGAAACGTCTCCTTATAAGGATAACTTTTAGGGAGTGTATTCCTGATTAGTTGGGTTGTCAAGAGGAAACAGAGGAAACAGAGACCTCGCCCGAAGAGCCACCGACAACGCCGGAATTGCAAGTGCCTTCGCAACGGGTGACTCGACCAAAAAGTGAGCGGATTTCTCAAAAGGGGCGGCCGCCCGCCGCCTCGCCCGCCGATAGGGAAAGCCTTCCCGTCATCGCAGGAATGGGTTCCATAGTTACGATTCCCTAACCGCTGCCGAGAGCGTTTAAAGCACCTTCTTTCCTTCAGAATTATTCTTTTAATACGGGATGTTAACGTTTATCATGCTTACCTTGGCGGCTGGCATAGGTCTTGCTATACAGGAGACAGGCATGCCTGCTGAGGGTTTTCGGTAAGAACATAACAACAATACATGAAGGAGGAAATAGCGATGGCAAAGGTACAGAAATCAACGGATTCTTCGAGTTTGGCGGAAGTTGTCGACCGGATCCTCGACAAGGGTATCGTGATCGATGCGTGGGTGAAAGTATCTCTGGTTGGCATTGAGCTGCTTTCCATCGAAGCGAGAGTGGTGATTGCCTCGGTTGAGACCTATCTCAAGTACGCCGAGGCGATTGGTTTGACAGCCAGCGCGGCTGCTCCGGCATAAGACTAATTGAAGGATGCCCATGGGGCGGGGGCTTTTGATGCGCCCGCTTTCATGGGTGTGCCGGTTTCAGAAGAAGGTGAGGGAAAATCACTATGGGCAATTTGACCGATGACATGACGCGTTTACGCGGAGAGGTAGACGCCTTGCGGAGTGATCGAGGGGCGCTGATGCAGGAACTGGCGCGCGGGGCCAAGGATCTGGCCTCTACGGTTTCAGCTATGCAGTCTGACTTTGCCGCCGCCCACGCCACGATGGCCAAAAAAACCGGGAGAGCGCGGGCTACGTACGTAGCGAGGATCAAGAGGCAGGTTGGCCGGATGAGAAAAGAGAACGCCTCAGATCTTGCAGGCGCCTCTCAGGTTTGGTTCGGTAAAGCAAAATAAACGATACCATACGAAAGGGAGGAAATAGCGATGGCTAAAGTACAGAAATCAACAGATTCTTCGAGTTTGGCAGAGGTTGTCGATCGGATCCTGGACAAAGGAATCGTGATCGATGCATGGGTGAAAGTATCTCTGGTTGGCATTGAGCTGCTTTCCATAGAAGCAAGGGTCGTGATTGCTTCGGTTGAGACCTACCTCAAGTACGCTGAGGCGATTGGCCTGACCGCCAGCGCCGCCGCTCCGGCCTGAGAGTAAGGTAATGACTCCTGTGGGGCGGGGGCTTTTTTAGCCTCCGCCTTGCACAGGTTTTTTCGCGTTCGGAGAAGGCGAGGGAGGATCATCATGGGTAAACTGACCGATGACATGACGCGTTTGCGTGGAGAAATAGAGACCCTGCGGGGTGCGCGAGAGGCGCTGCTGCAGGAGATGGCGCGGGATGCCAGGGAGCTGACCACCGCGGTTTCGGCCATGCAGGCTTATTTCGCCGCCGCCCACACAGCGATGGCGAAAAAGACCAGTGGGGAGCGGGAGGCCTTTGTGGCCGCCATGATCGATGAGGTCAACTCCCTGCTGGGTGAATTTTCCAGAGACCGGAATGATATGGCCCGGAAGGGAAGACATGACCGGGAAGTCTTTCTATCAGAAATGAGAAGACAGGTTACGGGCCTGCGCAAAGAGACGGCGGACGACCTGTTGGGGGCCCGGCTTGCCTGGCGCGGCGAGAGTCCCGGAAAGTCCCGGCTCGTTCCGATGAAAAAGGAACCGGTGGTCGTAAAACCCATATCGCCCCCGGTGGAAGCAGCACGGGAGAAGACGGTGGCGGCGCCTGAGATCAAGACAGAAAAGCCCCCGGTCACATTCAAGGAACCACTAAAAAGGGAAGCGGAAAAGAAGACGGTTGCAGCGCCTGAGATCAAGGCGGAAAAGCCTCCGGTCAAATTCATGGAACCGCTGAAAAAAGAAGCGGAAAAGAAGAGGGTCGCAGCGCCTGAAGCCCCGGCGGTCAAACCCCCCAAGCTCAAAACGCCGGCGCCCGTCGTTGACTCCATGCCGTTTCAGAAAAGCAAAGAGAAGAGCTGGCTGGATGAAAAACCCGCCAAAGCGAGGACCAGGGCGAAACGGGGCAGGAAATAATACCCGCACTTTCCAAGTCGAAAAATGGTTCTTTAGGAGGCTTGCATGAAGAAAGCACGTCTGAGCCGTGACCCGGTGGTATTTGAAGAACTGACTTGCGCCTTTTGCGGTGGCCGGGGCAGAGATCCTTTCGATATCATGTCGTCCCTTTCCACATGTTGTGTTTGTGGGGGGAGCGGCAAGGTCCTGGTTCGGGCGCCGGCGGTCGTCTGTGCTCATTGCCGGGGAACAGGGGCCGTCAAAACCCTTACCTGCACCACCTGCGGCGGCAGGGGTTTCATCCCCCACCCCGTGTCGCCAACTGTCTCATGCCCTCTATGTAAAGGTTCGGGCGATGACGCCTCCGCCCCGGCAATGGCTGTCTGAAATGCCGGGGAACAGGATGGATGATGGAACAATTCAGGAAGGAGAACAGGGTTCATGAATAAGAATGCCGTAAGAATCGTCAGCACATCAACCGTGCGCGAATCGGCCGGGGAAGACAGCGTTCAACCCGAAGCCAGCGACGCCTTTGTTTCATCTCCCTATGTGGAGCAGGTCACGGAGCGGGCTTTAGCCTACCTGGTGGCGGGTTATCCTGTCCATTTTTCCGGGGTGGCGGGAACGGGAAAGACGACCCTCGCCTTCCATGTAGCGTCCAAACTGGGACGTCCCGTAACCTTGGTCCACGGGGACGATGAATTCGGCACTTCCGATCTGGTGGGCAAGGACTCCGGCTACCGGAAAAACAAACTGGTCGACAATTATATCCACTCGGTCCTGAAGACGGAGGAAGAGATGAAAAGCCTCTGGGTGGACAATCGGTTGACCACGGCCTGCGAGCGAGGGGAAACCCTCATTTACGATGAATTCAACAGGTCCCGGCCGGAAGCGAACAACGCACTCTTGAGCGTCCTTTCCGAGGGGATTCTGAACCTGCCGAAACTGCGCCGCTCCGGGGAGGGATACATGGCCGTGCATCCCGAGTTCCGGGCGATCTTTACCTCCAACCCCGAAGAATACGCCGGGGTCCACAAAACCCAGGACGCCCTGATAGACCGCTTGATTACCATCCACCTGGAGCACTATGACCGGGATACGGAAATCATGATCGTCATGAAGAAATCGGGACTCCCCCGGATAGATTCCGAGCGGATCGTGGATATCGTGAGGGAATTGAGGAGTTTCGGGGTGAACAATAACCGGCCCACCATCCGGGCGGGGATCGCCATCGGCCGGATCCTTGCGTCTCAGAACCGGCGCGCCCGTGCAGATGATGTGTTTTTTCAGATGATCTGCCGGGATGTTCTGGCCACGGACACCGCCAAGGTCACCCGGGGCGGCCAGCCGGTCATGATGCAGAAGGTGGAAGAAGTGATCAGCAAGTTCTGCGGGTCCGTAAAACCGGCCAAGGAGAAAGTTAAAGAGGATCGCCAATGATGAAGAGGATTATGAGAGGCGTACAGGATATCAAGACGCTCTCCGGCCGTGCGGATGAAGGCACGATTCCTTACAAGGCCTATATGAAGCTGAGCATCCTCGAGATGGAAAAGTTCCGTCGGGGGAAGGAGAAACAGAGCGCCCTGGAAAGGGTGCATCATATTGATCAGCGCTTCCGGGACATCGAGGCGGAAAGGCAGAAAATCATGACTGCACTGGAAGCCAAGGGGATTCGGCGCCAGCGCCTGCCGGGCCTTGAGGAGCTTCCGACGACGGAGGCGCCGCGGACAACGACGGGGCCGTTCAAGATCCGATACTGAAAGGAGGGGAGCTTATGCTGACCATCTGTGATTCACACCATATTCCGACGAACCGCTGCGTGGCCGGCCACCGGGCCTGCCGGACGCATACGGGTTTTTTCCTGGGCGCCGGGGAAGCGCGGCGGGTCCAACACGAGATCATCGCCCTGGTCAACCGGAGGTTCCGCTTTGCCTGGCTGATCGGGCAGTGGGCCCGACATGACGGCGTCGTAAAAAGCCAAAGCGCGGCCTTCCAGGGATAGCCTCCTGTATGAGCTCCCGAGATTTCGCGCGCAAGTCCTGATGAACAAGGAGGAGCAAAGATGAAGATCAATTGTCTATCCTGCGGTCACACCATCGACCTCGATGATACTTACAGTGACTATGAGGGGCAGGTAAAGTGCTATACATGCAGCGCCCTGTTGGAGGTAAAGCTGGAGGAAAGCCTGATCAAGTCTGTCAAATTCCTTAAGCTGACGCGCAGCGCCGACGACGGAATATAACACGGAATGTCATTCCCGCACTCTTCGTTGTCATTCCCGCGGATGCGGGAATCCAGGATTTAAGGCTCTGGATTCCGGGTCAAGCCCGGAATGACGATGAGGAAACGATCGGATTCCGGAACAAGTCCGGAATGACATTTTCGCAGAATGACAGCCAAGAGGAAGCGCAAAGGGGGACGGCAGTATGGGCGGCAAAGCAACGAAAAATGAGGGGAAATATCTCTATGCCGTCATTCCGGCGGCAGGGGACCGGGAGTACGGCAATATCGGCATCGACGGGGAGCTGGTTTATCTTATTGCGGACGGCCAGGTCGGCGCCGTCGTCAGCAATTTCAGCAATGGGAAGATCCGCCCGGAACGCCGCCATATCGCGGCGCACCAGGCCGTTCTGAAACGCCTCATGGAAGAAGAAACGCCTCTGCCCATCACTTTCGGCGTTATCGCGGAAGGGGCAATAGCGATCAAACGAATCCTGTCGCTCAACCGAAAATCCTTTGCCGAACAGCTTCGCCGCGTTCATGGCAAGGTGGAGATGGGATTGCGGGTCGCATGGGATGTGCCGAATATTTTCGAGTATTTTGTTAACACCCATGCGGAGATCCGGGTGGCGAGGGACCAGTTCTTAGGGAAAAGTCGTGTCCCCACCCAGGAAGACAAGATCGAGGTCGGGCGTCTCTTTGACCGGGTCCTTCAGGAGGACCGGGAGGAACACACGGACAGGGTGGAGGCGATCATCTCTTCCGCCTGTTTTGAAATCAAGCGAAACGTTCCCCGGACCGAGCGGGACGTTATGAATCTGGCCTGCCTGGTCGGGCGGGAGGCGGTGGATAAGGCATTCGAGGCGGCCATATTCGAGGCGGCGCGCGGATTCGACAACAATTTTTCCTTCGATTTCAATGGCCCCTGGGCGCCTCACAATTTTGTGGACGTGGAACTCCGCTCCTGAATGCTCTTTCCTTATCTTTGCGCCGCGTCTTGCCGACACACAGTTGCGAGGGGAGGTAAAGGGAAACTCCGCCTTGCCGGGGGCGGGTTCCCCGCAAAGGACGCCCGGCCGTCCATAATCACGGGGGTGGTTAGATGTTCCTGATTGATGACATCCTCCTGGCGCCCGCGCGAGGCCTCCTCTGGGTCTTCAAGGAGATCCACCGCGCCGCCGAGGAAGAACAGGCGAACGAGGCGGATGCCATCACGGCCAAACTCAGCGAACTTTACATGATGCTGGAGACGGGACAGATGACGGAAGCGGAATTTGACGCCGCGGAAAAGGCGCTCCTCGACCGTCTCGACGCCATCAAGGAGCGGGAGGGCGGCGAGGAAGAAGACGACGAAGACGAAATGGTTGTGATACGTAAGAGGCGGTAAGCCTCTGGATTCCGGGTCAAGCCCGGAATGACGTACGGTAAATGGTCCAAGTCGTCATTCCCGCCCTCTCCGTCGTCATTCCCGCGGCGGCGGGAATCCAGGGGTCAAAATACTGGATTTTGGGTCAAGCCCGGAATGACGATGAGAAAACGATCGGATTCCGGGTCAAGCCCGGAATGATCTTGGAAAAGGCAATGATACTCTCCAGGGAGGTAAGGATCGATGCGCGGCGCGTCAGGAGAACCGGGTTTCTTAAGCGATGGAAACATGCGGCTTCTGCTGTTCGGCGGCAAGGGCGGTGTGGGGAAAACCACGGCCTCGGCGGCAACGGCGCTGGAGCTCGCTCTCCGTCATCCTGAGAGATCCCTGCTTCTAATTTCCACCGATCCCGCCCATTCCCTTCAAGACAGTTTCTCCGGGGCCGAGCCGCCCCCCAATCTGAAGGTCCTGGAATTGGACGCCCAGGCCTATCTCCACGACTTCCAGGAGAAAAACCGGCAGCGACTCCGGGAAATCGCCTCCCGGGGGACCTTCCTGGACGAAGAGGACATCAACCGTTTTATGGAGCTTTCACTGCCGGGGATGGACGAACTCATGGCCTTCCTGGAGATCAGCCGCTGGGTCAAGGAGGGGGCCTACGACGGGATCATCATGGATACGGCGCCGACAGGGCATACCCTGCGCCTCATGGAAATGCCCGACATGATCCGGAAGTGGCTGGAGGCCCTGGACGCCCTTTTGGCAAAACACCGTTACATGAAGAAGCTCTTCCGGGGGTCCTATGAGCGGGACGACCTCGATCACTTCATTGAAGGACTCGCCGCTTCCGTCAAGCAGATGGAAAAACTCCTCAAGGATCATCAGCAGTGCCGGTTTGTTCCGGTCATGCAGGCCGAGGCGTTGAGCATCGAGGAGACGCTGGACCTGATCCGGGAATTGCAGCGCCTCCGCATCGGCGTCGTGGATGTGGTCATCAACCGCCTCTACCCGGAAAGTCCGTGTCTCACCTGCCGTCATGTCCGCGCCCGCCAGTTGCAGGAGCTGGCCCGCATTTTTCACGAGCCGGTTTTTTCCCATCTCCGGCTCTGGGGGGTTCCCATGTACCCCGAGGAAATACGCGGCATGGAATCGCTTCGCTCCTTCTGGAAAGGTCGGATGGAATTGGACGGTCAGGGGACAGATTTAAAATCTGTCCCCAGCTTATCTGTGCCGCCCGCCGAGGAAGCCCCGTTGTCCCTGCCTCCGGTAAAGCCACGCGTGGACAGCCCCATCCCCCTGCCGACACCGGATATGGCGATGCTTGTTTTTGCAGGAAAAGGCGGGGTCGGCAAGACCACCCTGGCCTGCGCCACGGCCTTACGTCTGGCCCGTGCCTATACAGGGAAACGGATACTCCTTTTTTCCGCCGATCCCGCCCATTCCCTTGCCGATTGTCTGAGCATGCCCCTCGGTCCCGAGCCAGTGCAGGCAGCGCCGGGGCTATGGGCCATGGAAATGGACGCCACCGCCGATTTTGTCGCCCTGAAAAATCAGTACCGGAAGGAGCTTGCGCAATTTCTTTCCCAGTTGATGCCGAACCTCGATCTGACGTTTGATCGTGAAGTCATGGAACGAATCATGGACCTGTCGCCTCCGGGGATCGATGAGCTGATGGCCCTGGCGGCGGTGATGGATTTCCTGACCCCGGAGGGCTACGACCTCCTGGTCCTCGACGCGGCGCCGACGGGTCACCTGATCCGACTGTTGGAATTGCCGGAGATCATCGAGGGATGGTTGAAGGCGTTCTTCAGACTCTTCCTGAAGTACCGGAAAATCTTCCGGTTGCCGGGGATCTCCCAGCGCCTGGTCCGACTGTCCAAGGATCTGAAGCGTCTGCGGGCGATCCTGCGGGACCCGTCGCAGGCGGCCCTCTACGCGGCCAGTATCCTCACGGAGATGTCCTTTGCGGAAACGACGGATCTTGTCGCCGCCTGCGGGCGTCTGGAAATTCCGGTTCCCTGCCTGTTTTTAAACATGGCGACGCCGGACGGCCCTGATCACCTCTGCCATTCCCTGTTCCAAAGGGAATCCGCTGTCCGGGAAAAATTTGCGCTGACCTTCCCCGGCATCAGCCGGCCGGTGGTGTCCCGGCAGAGCGATCCCCGGGGGATCGAAAATCTCGACGCGCTGGGACAGATTCTTTATCAGTCCGCCGACAAGGGAAAGCAAAAGAAAAAGAGCAAGGACGCTGTCATGGAACGAACGTCAGGCTCACAAAAGGGTTTTTCCCCCCGCAAGACCTCTGCTGCGGAGGTGCAACATGTCTGATTATGAACTGGATGAAAAGGAACATGTCAGCCTTTGCGAGGCCCTGGACCGGATCCTCAACAAAGGCGCCGTGGTTGTGGGTGACGTCATGATTTCGGTTGCCGATATCGATCTCATTTACCTGGGCTTGCAGGTTATCCTGACCTCCGTGGAAACGGCCCGGCGGGAGGAGGGACTGGTGTTATGAGCATGAACGCCGTTTGCCGGGTCTCTTCTCCGGCAGTATCAAGGAATGAAGGGGCGAGGAGCGAGGAGTTGGGAGATGTTCTCGCCTTACCTTTATTAAGGAGGGTGGAGTCGCCGGCCATAAGCGATTTTGCAAAAACCATGGCGCCGCGGAGCAATCGGGCCTCGCCCCGGCGCATGAACCTCGATCAGGATAAGAAAAAAAACGGTCTGGCCCAACTGGTTCTGACCGTGGTCAAGCTCCTCCATGAACTCCTGGAGAAACAGGCGATCCGCAGGATTGACGGCGGAGGCCTTACGGATGAAGAGATTGAGCGTCTCGGTTTTACGTTGATGCGTCAGTCCGAGGAGATCGCGAGGATCGCCCGCGAATTCGGTCTCGAAAGCGACGATTTGAATCTGGATTTGGGACCTTTGGGAAAATTGTTATAGCAGCTTAGTGAAATGGGGGGAAAGAAAATGGCAATCCAACAACGCGCCCGACATTCTCTGGAAAGTACAAATCTGGCGGATCTTCTTGAAAGGATTCTGGACAAAGGCATTGTGATCGCTGGCGATATCCGGATCAACCTGGTGGACGTCGAGCTCTTGACGATCCAGATCCGTCTCGTCATCTGCTCCGTCGATAAGGCCAAGGAGATGGGCATGGACTGGTGGGTGAACAACCCCGCTTTCTGTTCCGGGGCCAAGAAGCAGCAGGCCCTGCCGGAGGCGATGGACAGGCTCGAAGAACGCCTCGCCCGGATCGAAACCTCCCTGGCCGCCGGGGCATAATAGCGAAGACGAGAAGAATCCAAAACAAGGGAGGATCATATCTCGAAAATTATTGATAACAATGCCTGTCTGATTCATAAAGCTTGATCAATTTCCTATCCTGCCTGTGCCACCGGCAACACATCCGCTTGAGAAGGGAAATGCCGCCCTCATCTGAGTACTGATGCGGCGGGAGCGTTATGAGCGGAAAAACGAAACGCGAAGAAAACGGGAATCACGGCGGGGCATGATTGGGTAGGAAAAAAAAGGATTGCCATGAAGACAAACCACGCGGGCAGTGAATCCAAAACTCCGGCTGTTGCTCTGCGCCGGCGGACGGAGGAGGCGCTGCGGGAGACCAACAAGTACCTGGAAAACCTGTTCAACTGCGCCAATGCGCCGATCATTGTCTGGGACCCGGAGTTTCGCCTCACCCGCGTCAACCATGCCTTCGAGAAGCTTACAGGGCGAACATCGCAGGGGGTCATCGGAAAATCGTTGGAGATCCTGTTCCCACCCGAACAGGTAGAATCATCAATCGCCTTCATCCGAAAGACTCCACTGGGCGAGCGCTGGGAGAACGTGGAGATCGACATCCTCGCTGCCGACGGCACGGACCGGACGGTGCTGTGGAACTCGGCCACCCTGATGGCGCCGGACGGAAAGACTCCGATTGCCACCATCGCCCAAGGCCATGATATTACCGAACGCAAAGAGGTGGAGCAAAAGCTCAAAGATACCCTTGAGAGTCTCAGGAAGGCGGTCAGCGCGACCATCCGGGTCATGGCTTCCGTTGTGGAGGCCAGAGATCCCTATACAGCCGGTCATCAAACCCGATCTGCGGACCTCGCCCGAGCCATTGCCGCCGAGATGGGATGGCCCCAGGAGCAAATTGAGGGCATCCGGATAGCCGGATCAATCCATGACATTGGAAAACTATCGACCCCTGCGGAGATATTGTCCAAGCCAACCAAGCTGTCTGAAATCGAGTTTTCCCTGATTAAAGAACATGCCAAAAGGGGATACGAAATTCTCAAGGATGTGGAATCCCCTTGGCCGTTGGCGGAGATTGTTTACCAGCACCATGAGCGGATGGATGGCTCGGGCTATCCAAGAAATCTGAAAGCGGATGACATTCTGATGGAGGCCCGTATTCTTGCTGTTGCCGACGTGGTGGAAGCCATGGCCTCACACAGGCCCTATCGTTCGGCCTTGGGCATTGAGGCAGCCCTTGAGGAAATCGAGAAGAATAGAGGAACCCTTTACGACAATACGGTTGCGGATGCCTGCTTGAGATTATTTCGGAAGAAAAGTTTTAAACTTGAAGAGACATGATTTTAAATTGCTATCCTCAACGATATTCTCAACCTCACGTTAATGAATTGTAGTGCAGTCTGCAACCTCTTACCTCCTTGCACCGAATAATCCAGGATTTTAAGCGACAATCTGCTTCTATCGTCCATTGTTTCATTGTCTCGACCATCCTTCTTGACGTACGCAGCGCTTTTGCATATACTCCGCCGTCCATTTGGCCGGTTCGCCCTGCCTTTGCCGCCGGCAAGGAGAATCAGCAATGGGATCATACAGATCAATTTATCAATGGGAGGATGGATCGTGATAAAAAAAATAGGACGGTATATGATGATCGTGGCGGCCTGTTCCCTTCTTCTGGGCATGACTGTCGGCTGCGGCACAAAGGAGGAGAAGGCGCAGACGGCCAAGCCCGTGATGGCGCCGGGTCCCGCGGAAACGGCGGCCCCGGTCGCCGCGTTGCCCGCCGCGCGGCCTGTGGTTCCCGAAAAAAAGGCGGACGATGCGGGGATTGCCGTTGAAGTGGACGGGGTCAAGATGACGAAGGCGCAGCTCAACGCGGAGGTGAAGCAGAAGCTGACGCTGCTCAAGGACCAGATTCCCGCCGAACGCCTGGAACAGGCCAGGGCCGAAATTCGCAAGGGGCTGGTCGATGAGTTTGTGATGCGCACCCTGCTGAACAAGGAGGTCGCCGCCAAAAAGGTTACCGCCGGCGAAAAGGAGATTACGGAGGTGCTGGACGGCATGAAGGCCCAGTTGCCCTCCGGGAAGACGATGGACGATCTCATGAAGAAAAACGGGATCGATATCGCGAAGATGCGCGAAGAGATCGGAATGAACATCAAAATGGACAAGCTGGTCATGCAGGAGCTTGGGGGAAAGGTCAAGGTCACGGACAAGGAGATCTCCGATTTTTATGAGAAAAACAGGGAAAAGTTCATGAAACCGGAATCCGTTCATGCCCGGCATCTGCTGGTGGCCAAGGCCCCGGAAGATACCAACAAGACGAAAGCGGAGAAGAAGGCGAAGGCGGAAGAGCTGCGGAAAAAGCTTCGGGCGGGCGCCGATTTCGCCGATCTGGCTGCAAAGAATTCCGATGATCCGAGCAAACAGAACGGCGGGGATCTTGGAACCTTTGCCCGCGGCCAGATGGTCAAGCCGTTCGAGGATGCGGCCTTCTCGCAGCAGCAAAATGCGATCGGTCCCGTCGTGGAAACGGATTTTGGGTTTCACATCATCCAGGTCCTCGAACACCAGACCGCCCATGTCGTAAAGCTCGATGGCGAAACAAAGAAAAGGATCACCGCCTTTCTCGAACGGCAGAAACTGCAGGGGGCTTTCGACGGGATGATGAAGCGCCTGAAGGCGGGCGCCAATATCCTGGTCTATGGAAAATAAGCGGAGGGTGTTCGATGAGGAACCGCAAAGCGGGACAGATCCGGGACCGGCTCTGGTATCTGGGGCGGGAGGAGTCGGGAATTTATCTGTTAGAGGGCGAGAGCTGTTCGTTGATCTTGAGCGGTGGAATGAGCTATCTGGCGCCGGTCGTCCTCAAGCAGATCCGCGACTTCGGCATCGATGAAGGGAAGATCCGGAAACTTCTGATCCTCCATGCCCATTTTGATCACGTCGGGCTGGTGCCTTTCTTCCGGCGCCGTTATCCCGAGCTCGATATTTTCGCGTTGGCCCGGGCATGGGAAATCCTGCGGATGCCGAAGGGGATCGAGACGATCAACGCCTTCAGCCGCCTGGTTGCGGAGAGGATGGGCGTCACCGGGTCGCTTGTGGGACACGATCTGGATTGGCGGGACGACGTCGCCGGTGAGTCGGTTTCGGAAGGGGATGAAATCGATCTGGGCGGCCTGACGATCCGGATCCTGGAGACCCCCGGCCACTCCTCCTGTTCGCTCTCCGCATACTGTCCCGAGATCCACGCGCTTTTCCCCTCGGACGGGGGCGGCATCCCCTATGAAGATATGATCCTCCCCGCGGGAAATTCCAATTATACCCGGTATCAGAAGAGCCTGGAGAAGCTGAAGCCGCTCGCGGTCGATATCCTCGGCGCCGACCATTACGGGTATGTAACGGGGCCGGAGGCGGGAACCTATCTGATGCACAGCATCGATGCCGCCAGAGAATATCGGGCCGTGATCGAGGCTCTCTACCGCCGCACGGGTTCCATCGAAGAGACGGTGAAGCAACTGGTGGATGATATTTATACCCGGCGACCCGGCTATTTCCTTTCGCCGGAGATCTATGCCGGCGTTTACCGCCAGACGGTCCGTCACATTGCGGGCGCCTTGGAAGAACCTGGGTCCCGCGGCTGAGCCTCTCTGCGCCGTTTCAGAGTCTTGTTTAAGAAGATGAAACCTCTGTCGAAAAGGAGATGGCCGCATGAGATCGGTTGATCTGCTGGTATTCGATCTGGATGGAACCCTGGTCCGGTCTGACGAAGACCTGGCCGCCGGGGTAAACCATGCGCTGAAAGCAGTCGGGATGCCCCTCCTTCCGTTGGAGACGATCCGGGGATTCATCGGCGACGGGATTCCGGTGCTGATGAGGCGGGCGCTTGGCCCCCACGCGTCAGAATGGTTTTCGCGGTCGATCGAGCTGTTTAACGGTTATTATTCGGAACATCTGCTTGACCACACGGCGCTCTATCCCGATGTCCCGGACGTTCTCGACCATTTTGATCGCAAACAGAAGGTCATTGTGACCAACAAAACGGAGGCATTCGCGCTGAAGATCACGCATGCCCTCGGGATAGCTCCCCGTTTTCGGGAGATCATCGGCGAGGGCGCCGTCCCTTTCAAGAAGCCCGATCCGCGCCTGCTGCAACTCGTCATGGAAAAATGGGGGGCGACGCCGGAGCGGACGGTCGTGATCGGCGACGGCGTTAATGATGTCCTGCTTGGTAAGCAGGCTGGCGCGCTCAGTTGCGCCTGTCTCAACGGCATCACCGGGAGGGAGAGACTCCTCGCGCTTTCCCCCGATCTGACCTGCGAATCCCTGTCGGATTTGAAGTCATTGCTTTGTTGAGGCCATTTTTTTAGACATGTTGAATCAAGTCAGAAAAACGATTGCAGACCATTCCCTGCTGGTTCAGGGCGATCATCTGCTGGTAGCGGTTTCCGGGGGCGCCGACTCGGTCTCCCTCCTGCAGATCTTGGCAAGGCTTGCGGACGAATATCGGCTGCGGTTGACGGCGGCGCACCTGAATCACGGCCTGAGGGGGGCCGAATCGCAGCGTGAAGAGGCGTTTGTCCGCCGTCTCAGCGCCGAAAAGGGAATCGCCTGTATCTGTAAAACGGTCGATATCGGTTCGCTGCAAAGAGGGAAGGGGCGGTCTTTGGAGGAGATCGGCCGGGAAGAACGCTATCGTTTTTTGGACGAGGCGGCCGAACGATGCGGGGCCGGCAAGATCGCGACCGGTCATCACCGGGACGATCAGGCGGAAACCGTCCTGATGCATCTGCTCCGGGGAAGCGGTCCGGAAGGTCTCAGGGGGATCCTTCCGATCCGGGCCGGCCGCCTCATCCGTCCGCTGTTAGATGTCGGGCGGGCCGAGATCCTTGAATTTCTCCGACTTGAAGGGGTTCCGTACATGACGGACAGTTCCAATCTGAGCCCCGTTTTCCTCCGCAACCGGATCCGGGCCGAGCTCATTCCGGCGTTGACGGCGAACTACAATCCGCGGCTGGTCGCGGCTCTCTGCCATACCGCCGGCATCATCCGCGGGGAAGACGATTACCTGCAGGGTGTCGTCCGGCGGATCATCGAGGGGTGGGCGATCGCTCCCAACGCGGCGGAGGCGGTCGTTCCGGTCGCCGCCTTTTGCGGGCTGCATGAGGCCCTCCAGGGGCGCATCATCAAACGGCTGTTAGAGACCGCGGTCCCTTCAAAAAGCGGCATCGGTTACCGCCATATCGAGGCGGTCCTGGCGCTCTTTCGCAAGTCGGACGGCCGATGCCGTTCGCTGGATCTTCCTTTCGGGATCCGTGTCGAACGGGAGGGGGGCCTCCTCCGAATCCAAAAAGAGGGAGAGCGAAGAGCAAGCGGTCGGGAGAGAAAATCGTCGCAGCCCCGGTTTGAATATGGGGTGGAGATTCCCGCGACGATCCATCTGACGGAAATCGACAGGACGATCCATCTCGAACTAATCGGAAAGCCAACCCTTCGGGAAATGAAAGAAGAGCCGCGGAAGGCGTTCATGGATTATGAGCGCATGCACCCTCCGCTGATCCTGAGAAGTGCGGCGCCGGGGGAGCGAATCGACCTTTTCGGGCTCGGCGGGAAAAAGAGGTTGAAGGAGTACTTCATCGACCGCAAGATCCCCAGACCGCTCCGCATGAAAATCCCCCTGCTGGCCGATTCCCAATCCGTGGTCTGGATCGCCGGGGAAAGGATCAGCGAGCGGGTCCGGGTGACCAAGCAGACGAAAAGGGTATTGAAAGCAGAAATGGTTTGAAATAAATGACACGATATTATAAGGAACAGCCATTCATGAGAGCGGATGTCGGTTGTCTTTGAAGGAAACCCCATCTCCATCTCTTCAATTAAAGGAGAAAACGGATTGAACCCCTTGCAGAAGAATATTGCGCTGTGGCTCGTGATCAGCCTTGTTTTTGTGATGGTTTACCATCTTTTCAATCAGCCGAAGACCGCGCAGACGGAGATCATCTACAGCGAATTTTTGAGTTATGTCGATAAGACCCAGGTTACCGAGGTGACCATCCAGGGAGACAACATCTCCGGAAAACTGACAAACGGGACGGCCTTCCGAACCTATGCCCCCAGGGATGCGAGCGCGATCACTTTGCTGAAGGAGAGGGGGGTCCGGATCTCCGCGAAGCCGGTGGATGATTCTCCCTGGTATATGACCCTCCTGGTCTCCTGGCTGCCGATGCTGCTTTTGGTCGGAGTCTGGATCTTTTTTATGCGGCAGATGCAGGGCGGCGGAGGAAAGGCGATGGCTTTTGGAAAGAGCCGCGCCCGTCTGGTTACGGATAAATCGAAAAAGGTCACCTTCGCCGATGTGGCCGGGATTGAAGAGGCCAAGGCCGAACTCCAGGAGGTGATCGATTTCCTGCGGGATCCGAAGAAATATACAAAGTTGGGGGGGAGAATTCCCAAGGGTTTGCTGCTCGTTGGACAACCGGGAACCGGAAAAACCCTGCTGGCCCGGGCGATCGCCGGTGAGGCGGATGTCCCCTTTCTGAGCATCAGCGGCTCCGATTTCGTCGAGATGTTCGTCGGCGTCGGGGCGTCGCGTGTACGGGATCTCTTCACCCAGGCCAAGAAGAACGCCCCCTGCATCATCTTTATCGATGAAATCGACGCCGTCGGACGCCACCGCGGCGCCGGTCTGGGAGGCGGACACGACGAGCGAGAACAGACCCTGAATCAGCTCCTCGTTGAGATGGATGGTTTTGAATCGAACGAAGGGGTCATCCTGGTGTCGGCCACGAACCGGCCCGACGTCCTCGATCCGGCCCTGCTGCGGCCCGGCCGTTTCGACCGTCAGGTCGTCGTGCCGCTGCCCGATGTGAAGGGCCGTGAGAAGATCCTGGAGGTTCACGCCCGGAAGGTCCCCCTTGCGGAGGACGTTGATTTTGCCGTGATCGCCCGCGGAACGCCCGGCTTTTCGGGCGCCGACATCGAAAACCTTGTCAACGAATCGGTTCTCTATGCCGCCCGGTTCGACAAGGAGAAGGTGAATATGAGCGATTTCGAGTATGCCAAGGACAAGGTCATGATGGGCGCCGAACGGAAAAGCATGATCATCAGCGACGAGGAAAAGAGAAACACGGCCTACCATGAAACAGGCCACGCGCTCGTTGCCCGAATGCTGCCGGGCACCGATCCGATTCACAAGGTGACCATCATCCCCAGGGGACGCGCCCTTGGGCTCACGCAACAGTTGCCGGTCGATGAAAAGCACACCTATCCGCGCGAATATCTGTTGAACAATATCGTGATCCTGCTGGGCGGACGCGCAGCAGAGGAGCTGATTCTGAAGGATTTCACCACTGGCGCCGGAAACGATATCGAACGGGCGACGGCCCTTGCCCGCAAAATGGTTTGCGAATGGGGCATGAGCGAAGAAATGGGGCCCCTGAGCTATGGGAAGAAGGAGGAACAGATCTTCCTGGGGCGGGAGTTCGCGACCCACAAGGATTACAGCGAAGAGACGGCCCGGAAGATCGACAAGGAGGTCTCCAGGATTGTGATGAAGAGCTACGAGAGCGCCAAGCAGATCCTCTCGGATCGTCTCGATCTGCTGAACCGGATCGCCGCGGAGCTCTTAGAGAAGGAGGTTCTGAACGGACCCGAACTGGATGAAATCATCGGAATCCGAAGGGCGCAGGTCGATGCGAATCCACTGCCGGCTGCGCAGCCGGCCTGACTATGAATGACTTTGGAACCCGATCCCCGAATGTAACCTCGGAGAAAGAAGCGCCGGACGCCACTGCGGACTCTCTCCCGCTCCGGACCTCCCGGAGGGAGATGGTCCTTGGGGAACGGACGCTGATCATGGGGATCATCAATGTCACGCCGGATTCATTTTCGGACGGCGGCCGGTTCGATTCATCGGAAAGGGCCGTCGAAGAGGGGATCCGGATGGCGGAGGAGGGGGCG
>MNZQ01000060.1:21038-34303 GCA_001873745.1 Syntrophaceae bacterium CG2_30_58_14
ATCGGGGGCGAGTCCACCCGCCCCGGGTCCGATTCGGTCACCGTCGAAGAGGAGCGGCGACGGGTGATCCCGGTGATCCGGGAGCTTGCCAAAAGGATCGATCTCCCGCTTTCGGTCGATACGATGAAGGCGGTGATAGCCCGGGAGGCGCTGGCGGAAGGGGCGGAGATCGTCAATGACGTCAGCGCGATGCGTTTTGACGGGGGGATGGCGAAAGTGGTGGCCGACGCCAGCGCGGCCGTCGTTCTGATGCACATGCGGGGTACGCCGAAGGCGATGCAGCAGGGGGATCTCACCTACCGTTCCTTGCGGGGCGAAATTATCGATTTTTTGAGAATGAGGATTGCGCGGGCCGTAGAAGAAGGGATCGATCCGGTGCAGATCATGGTCGATCCGGGCATCGGTTTCGGCAAGACGGCGACGGACAACATGCGGCTTATCCGCTATCTTCACGAGTTCAAGGTATTGGGGAGACCGATTCTCGTCGGACCATCCCGGAAGGCCTTTATCGGCCAGGTGACGGGAGGAACGCCCCGGGAACGGGTTGAAGGAACGGCGGCGGTGGTCACAGCAGCGATCCTGAACGGCGGAAATGTCGTCCGGGTCCATGACGTTTCGATCATGAAGAAGGTCGCAGCCATGGCAGATGCCGTGAGCAGGGCGTAAGATGATCTTCGGCGTGGGGATCGATCTCGTGGAGATCGGCAGGATCGAAACCATCCTGAAAAAATGGGAGGAAAAGTTCCTCTGCCGGATCTATTCCGCGGAGGAGATCCGGTACTGTAACCAACGGGCGCGCCCGGCGGTCCATTTCGCCGCCCGCTTTGCCGTGAAGGAGGCCTTTCTCAAGGCCATCGGTCTGGGAATGGGTGGCGGGGTTCGTTTTCGCGATATTGAAACGATCCATGATGAGAGGGGAAAGCCGGTGCTCAAGCTTGCCGGCGGGGCAAGCTCTTTTCTGGAGGCGCACGAGATCCGGGCGGTTCATCTGACCATTTCCCATACGAACGCCCATGCGACGGCGATCGTCATTCTTGAACGGTGAAATGTCGGAGGAATCGTTGTGACTGCGGAGCGATCTTCGGTGGTGTTGATTTCAAAAAGTCCCGCCGAGACCGTCCGGATCGGACGGATTCTGGGTGAAGGTCTGAAAGCGGGCGATGTGGTTGCGCTGACGGGGGAATTGGGATCGGGCAAGACCTGCCTCACCCAGGGCATTGCCCGTGGGCTCGGTGTTCCGGAGAATTATGCAGTCACGTCGCCGACCTTTACGCTGATCAACGAATATCCGGGACGGGAGGCGCCCCTTTTCCATGTCGATCTCTACCGTCTGCAAGGCGCCGCCGATCTCGCCAATACGGGATATGAAGAGTGCCTTTCCGGTGCGGGCGTGACCGTTATCGAATGGGCGGAGAGAATCCGGGAGGCCGTTCCGGATGGGGCCGTCTGCGTCGCGTTGACCTATCTGGAAGAGAACGTCAGAAAAATGGAGCTTTCCGATTGTAGGGATCGCGTCGGCCGCTGGGAGCGGATATTCAAAGAGGGAGGATGTTAGCCGATGGCTCTGGTGGTTCAGAAGTACGGCGGCACTTCGGTCGGCAATCTCGACAAGATTGCGCGTGTGGCCAAGAAGGTGATCCGGACGAGGGAAGAGGGGAATGACGTGGTCGTCGTCCTGTCGGCGATGTCGGGGGAGACGGATCGTCTGATCCAGCTTGCGCAGCAGGCGGCGGAGGAGCCCGATCCCAGGGAGTACGATTCCCTGATCTCCACCGGCGAGCAGGTTACGGTCACGCTGCTGGCGATCATGCTGAACGGTATGGGATGCCCGGCGAAATCCTTCCTCGGGTTTCAGGTTCGGGTCCATACCGATCAGGCCTTCAAAAAGGCCCGCATCCTAAGTGTGGATACGGAGGCGATCCGCGCTGAACTGAAGAAGGGGGTCATTGTGGTTGTTGCCGGGTTCCAGGGCATCGATCCGGAAAACAACATCACCACGCTGGGGCGGGGAGGATCGGATACCAGCGCCGTGGCCCTGGCTGCCGCGCTCAAGGCCGATGTTTGCGACATCTATACCGATGTGGACGGGGTCTATACCACCGATCCCAACATCTGCAGCAACGCCCGGAGGCTGGACCGGATCACCTACGATGAGATGCTGGAGATGGCAAGGGCCGGCGCCAAGGTGCTCCAGCCGCGCTCCGTGGAGCTTGCCAAAAAATTCAATGTGCCGGTCTATGTCAAGTCTTCGTTCACGGATGAAGGGGGAACTTTGGTGACCAGGGAGGAAAAGGAGATGGAGAAGGAAGTGGTGTCCGGCGTAACCTATGACCGGGATCAGGCGAAAATCACGGTGATTCATGTCCCGGACCGGCCCGGCGTGGCGGCCCGGCTCTTCATACCCCTTTCGGACCATAACATCCTCGTCGATATGATCATCCAGAATGCGAGCATCCAGGGGCATACGGATCTCACCTTTACGGTCTCCCGGAAGGATGTTCGCGAAGCGACGCGGATCATTTCCGAGGTGGTTCGGGATGTGGGCGCGGAAAAATTCGAGGTTGACGACAATGTCGCGAAGGTTTCCATCATCGGCGTCGGCATGATCAGCCACTCCGGCGTTGCGGCCCGGATGTTCGCTACGCTCGCCCGCGAGGGGATCAACATCATGATGATCAGCACCTCCGAGATCAAGGTCTCCTGCGTCGTGGAGGCGAAGTACACGGAACTGGCCGTCACGGTTCTGCACGACGCCTTCGGTCTGGGAAAGGAACCCTGAATGCTTGTATCCGAGGGACAGAAGTTGGGCGCCCTGACGGTTCTGATGCTCTCCCTGTTCTATTACGGGTTCTCCCTTCTCCAGGCCCGGCAGCCGGATACAGGGACACCTTGCGGCAAGATGTCCCCTTCACCCATCCCCTGGGGACGTCAGGAGGCGGGGAGTGTGGCGATCGAGGTCCGCGGCGGTCGGGCGGAAGGGATCTATTTTATGCCGCAAGGGACGGCGTTGGATCAGATATCCAAAGTCGTTGGCATGCCGGAAGGCGATGCGAGGTTGCATAGCCCGGAGCGGGGGATTTCAGACGGCGCCCTGCTGGTGATCTCCCCCTCGGGAGAAGTGACCCTCGGTGAAATGGCTGCCGCCCGGAGGCTTGCCCTGGGTCTCCGGATCGATCTTAACCGCGCCTCGGAGGGGGATCTTTCGCTGGTGCCCGGCATCGGCGACCGAATGGCGGCGCAGATCGTGCAGTTGCGCCTGGAAAAGGGTGCGTTCCACGATCTCGCGGATCTCGTTGCCGTGCCCGGGATCAAGGAAAAGAAATTGAACAGCCTCAAGGATTATCTGATGGTGATGCGGGCGCCCTGAAAAAAGTGCTGAGTGCCAAGTGCTGAGTGCTTCACTCAGTCCTCAGCACTATGTTTTTTAGGGGGTCCCGCTGCCTCTGTACTGGTCGAACAAATTGAGGACGCGCTTTACGTAGGTCTGCGTCTCTCGATAGGGGGGGATGCGGTTGTTGTTCCGCAGGACGGCGTTTTCGCCCGCATTGTAGGCC
This sequence comes from Syntrophaceae bacterium CG2_30_58_14, assembly GCA_001873745.1. Taxonomy (GTDB): domain Bacteria; phylum Desulfobacterota; class Syntrophia; order Syntrophales; family UBA5619; genus UBA5619. Next base: position 24,593 of record MNZQ01000060.1, read on the forward strand.
GCCAGGACGAGGGGGAGATTGCCGTTGAAGAGATTCATGAGGTAGCGGAGATAGCGGACGCCGCCGTCGATATTGGTTTCAGGATGGAAGGCGTCCCGGACCTGCAGCGAGGCCGCCGTCGCCGGCATCAGTTGCATCAAGCCTTGGGCGCCGACCGGGGAGACGGCCCGGTGGTTGAAGTTCGATTCCGCCTTGATGACGGCTTTGACTAAGGAGGAGTCGATGCGGTATTTTGACGAAGCCTTGGCGATCAGATCAGCGTAGCCGGCCATATCCCCTTTCAACTGGATGATGACCCTTTTTTCCTTCATCACGAGAACATAGGGAACGCCGTGCTCCGTGGGAATGTTGGTCAGATGGATGACCCCTTCGGAATCCGTGTACTTGTAGATATCCGCATCACATGCGGGTGCGGTGAAGAACAGAAGGTTCATCACCAGCAAAAGCAGAAATATTTTCGGGCACAATATTTTTCCTGCATGATCGGTTGCCGACATATCCCCTCCGCTTGATTGTCAATATACTTGAACCATTTCAGGAAATCAAGGTTTTTATCCCGCTCGTGAAGACCGCGATCTTCCGCTGTTGATTTTGCGGGTATATTCCTTTATAAATGGATCGGGGGAATCATCTGATCAGCCGCTGAGGTGTGAACATGCCGCTCGTCACGTTTTATTTTCAGCTCCATCAGCCGTTTCGGCTCCATCCGGAGCGGGGCAAGTTTCTTTGGGACGAGAAGAACCGGGCCATCTTCCTCAAGGTCGCGGAGAAGTGTTATCTCCCGGCGACCCGGATGTTTGCGGAACTGATCGCCGCCCATCCTTCATTCAAAATCACCCTGTCCATGTCCGGGACGTTTTTAGAGCAGGCGGAACTTTACCGGCCCGACGTGATCCGGGCGCTCCAGGCGCTCTTAGATGCCGGAGAAAAGAACGACCAGGTCGAGTGCCTCGACGAGACCTATTACCATTCGCTGACCAGCCTCTTCGAGGATCCGCTGCGGGTGGAGTTCCGGGAACAGGTCTCCCTGCACCGGGAGATGATGAAGAGGCTCTTCGGGATCGTTCCGACCTCGTTTAGGAACACCGAACTGATGTACAATAACCCGATCGCGGAAGCGGTGGCCGACATGGGCTACCAGTCGATCCTCTGCGAGAAGCGGGACGACATGTTCAGCGGCGAGGGAGAAGGGGAGGCCGTCTCCCCCAATGCCGTCTTCCGCGCCAGGGATACGAACCTCATCGTCATCCCAAGGAACCGGGAGCTGAGCGACGACATCGCCTTCCGCTTTCCCCACGCCCCGATCACGCCGGAAACCTATGCGCAGTACATCGCCCGGGTTGACGGCGAGGCGGTGATGTTAGGCTACGATTTCGAGCACATTGGCGAGCACATCTGGAGCAACCTCGGGATCTTCGATTTCTGGCGGGGGCTTCCGGAGGCGCTGGAAAAACATGATAGCATTATCGCGGCGACGCCGACCGAGATCGCCCAGAGGTTCAAGGATGCGCCGTGCCCGACCCTCAACATCCACGGGCTGGCCACCTCCTCCTGGGCGGACGCCGGCCGGAACACCTTCGGCTGGCTGGGCAACCCCACCCAATATGAGCTGTTCCGGGACATCGAGCGGATGGAAACGGCGGTGCGGCGGGCGGGGGGCGAATATCTGACCCAGTGGCGACACCTGACCACCTCCGACCATGTCTATTTTCTCCACGAGAACATCGGAGAGGATCATGCGGTCCATGCCTACTTCAACCCCTATGAGAACTCGATTGCCCGGCCGACGCATGTCCTCACCCGAAAAATCGACGATCTGGAGTCTCAGATCCGGCGTTTTGTGGTCCTCAAGAAGAAGGAGACGACGGCCATCCTGATCATCTCTCCGGAGACGGGAAGGCTGCCCGAGGACATGGGCGCGCTCGCCCGGTTCGTCTCCGGCAAGAGCGGGGGACAGGGGGAGGTGGTTTCCGCACTCTGCGAGGGCCTTACCGAACGGGGGTTCGACGTCCATCTGGCGCTCCTCAACCTGAAGAAGCGGTTTCAGCGGGAGGCGCAGATGAACGAACTTCAGTGGCGGGAGGTGCGCTACAAGATCGATTCCGACAAGATCCACCTGATCAGCTCTTCGATCTTCACCGACAACCTGAGCGCCTACGCGGGCGACCCGATCCTGACCGCCGTGGAATTCCAGCGGGAGATCGTGAACAACGTCATCAAAACGGTGAGGGCGCGCAGCGAGGGGAGGCTGATCCTCCACAGCCACGACTGGATGGCCGGGGGGGTGATTACCGCCTACGCCAATGCGACCGGACTGTCCATCCTCCATACGGTGCACAACGTCTTCACGGCCTGCCTTCCGCTGGATCTCTTTGGCGGGATCAATCTGGGCAGCATCTCGGATCGGCTCTATTTCACCGAGACGCGCGGGAAGGCGTGCATCGACTGCCAGGCGACCGCGATCAAGAATGCCACCATGATCAATTTCGTCGGCGAGAAATTCCTGCGGGAGGTTGTCGAGGACTACTTTCTGGATCGGGATCTGGTGCCGCCGAGCGTTCGCCACGAGGTCAAAGAGAAATACGCCCATGGCGCCGCCCGGGCCATCATGAATGCGCCTTCTTTGCAGATGTACCCGGAGCGGTGCGGGGCGCTGGTTCGGAAGTACGGACCGGATGACAACGTCCTGGATGCGAAGCGGGAGAATCTCGTCGCCTTTCAGAACCGGACCGGTCTGACCGTCAATCCCGATGCGCTGCTCTATTTCTGGCCCTCGCGTCTCGACCCCTTTCAGAAGGGGGTCGAGCTCCTCGAACAGATCTGCGTTCCGTTTACAAGGCGGCATCCGGAGGCGCAGATCGCGATCGTCGCGGACGGGATCGGCAACGACCGGACGCATGTGGACATCTTGGGCGGGATCGCCTGGAATTCCGGCGGCCGGATCACCTGCCAGCCCTTCAACGAGGAGATCTCTCTGTTGGGATACGCCGCCGCCTGCGACGTTTTTGGCGCATCCCTCTATGAGCCCTGCGGCCAGATCGACCAGGTGGGCAATCTCTTCGGCGCAACGGCCACCAACCGGGATACGGGAGGCTACCACGACAAAATCCGCGAATTACGGCTCCGGGCGGATGGCGCCCCACAGGATATCGGCAACGGGTTCCTTTTCCGGGATTACGATGTCGGAGGCCTTTGGTACGCTCTGGAAAAGAGTCTGACTTTTCACCGAATGCCGTTCGGCATCCGCGAGAAGCAGCTCCGACGGATCATGCGGGAGGCGCGCGAACAGTACAGCCTCGACCACATGGTGGCACAATACATCCGGATCTACGAAAAACTCAACGGCGCCCGGCCGCTCCAGTAGACTCTCGCCGGGAGCCGCTCGATCGGGGACGGGATCGACCGCTCCCTGCCATGCCGCAAACCCCATCCCGAGAGTTTGAATTTCGCCGTAAGCCTGACAAATCGTCATTCCTGCGAAAGCAGGAATCCAGGATTTTCAGATACTTCCTGGATTCCGGGTCAAGCCCGGAATGACGAGGTAGGGGCATTTTTCAAAGGTTTCATCCTTGCGGGCGGGGTTGCCGTGTTCAGATCGAAAGGCTCCGCCGGACGCGATCCGCGATCTCTCGAACGCGCCGCATCGCCTCGTCCTCGTCGATCGTCAGCAGCTTCCGGTTCTGCATGACGACCCTGCCGTTGATCAGGACCGTGTCCACGTCCGCGCCGTTCACCGCATAGACCAGGTGGGAATACTCATCATACATGGGCGTCAGGTGCGGTTTGTTCATATCCACAATGCACAAATCCGCCTTTTTCCCCACCTCTAAGGTACCGATCAGAGAATCGAGACCCAACGTTCTGGCGCCGTCACAGGTCGCCATCCGGATGACGGTGCGGGCGGACATGACGGTGGGATCGAGAAGGGCCGATTTCTCCAATTTGGCTGCCGTGTCCATCTCCTGGAACATGTCCAGATTGTTGTTGCTGGCGCAGCCGTCCGTCCCCAAACCGACGACAATCCCTTGTTTCAGCATCGCGGAGATGGAGGCCACGCCAGAGGCCAGCTTCATATTGCTCTCGGGGTTGTGGACGACCTTGCAGCCGCGATCGGCAAAGAGACCAATATCCTCCTCGTCCATCACGACGCAGTGAAATGCGATGAACCGCTCATCCAACAGGCCGATCTCCTGAAGGAACGCGGTCGCCCGTTTGCCGAATTTTTCCCTCAACTGTTTCGCCTCCGCCTTGTTTTCCAGAAAGTGCGTCGCCAGCGGAATATGATAACGATTGGCCAAGGCCTTGGACGCGATCAGAAGTTCCGGTGAACAGGTATAAAGGGAGTGGGGTTCCACCATGATGTTGATGAGGGGATCGTCGGCCCATTTCTGGATCAGTTTTTCGGTGCAGGCCAACCCTTCCGCGGGCGTTTTAAAATTGGGGGATGGAAAATCGAAAAGAACCTCCCCCAGGAGACAGCGCATCCCGGCCTTCTTGGCCGCTTTGGCCGCCTCCTCCTCGAAAATATACATGTCGGAGAAGGTTGTCGTCCCCGATTTGATCATCTCCGCGCAGGCCAGCATGCTTCCCCAATAGGCCAGTTCAGGATCCGCATTTCGGGCCTCGGCGGGAAAGATATAGTCGCTGAGCCACTCCATCAGTTCCATGTCGTCGGCGATTCCGCGAAAGCAGGTCATGGCCGCGTGGGTGTGGGCGTTGACGAGGCCGGGCATGATGATGGAGCCCGGAGTGTCAATCGTTAACCGACCCCGATATGCGGACAGGATATCTTCCTTCCTGCCCAGCGCGACAATCGTATCTTTATTGACGGCGATTGCGCCGCCTTCAAGTTTCGCGTCCTTGTCATTTACCGTCAGAACCGTTCCGCCGGCAATCAGGATGTCCACCGTTTCCGCCATTGACACTCCTTGCCCAACAATAGTGCGCTGCACATATCATAACCATCGTCTCTCTTCAAACGAATATCACAAAGGGTCCGCCTTATGGTGGAAGCCCGCTTCCCTGATCCGGTCTGCAATTCGGCGGACCTCCTCCATGACCGCCGCAAGGTCGATCTGAAGAAGGCAGCGGTCTTTCATGACGATCCTCCCGCCGATGATGCTGGTCGCCACGTCGGCCCCGCGGGCCGCATAGACGAGGTGCGAAAAAGGGTGGTAAAGGGGTGTCAGGTGCGGTTTCCGGATGTCCACCAGAATGATGTCCGCCTCTTTTCCCGGGGCGATGGAACCGATCCGGTCCGCCATGCCCAGGACGCGCGCCCCGCCGATGGTCGCCATCTCGACAACCCTCTCCGCCGGCAGTGCCGTCGGATCTCCGGAAAAAACCTTGTGAAGCTTTGCGGCCATCCCCATCTCGCCGAAGAGATCGAGATCGTTGTTGCTTGCGCAGCCGTCCGTCCCCAGCCCCACATCGATCCCACGGCGCAGCATCTCCGGCACGGGGGCTACGCCTGCGCCAAGCTTCATGTTGCTCTCCGGGTCATGCGCGACCTTGACCCTGCCTTCCGCAAGAAGGTCCAGTTCTTCCCCGCCCAGCCAGATACAGTGAGCGGCGATGGTATTCTCATCGAGCAGATCGAGATCGCGAAGGTGTTGAACCGGCTTCCTGCCGTAACGCTCCCGGAGCAGACGGACCTCCTCGCGGGTCTCCGCCAGGTGGATCTGAAAGGAGACCCCGGTTCGGCGCGCCGCTGCCTTGACGGTCTGGAGGGTTTCCGGCGAGCAGGTATAGGCGGAGTGACAGAACAGGGACGGGGTGACCAGCGGGGAACGATCGCGCCACCGCTCCACGAACCGTTCCGCAATGGCGGCCTGTTCGGAACGTCCGGGCCGGTCGGGCGTCGGGAAATCGATGAACCCCTGGGCGATAACGCCCCGCATTCCCGTCGCGATTGCGGCCCGGCCGACCTCGCCCTCGAAAAAATAGCCGTCGCAGAAGGTCGTGGTCCCCGAGAGGATCATCTCGGCGATGGCCAGCATCGCGCCGGCATACACGGTCTTGCGGTCGATAAACTTCGCCTCGGCGGGAAAGATGTGGTCGTTGAGCCAGGTCATCAGCGGAAGGTCGTCGGCCAGGCCCCGGAAGCAGGTCATCGCAAGGTGGCTGTGGACGTTCACCAAGCCCGGCATTACGATGCAGCCCGAGGCGTCGACGATCTCGCGGGCGGTCATGGAGCGGGAGAGGGAAGGGGGCCCCTGCTGAACAAAAAGGATCTTCCCGTCGCGGATCCCGATGACCGGGTTATCCATGATCCGACCGGGCGGCGCCATTGTCAGCAGCGTACCGCCGGTGATCAGGATGTCGGGTTTTTCATGATCGCTGTTCATCGAAAACCACCACGGGAAATTCATCGCAGAGTCGCACAATACGCGATGAAATTCCATTAAAAGATCAAGAATGAATCCCTTGACACCCTTTTTCGGAAAGCATATAGATTTCCCGCACAATGATGCCGGCCTGGGTGGCGGAACTGGTAGACGCAAGGGACTTAAAATCCCTCGGTCCTTGAGGCTGTGCGGGTTCGATTCCCGCCCCAGGCACCAAGAAAATCAGAGGGTTGGCCGTTCGGTCCGCCCTTCTTTTATTGCTTCCGGAAGGGCGTGAAGTAATCCTGAAGTAATTTGACTCCGGAGGAACCCTTCGTACCGGTCCATCGCGGACCGGGCGTCCTCCGAATCGATGGTATTGTACCTCTCGAACATCGACGTCGTCTTGTGGCCGGTGATCTTCATGATGACGCTGCGGTCGACCCCGGCCTTGCGCATGTTCGTGTTGAACGTGTGGCGCAGGTCATGGATCCGGAAATCCTGGACTTCCGCCTTGGCGCAGGCTTCGTTGAAAGACTTTCGGATGCTATCGATCGGCTTTCCCCGGTAGGTGAAGACCGCCTTATGGCGGATCCGCCGGATTTTTCCCAGCTCCTGGAAGAGCGCCTTCAGGTCGTCGTTGAAGTAGATCCGCCGCGGCTCCGCGGTCTTCGTGTCGGCGGCCGTCAGTTCGATGAAACCCTCCTTCATGTTCACCCGATCCCAGGTCAGGCCGAAGATCTCCCCCGCCCGCATCCCCGTGTGGTAGGCGGTCGTGACGATGTCCGCCGCATGCTTCGGCAGGTGCGAGAGGATCGCCTCGAACTGGGCATGGGTGATGACCCTGTCGCGCTTGTTGTTTTCGGGCAGCATGGACACCTTGAAGCAGGGGTTTCTTTCGACCATCTCTTCCCGGATGGCCAGGTTGTAGATCCGTTTCATCAGGGCGAGCATCCGGTTCACCGTCGCCGGTTTGTAAACCCTCTTCTTGCCTTCGCGGGGCTTCGTCAGCATGTCGTACTGGAAGGTCTCGATCATTGCCGGCTTGATCTCCCGGGCGTTTCTAAGCCCGAAATGGACCTTGAGGATCTCTCCGCGCTGCTCGTCCTTGTTGTAACTCTTTTTCTTCATTGCCACGGGAAGCTTCAGATACCAGCCCACCAGTTCCCGGAAGAGGTACTCCTCCTTCTTCTCCAGGCCCAGGTGCTTCTTCTTTTCCCACTCCAGCATCTTCCGGCCGAAGGCCAGGTCGGCCATGCGCTTGCTGTAGCCGATCTTCTCGCTGGTGTATCGGATCTTTCCCGTTCGGGGGTCCACACCCTTGGGATACTGGATGATCCAGGGTCCGGCGGGTTCCCCCCTTCTTTTTTTCCTTCTATAAACTCCCATACTCCAATTCCTTTCTCTGCTATTCGAGAAGGAATCGGCAAGACAGCGTTTTGGGCACCACCTCCTTTCCAAGTTTCGTGAAGGATTATGGCACACCGCGCCGCCTTGTCAATCGATTTGTCCTCGATCCATCCTCAGTTGATCTTCCGCAGACGGTCCAGGAATTGGTCCACGTCCCGCCGGTCCCACTTCAGGAGCCTGCCGATCTTCTTGGTCGGAATCAGAAATCTCCCCAGCGAGATCTGGTTCCGGATCGTCTGCGGCTTCAGGCCGATGTAGGCCCCCAGCTCCCTGATGTCCATCATCCGTTTTTCCATACCGATCCTCATGAAAACGAAAGTTGCATCCGCGCGTCGCATGACCTTGCCCCGTCATGCAGACCTCTCCTTGATCGCGTCGAACCGCGAATACTCCCCATGAAAGAACAACAACGCCTCCCCGCCGGCGCTGTAGCGGGAGCCCTCGATCCGGCAGAGGGTTACGGGATCCAGCGCCTGATCCCGGGTCTCCATTCCTTCCTGAACGTCCCGCCCCTGGCTCGCCTTTCGGTTCCGGTGGAGGATGATCAGATGATCGCAGTCGCTGAAGATGGAGGCGGAGTCCTTGAGGTCCATGGCCGTCATGACGGTGTCCGGCTGGATCTTCCGGGGCTGGGCGATCAGGATGACGGGGATCTCCATCTCCTCGGCCAAAAACTTGAATGCCTGAACGGCCAGGCCGATCTCTTGGACCTGGTTGGTCGTCGTCCGGACGAGAAAATGCAGGTGATCGAAAACCAGCAGCTTCAGACCGTAGCGCTGGACGGCCTCCCTGAGCGTCTCGATGGCCCCTTCCAATGTCGGCTTCTGGTAGGAGTAGCCGAGATAAAGCGGCTTTCCCTTGTAGTCGATCCGGGTCCTTTCGAGCTCCGCGGGGCCGATCTCTTCCGTCCGCGTATGGGACTGGATGATCTTCCGGACCACCCGCAGGGGCTTCATCTCCAGGCAGAAGAAGAGGGAAGGGAGGTCCAAGAGCGCGTTGAAGGAGACGATCTGGAGGGCGAAGCTCGTCTTTCCCGTCTTGGGCGGCGCCGACAGAACGATCAGCTCTCCGTTCCGGAAGCCGTGCCGGATGATCCTGTCCACCGGCGCGATCCCCGTCGTCAGGCCCGTCGCCCTCTCCGGCGCGCTCTTCTCCTCGATGAATTGCTTCAGGCCTTCGGAAAAGGAGATGATCCCCGCCACGTCGAAGGGGCGAGAGGTTTTCACCAGGTTCTGGAACTCGAAGATGTCATGGCCGGACCGGAAATATTCATTCACGTCGAGACCATCCGGCAGAAGGATGTTGAAACACCGGTCATAACCCAACCGCCTGGCCGTCTCCCGCGCTCCTCTCTGTCCGGCCTCATCGGGATCATAGACCAGGTAGATCCGCCGGAGCGGTTTGATCTGATCAATCCAGGCCGAGTCGAAGGATCCTGCTCCGGTCGTGACGCCCGCCACGTTCCGCACGCCCTGGTCCCACAGGGTGACGGCGTCGATCTCCCCCTCGGTAAGAAAAATCTCCTTTTTCTCTTCCTCCCCGATCGCATCCCCGTTGAAGAGAACGGAGGGGCAGCCGGCGATCCGCCGGAAGCTCTTTTCCGACGGAGGCAGGCTGCGGTATTTGACGTTCACGGGCAGGTTCTTCCGGAAGTGGGGGATGGCCAACCATCCCTTTCCATCGCCGTCCACGGTGAGGCCAAGCCGGAAATGGCGGATAGCCTCCGGGCTGATCCCCCTGACCTCCGTCAGATAGGAGAGGGCTTCCGGGTCCTGCATCAGCCGTTCATGGGCCTCGAAGACCTTGCGGGGATCCACGGTTCCGCTGCCCGGCGGATCCGGGAAGGCCTGGCAAATGCCGTCTCTTGGTTTGCCCAAAGAGGGCAGGGCGCCGTTCCGGTTCCGGTGATCGTTGCCGCTATCCTCCGGCGACGGTCGTCGATTCCCCGAGGCGTTCTTCGGGTGATCGAAATCGC
>MNZQ01000029.1 GCA_001873745.1 Syntrophaceae bacterium CG2_30_58_14
CCGCTCCACCCGTTCAAGGAAAAGGACGACCGCCGCAATGGATGCGGCGGCGAAGATCACCGATAATAACGGAAATCGTTTCACGTTGCTTCAAGAACCTGTATGGGGACACCTTGCCGCAAGGTGTCCCTGTTCACATGATGCCGCATCGTGTCCCCAGTTCCCCAGTTCCCCAGTTCCCCAGTTCCCCGGTTCAAGGTCACCCCTTCATGTTTTTTTTCAGGATATCCCACCCCTTGAGAATATCGATCGCATTCTTCAACTGGTTGTCCTTCTCCAGATTGTCTGTCTCCTTCTTTACATTATCCGCTTTGACGTTGTTCTCCGTCGGTGATTGGATGTGGCCTTTCAGATCCTTCTCCCGGAGAACGTGGTTCTCGGCGTTTGCCTTTTCTTCCGCTTTTTCTTCCGGCGGCCGGATCTGTTTTACCACGATGTCGGGGGTGATCCCCTCCGCCTGGATGGAGCGCCCCCTCGGGGTATAGTATTTGGCTGTCGTCAGTTTCAGGGCTGCGCCATCCTCTAAGGGGATGACCGTCTGCACGGAGGCCTTGCCGAAGGTCTGCGCCCCCAGGATCACCGCCCGCCCGTTGTCCTGCAGGGCGCCGGAGACGATCTCCGCGGCGCTGGCCGTTCCCTCGTTGACGAGGACGACAATTGGGCAGGTCGGTTCCTCCCCGTCGTCCCTGGCTACCGCCTTGCTCTCCATGTTCTTGGAGCGGCCGCGTGTGGAGACAATGATCCCCGTTTTTAAAAAGGCGTCCGATACCTCCACGGACTGGTTGAGCAGCCCACCGGGATTGTTCCGCAGGTCCAGTACGATTCCCTTCAGGGGATGGGCCTTTGCATCGATCTCCCGGAGGGCCTTTTTCAGGTCGTTCCCCGTCCGTTCCTGAAACGCCACGATCCGGATGTAGCCGATTTGGTCGTCATAGACCTTCGATTTGATGCTCCTGACCGGGATGATGTTCCGGGTGAGTTCGATATCTTTGGGCTTGGCCAACCCCTCGCGCATGATGGTGATGGTCACCTTGGTGCCCTTGGCCCCCCGGAGTTTTTTGACGGCTTCCATGATCGTGATGTCCTTCGTTGACTTTCCGTCGATCCGGATGATCTGATCGCCCGCCTTGACCCCGGCGTTGTAGGCGGGCGTGTCCTCTATTGGGGAGACGATGGTGAGGACGCCCTTCACGATGTCGATCTCGGTCCCGATACCCTCGAAGCTCCCACGGGTGTCCATCTCCAGTTCCTTGAACATCTCCGCCGTCATGAAACTGCTGTGGGGATCGAGAGACTTGATCATCCCGTTGATGGCCCCCTGCAGCAGTTTATCCGTCTCCACCGGTTCCACGTAGTTCTTCTCGACCATGTCGAGAACCTCGCTGAAGGTTTTGAGGCTCTTGTAGGTGCTGCGGTCGATGGCCGAGACGCGGCTGTCGCCATATGGGCCGAGGATGAGCAGAACCAGAAGGGCGACCATAAAAGGCGCCTTCTTGCCGAAAAAGGTATTCATCGATTGATCCTCCACTTTTAAAAACGCAATTTTAAAAAATTCGGTGCACGATATCACTATTGTCATGCAAAATTCCATTACTTTTTCAATGCGGACGGGGGCCGCTCGGCGTTAAGCATCCTGCCGGAAATTCAAGGATTGAGACATGTCAGGTGAAAATGATTTGCATGAGCGCACTTTTGCGTATAATAGAAGTCAGGCCACGCGATGATCGATGGGAAAGGGGGAATCGAACATGCCTTATGGGTATAACGGTAAAATTATCAGAGTGGACCTCACCTCCAGGACGGTGACGGTCGAAGAACCAGGAGAGATCGTTTACCGCACCTACCTGGGGGGCGGGGGGCTGGCTTCCTACTATCTGCTTAAGGAGCTCAAGCCGGGAATCGATCCGCTGTCGGCCGACAATATTCTGATCTTTGCCTCCTCGGTGATTTCCGGGGCGCCGATCGCCGGCATGGTCCGTTACACCGTGGCGGCCAAATCGCCGCTGACCGGGGCATACGGAGAGGCGGAGGCCGGCGGCTTCTGGGGTCCGGAGTTGAAATTCTCCGGCTTCGACGCGGTGATTATCAACGGAAAGGCGGAAAAGCCTTCCTACCTCTGGATCAATGACGGCAAGGTCGAGATCCGGTCGGCGGAAAAGATCTGGGGGCTGGAGACAGGACCGGCCCAGCAGATGATCCGAGATGAGCTCAAGGAGAAGCGGGCGCGGGTTGCGCTGATCGGACCGGCCGGGGAAAACCTGGTGCGCTATGCCTGCGTGGTAAACGAGCTGAAGCACGCCAACGGCCGGACCGGCATGGGCGCGGTGATGGGATCCAAAAACCTGAAGGCTGTGGCTGTCCGGGGGACGAACAAAATGGAGATCCATGACCCGGAGAAGTTCCGGGAACTCTCCCTGAACCTGACGGAGCTGATCGGCCGGCACGGTCCGAGCAAGGTGTATCATAAGCTGGGAACCTCTCAATTTATCATGCCTTTGAACACCCAAGGCATTCTGCCCACCCACAATTTCCGCACCGGCTTCTTTGAAGGGGCGGAAAAGATCAGTGGTGAGCGGATGACCGAGACCATCCTGAAGCGTGAGGAGGGCTGCTATGCCTGTTCGGTGCGCTGTAAACGGGCGGTGGAGATTCCCTCCGGACCCTATGCGACCTCAAGCAACTACGGCGGGCCAGAATACGAAACGCTGAGCTCGCTGGGATCGCTCCTCTGCATCGACGACCTGGCGGCCATCGCCAAGGGGAACGAGCTGTGCAATCGCTATACGCTGGACACCATCTCCACCGGCGTGGCAATTGGTTTTGCGATGGAGTGCTGCGAGAAAGGCATCCTTACCGAGGCGGACACGGAGGGGATCGCGTTCAAGTTCGGGAATCCTGAGGCCATGCTGAAAGGTATCGAGTGGATCGCCTTCCGTAAACCAGGGCTGGGCAACCTTCTGGCCGACGGCGTCAAGGCCGCAGCGGCGAAGCTCGGTCAGGGTTCGGAGAAGTTTGCCCTTCATATCAAAGGGCAGGAGCTGCCCATGCACGACCCGCGCGGGAAGATCGGCCAGGGGCTGAGCTTCGCCGTGTCGCCGACGGGCGCGGACCATGTCCGGGCCCCCCATGACACCCCCTTTCAAGCACCCGGACCCCATCTGGACCGGATCGCCCCGCTCGGCATCCTGGAGCCGGTCGGTGCCCGGGAGATGGGGCCGCGCAAGGCGCGCAATTTCACCTACCTCCACTTCATCTGGTCGCTCTACGAATCCTTGGGTGTGTGCAACTTCGTGGCCGGCCCGGTCTTGGCCCTGACCCTTTCCAAACTCGTGGAGGTGGTTCAGGCGGTGACGGGCTGGGAGACGAGCCTGTGGGAGCTCATGAAGGTCGGCGAGAGAGCCGTGACCATGGCCCGGGTATTCAACCTGCGCGAAGGGTTCGGGCGCAAGGATGACACCCTTCCGGATCGGCTCTTCGAGCCTCTGGAGAGCGGCGCCCTCCAGGGGAAAGGGATGGATCGCCGGGAGTTTGAAGAGCTCTTGACCTTGTATTATGAGGCCATGGGCTGGGATCCCAAGGATGGCGTACCGACAAGAGGAAAGCTTGCCGAGTTGAACCTGTTCTGGCTGGACGGGTTTTTGAAAAAGAATAGGTCAGGGCAGGATTAAACGGCCCGGCTGTTGAAGGGTGGAAGCTGCCGATCTGCGCCGGCGCGGATGAAGGGGTAAGACCGGCCAACAGGCAGCTCGATACGAATATGTCGATCTCGAAAGAAAAAACCTGTTGACAGGTGTCTTTTGTTTGCGTTATTTCTGGAAGCAGATTTTTCTTTTCGGTCAGATATGGTCATTCAGGAAGGCCACAAAGGCAGACCCAATGAATAATTCAGAATAAGGAGGCGTTATGATTCGTACCCGATTGAAAGCTATTTTGGTCGCGTTGCTTGTGATCCAGCTGGTCATCCCCTCGACGATCCTCGCTGCCGCCGTCGGTCAGTTTACCGCTGTTGTCGGCGATGTGACGCAGACCAGCGCAGGGGTGGTCATCAAGCCTGAAGTGAAATCGCCGATCCAGGTGCGGGACCTGATCGTTACAGGCGACCGTTCCTCCGTGTCGATGATCTTTGACGATGAAAGCACCATCGGCCTTGCCGCGAACTCCAAGTTCGAGGTCAAGGAATTCTATGTCAAGGACAAGACCCGTAAAGGGCTGTTCTCTCTCGCCCTCGGCAAACTGACGGCCGATGTCAAGAAGTTCATCGGCGGCGATTCCAGCTTCGAGGTCGGCACCCCGACGGCCGTTGCCGGCGTCAGGGGGACGGGATTTGAAATCGTGGTGGGAATGGTGGGGACCCAGATGACAACGACCATCACCTGTACGGCCGGCGCCCTGTCCGTTTCGGCCCTTTCCGCCACGGGGGTTGTTGTGTCGACAACGAGCATCGTGGCCGGCCAGACCGCCGTCGTGTCGGGCGGCGCCATCAGCGTTTCGGCGACCGTCGCCGGCGCCGGGGCTGGTGCGGCGGGAGTTTCGGCCGGGACGGCGGCAACGGCGGGTGTAACGGTCGGAACGGTAGCGGTGGGGGCAGCGGTAGCCGCAGCGGCCGCTGCGGCGGTTGTGACCACTGCGGGCAGCGAAACCACGACGACACACCATACGACCACGACGCACCATTAGAACACGGGACACCCATTGAGAAATCGGTTATAAAAGGGCGGATACCGGAGGCATGGCGCCGGGCCGCCCTTTTTTTTCTTTACCGCTCTTCATCCGGCCACTGTACGGGGATGCCGGGGTTTCCCGCCGTATCCCGGTATTCGCCTCTCAAACCCGGGGAAAGTTAGCCCTCCTCCCGTTTCCGGAGGCGGTGCTTGATCATCTTGAGCTGGAGACCCTTCCGGCTCAGCCCCAGCCGTTCCGCGGCGCGCGTGACGTTGCCGTCGCACTCCTCGAGGCAGCGGGCGATGATCTGTTTTTCCATCTCCTCCATGTGGCTCTTCAGGACGTCGCGTCCCGGCGTTTCCGTCATACCCGGCGCCGCCGGGCGAGGCTCATTCGCGTCCCGCACGATCTCCGGCGGGACGATCGCCATCGTGATGATGGGTCCGTCCGCCATCAGAATCATCCGTTCCAAAAGATGCTCGAGCTCGCGGATGTTCCCCGGCCAGGGGTAGGCGATAAGGCAGTCTCGGACCTCCGGGGACAGCCCTTCGACCTGCATTTTGAGCTTCCGGTTGAATTTCTCGAGAAAATGGCCGGTCAGGGGGAGGATGTCTTCGGTCCGCTCGCGAAGAGGCGGGATATGGATGGGGAAGACGTTCAGGCGGTAGAAGAGGTCCTCCCGGAACTTTCCCTCCTTGACCTCCTGTGGGAGATTCCGGTTTGTGGCCGCGATGAGGCGTACGTCCACCGAGATGTTCTTCAGGCCGCCCACCCGTTCGAAGTTCTGGTCCTGGATCGCCTGGAGGAGTTTTGCCTGCATGTCCCGCGGGATTTCTCCGACCTCATCCAGAAAGAGGGTTCCCCGGTGGGCCAGCTCGAACCTTCCCGGCTTCGTGGTCACGGCGCCGGTGAACGCCCCTTTTTCATAGCCGAAGAGCTCGCTTTCCACGAGATTTTCTGCAATGGCGGCGCAGTTGATCTTGATGAAGGGCTGTTCCCTCCGGGAGCTGTTCCGGTGGATCGCGCGGGCGATCAGCTCTTTGCCCGTTCCCGTCTCTCCCGTGATGAGGACGGTGGTCGTCGTGGGCGAAACCTTCCGGATGATCTCGTCGATCTCGGTCATGCGGCTGCTTGCGCCGACGATCCGGTAGGGATCGACATCGCCGGCCGGCGCCGAGAGGTCGCGGTCGCCAAGTTGCCGGGTCTTGACCGCCTTCAGGATGACCGTTTTGAGTTCATCCTGCTCGAACGGTTTGGTGAGATAATCAAAGGCCCCCTTCTTCAGCGCGTCCACGGCGTTCGCTACGGTGCCATAAGCGGTGAGAATGATGACGGGGAGCGAGGGGTCGTCCTGCATGATCCGATGCAGGAGTCCCATGCCGTCGAGCCGCGGCATCTTGAGATCCGTGGCGACGACGGCGATCTTCTCTTCCTTCAGGATCCGCAGGGCCTCCTGGCCGTCCGCGGCAGTGGCCACCTCGTAGCCTTCCTTTTTCAGCATGGCCTTGAGGACCAGCCGCATGTTCAGTTCGTCGTCAACGACGAGGATCTTGGCTGGTTTCATTGCGGCGCCGTCCCTTCCTTTCCATCCCGCAGGCGTGAGATTTGGGGACAGATTTCAAATCTGTCCCCTGTAGAACTATCTCCCGGTTTGTGCCTATCTGTCAAGACTCCTCCTCCCTACCCCACCGTTTCGAGGCGGATGTAGAAGATCGTCCCCTGACCCGGGATCGATTTCACCCGGATTGTTCCTCCATGATTCCGGATGATGCGCTGGCAGACGGCCAGCCCCAGGCCCACCCCCCGCTCCTTGGTCGTGAAAAAGGGGGTGAAGATCTGCTTGATGGTCTCCCGGCGTATTCCATGCCCCGTATCCCGAATGGAAATTCCTACGGCGTCGCCGGCGTCGCTTCCAATCCGGGATGTCCGGACTGTCAGCGTGCCGCCCTCCGGCATGGCCTCGATCGCGTTGAGGGCGATGTTCAGAATGACCTGGTGGATCTGCTCCTGGTCCATGGGGACTGGCGGCAGATGGGGATGGAGCTCCAATTGGACATGAATGCGGGCCGAGAGGCTGTCCGCCTCAATGACGGCCATCGCCTTTTCGATCACGGTGTTGATCGGACGCGGCTTCAAATCCGGCGAGTAGGGCCGGGCGTAGTTGAGAAACTGCGAGACGACACGGTTCAGGCGGTTCACCTCTTCGGTGATCACGTCGAGAAGCTTCCGCTGCTCCTCTCCCTCCACCTCCGAGCGGAGGTACTGGGCGGCCCCCTTGATCGACCCCAGCGGGTTCCGAATCTCATGGGCGAGGACGGGGGCCATCTTCTCTAACAGGAGAGCCTTTTCCCGCTCTAACTTTTCGTCCAGGTCGTACGGCGAGGTGAAGACGTCCTTGATATCGGGGTAAATCGTCGTGAGCAGCCGTTTCAGAATGACCTGAAAGGGTCCGATGGCGATGACAATGAGGAAGGAGACCATGAAGACGAGCGTAAACGGCGGCGCGGCTCCTTTCCCGAAGAAGCCGATCACGAGATAAAAGAGGATGGTGGTGAAGAGGGTGACGATCAGGATCACCAGGGCGCGGGTCATGAGGTCGTGGAGCTCCGTCAGATGGGGGTGGGTGATCATGATCAGGATAAAGTAGAGCATGCCGGCGACGACCAGGTTGAACAGCGGCGGGATGCTATAGGTGGCGATGGCCGCAGTGCAGGCGATGATGAGGTAAACGATGCGCTTCTTTTCGATGCCTGTGGCCCTGCGTTTGGCAAAGGCGATCAGGGAGAGGTAACTCAGAAGCAGGACCGTTTCCCCGTAGAGGTCGATGAACGGCCCCAGGTACTTCCATCCCGCGACAGGCGTGAAAAGGATCGCGGCGAGCCCCGCGCTGAAGAGGGCCGTGGTACGGATGTCCCGCTTTTTGAGCAGGGTTTGCTCCTCGCAGAAGTCGCGACTGAACTTGATTGTGAGGGGGGGGATGGCGAGGAACCCCAGCCGCTCGACGAGAAGCCAGACGCCGGAATGGAAGAACGGGCTGAAGAAGGCGCCCCCCTTGTGAAAGGAGATGGCCAGGCAGAGGGCGGCGAAGGAGAGATGCAGCGGCTCCCGTTTCTTGTTGATCATGAGCGCAGCGGATACCGTGATGCCCACCGCCGTCAGCATGAAGATTTCCATGATTGTTCGACACCTTCCCTGGGGAGATCTTTGCTTGGTCCCTTCTGCCATACCGTAATCTCGCATGGGAAGTCAAGCAGAGGGAAAACCGCTGCGTAGCGGGCTTCGCACCCAAGCTGGATATTACGCACCCCGAGGCGGCATTTGCGGGAGGAATCTCTACGGGAAGGAGGCGCCGTTTGAGCGCCAATGGTCCGTAATGGTTGTATTATTACGAAGCCGACGATGTTGTGGCACGGTTGCTGCTTATTGACGCGCAAGCGGCCCGTGCGGCGGCGCCGGGTTGTTGCGTCCGCAGTTCGCGAGAGGGACGAAAAGGCAATGGAGCGAGGCATATTCTGATGGATTTGAATTTGAACGAAGAGCAGAAGCAGTATCTGGAAACCGTGCGCCGTTTTGTCGGCCGGGAGATCATGCCCCACGCGATGAACCTCGAAAAGGGCCACGTCTTTCCCTTCGATATCATCCGGAAAGCCTGGGATCTCGGGATTCTGAACCTTTCCATCCCGGAGGCAGTCAAGGGGTACGGTATCGACCTCATCTCGACGGCGCTCATCACCCGGGAACTTGCTTATGGGGACAGCGGCATCGCAACGTCGGCCATGTGCAACGATCTGGCCAATGCCGTAATCGCCATGCATGGTACGGAGGCGCAGCAACACGCCTTCCTGGCCCCCTTTGTGGAGCGGCCGCTCTTGGCCTCCTTCTGCCTGACGGAACCGGGGGCGGGCTCGGACAATTCCGCCATGACGAGCGTCATCCGGAAAGGAAAGGATGGGAGATACCTGCTCAACGGATCGAAATGTTTCATTACGAACGCCTCGTTCGCATCCCAGTTTACCGTTTTTTGCAAGGTCGGCAAATCCTCCTCGCCCTTTATTGCCTGCGTCGTCGTCCCCGCGCTCGCCGTGGAGCCGGACACGGCGGAGGCCGGATCTCATGCCTGTCGGGAGATTCCGCTACCCTGCGGAGGGCGGATCGTAACGGGAAAGCCGGAGGACAAGTTGGGACAGCGCCTCTCCAACACGGCGACCGTCACCTTCGAGGATGTGGAGATCAGCGACGCCCAGATCATCGGCGACCGGCGGCTCGGATTCCAGTACCTCACCGATGTTCTTGACTATGCGCGGCCCATGGTGGCCGCCATCGGCGTCGGTCTTGCCCGGCGCGCCCTCGACGTCACGCTTGCCTACACGCAGCAGCGCCGACAGTTCGGCCAGCGGATCTGCGACATGCCCGTCGCCCGGGAGACCCTGGTTGCCATGTGGAAACGGGTCGAACTGGCGGAGATGGCCCTGATGAAGGCGGCTTTCATGGTCCAGGAGGGGGCGCCCGACCGGGGCGTTTACGCCTCGCTTGCCAAGAACCTCGCCGCGGAGGCGGCCGTATTCTGCTCGACGGAGGGGTTGCACCTCCACGGCGGATACGGCTTCATGTCGGAATACGAGATCTCGAAGCTGATCCGGGACGCCCAAATCATCGACATCTACGAGGGGGTCCGCGAGGTCCAGAACATGATCATTGGGCGGGAGCTGATCTGATGCTCTATCTGCACGGCATCGGCCATTTTCATCCGGAAAATGTGATCACGAACCGGTTTCTGGAGGAGCTCGGGATCGGGACCGACGAGACCTGGATCCTGGAACGTGTCGGGATCCGCGAGCGGCGGACGGTCCTCTCCCTCGACTATATCCGGGAGACGAAGAACCGCGATCCGCGGGCGGCCCATGAGGCGAGTCTTTACCGGAACGCCGAGACTGCCGCGGCCGCAGCGCGGATGGCCATCGAGCGGGCGGGCCTCGCGCCGGGAGACATCGGTTTCGTCATTTCCGGGGGGAGCGCCCCCGAGTACACGGCTCCGGCGGAGGCGGCCACGGTGGCGGCGGAACTGGGGATCGACGCCCCCTGCCTGGACATCAATTCGGCCTGCACGACCTTCGGGATGCAGATCGATCTGCTCAACCGGATGGCGGCGGACCGACTTCCCCCCTATGTACTGATCGTCCAGCCGGAGAACATGACCCGCGTGGTCGATTTCAGTGACCGCTCTACGGCCGTCCTGTTCGGCGACGCCAGCACCGCCGCCGTTTTGTCGGCATCCGTGCCTTCGCGGGCATCCTTCATGGAATCCCATTGCGGAACGAACCCGCAGGCATGGGAGAAGGTGACAATTCCCACGAAGGGCCATTTTTGCCAAGACGGCCGTGCCACCCTGGGGTTCGCCATCCGCCGGATGACGGAGTCGCTTCTCGAGCTGCTGTCCCTTTCCGCGGTGGGCCCCGCGGCAGGCGGTCGCTTCCGGTTTATCGGGCACCAGGCGAACCGGGGCGCCCTCCGGACCGTCTGCGAACGGTCCGGGATCCGGGAGGAGGAACACTGGTACAACGTGGACGGGTTCGGCAACACGGGCGGCGCGGGAGGGCCTTCCGTGTTGAGCGAACACTGGGAGGAGCTCCGGCCCGGAGACCGCATAGCGATCTGCCTTGCAGGCGCCGGCCTGACATGGGTTCAACTGCTTCTCGCCGTCGAAGAAAACCGGGAGGCGTCATGACCTACGAAGAGTTTCAAAAGTGTTCCCGTTTCGGACAGGAGGACCTGATCGCCTTTGCCTACGGCACTCTGGTGGAAGACCCCCCGGAAGGATTTGCGGCCCGGTTGCCGGCGCCGCCTTTTTTGATGGCGGACCGGATCCTCGAAATCTGGTCGGACGGTCGTCAGGGGAGAATCGTGGCGGAACAGGATATTCGCCTCGATGCCTGGTACTTCCAGTGCCATATGCCCGGCGATCCGGTCCAGCCCGGCTGCCTCGGCGTGGACGCCATCTGGCAGCTTCTGGGTTTTTTCTGCGTTTGGCGGGGGGCGCTCGGGTCGGGACGTGCGCTGGGCTGCGGGGAAGTGGTCTTCAGCGGCCAGATCCGTCCCTTCAACCGCTGCGTGCGTTACGAGATCGAGGTGCGGCGTTTTACCCATCTGAAGGAATCGGGTGCGAGCATCGTCATCGGGGAAGGGATGGTCTCGGTTGACGGCGAGACGGTTGCCGAGATCCATGGGGCGCGGACAGGTGTTTTTCAGGGGATCGCCTATCCGGACTATCCCCGCCGGTCGGCGAACGCCGTCGGCGGCCGGATGGGAGGGTGAACAAATGGATGTAAAAAAGGCGGCATTGGTGACGGGGGGCGCAACGGGAATCGGGGCGGCCTGCGTTCGGGAGCTGGCGGCGAAGGGTTTTCGCGTAGGGATCCACTATCGGTCGAGCGGCGGGGCCGCAGAGCGCCTGCTTGCGGAGATCGGCGACGGATTTCTGCTGCCGGCGGACCTGGCCGACATCGCCCAGATCGAGGCGCTGGTGGAGACGCTGAAGGGGCAGACGGACCGCCTCGACGTCCTCGTGAACAACGCCGGGGTCTCCCTCGACGCCGACATGCAGCGGATGCGAATCGAGCAGTTCGATGCGCAGCGCGCGGTTGTCCGCGGCGCCTGGTACCTGACGAAGCGCGTCCTGCGCCAATATATGCTCCGCGCGAACGGCGGCCGGATCATCAACATATCGAGCGTTGTCGGCCACACGGGGAACGGCGGCCAGATTCCCTATACGATGGAAAAGGCGGCCATGGACGCCCTGACCAAGTCGCTCGCCCGGGAGCTTCGGGGGCGCGACATCCTGGTCAATTCCGTTGCGCCGGGATTCATCGCGACGGAGATGACCGCCCGCCTGCCCGAAGAGGTCCGGGCGGTGATTCTTGCCGCGATCCCCCTCAATCGGATGGGGCGGCCGGAGGAGGTCGCGGAGGTGGTGGGTTTCCTGGCCACGGCGGGTTCCTACATTACCGGTACGGTGATTCATGTGAATGGAGGGATGTATGGAGGCTGACCGTTCGATGCGGGAGCGCGTCCTTGCGCTGGTTCCCCAGCGGCGCCCCTTCCGTTTTATCGAGGAGATCCTGGAATTGGACGAGGAACACATCGTCGGCGTTTACCGGTTCCGCAACGATGAATACTTCTACGCGGGCCATTTCCCGGGTCTTCCCGTCACGCCGGGGGTTATCCTCATCGAGACCATGGCCCAGACAGGCGTCGTGGCCTTCGGTCTTTACCTGAGTCTGCTTCGGGGGAAGGGGGAAAGGTCCATTGAGGATCCCGTTACGTTGTTTACACTCGCGGAACAGGTGGAGTTCAGCGGTGTGGTCCGCCCCGGCGAGCTCGTCCGGGTTGCGGGGCAGAAGGTCTATTTCCGCGGAAATCAGCTCAAGGTCGACTGCGTTATGACGCGATCGAACGGCGATGAGGTCTGCTCAGGCACCCTTGCGGGGAAAGGGGTTCCCCGGGATAGATTCACCGGAGAGAAGGGACGGGGTCGGAGTCACGCGCCGCACGCTCAGGATGGGTCGCTTCAGGAGGAAGGGTTATGAAACGCAGGGTGGTCGTTACAGGGATGGGGGTGGTGGCGCCAAACGGCCACGGACTGGATGTATTCGCACAGGCCCTTCGGGAGGGGCGTTCGGGCATCCGTCATATTCCGGAATTGGCGGAGTTGAACTTCGGCTGCCAGGTCGGGGGCGTTCCGGAGGGATTCGATGCGATCCGGCAGTGCTATTTCGATCATGAAAAGCTGCTGTCGATCAACGACAACATCGGCTACGCCTCCGTGGCGGCCGTGGACGCATGGACCGATGCGGGTTTTGCCGTTCCCGAGGCCGAAGACGACCGCGTGAACTGGGAAACGGGGGTGATCGCCGGATCGGGGGTCGGCGGAATGGACACGATCGCCCGGACAGTGGTTCCGATGGTGAACGAAGGGAAGGTCCGGCGGATGGGGAGCCGGATCGTCGAGCAGGTAATGAACAGCGGGACCAGTGCGCGGATCGCGGGGTTGTTGGCCCTGGGAAACCAGGTGACTTCGAATTCCTCGGCGTGCAGTACGGGAAACGAGGCGGTCATTGAGGCAACGGCGCGCATCCGGCTCGGACTGGCTACCCGGATGCTGGCGGGCGGCTCGGAGGGGGCCTCGCCTTACATCTGGGCCGGTTTTGACGCGATGCGGGTGATCTGCCGGAAGTTCAACGACCTGCCGGAAGAGGCCTCCCGGCCGATGAGCGCAAGCGCCGCCGGTTTTGTCCCTGGCGCGGGCGGGGCGTTCCTGCTCTTGGAGGAGTTGGAATCGGCCATGGAGCGGGGGGCGCGGATCTACGCCGAGGTGCTGGGCGGGATGGTGAATTGCGGCGGCCACCGGATGGGGGGCACCATCACCGCGCCGAACCCGGAGGGGGCGAGGAGGTGTGTCCGCGAGGCCGTGGCCGACGCGGGGATTTCGCCTCGCGAGATTGACGCGATCAACGGCCATCTGACGGCAACCTACGCCGATCCGGTGGAGGTGAAAAACTGGTCGGCCGCCCTGGAGCGGGGTCCGGAAGATTTCCCCTGGATCAACTCGACCAAGTCGATGATCGGACACTGCCTGGGGGCGGCCGGCGCAATCGAATGCGTGGCCGTCGTTCTGCAACTCCGTGACGGATTTGTACATCCGTCGCTGAACTGCGAGGATCTCCATCCGGAGATCGCCCCCTACGAAGGGAAGATCCCGCATGCGGCCGTGGCATGTCCGGATCTCAAAGTCGTGGCCAAGGCCGGCTTCGGCTTCGGCGATGTAAACAGTTGTCTGATTTTCAGAAAATGGGAACCATGAACAGGACTTTTTTAAGCAAACGAAAGCAAGGAGGAAAGACAATGAGCGTAGAACAGATTACACAGAAGGTCATCGACATCCTGCGGGGATACGTCAAGGATACGACCCTGTTAGAGAAGGCGACGCCGGAAACCCACATCCTCAAAGATCTGAAGGTCAATTCAGCGAGGCTTGTGGACATCATCATCAAGTGCGAGGACGTGTTCGGGACCTCCATCGACGATGACGAGGCCGACCGGATTGCGACGATCGGGGATGCCGTGCTGCTGATCCAGCAGAAGGCGGCGTAAAGCCGTCATGGAAAGGCGGGATCGTCTCCTCCTCGGTTTGCAATACGTTCTGGGACGCATCGCCGTCGTTCTGACGGTGCCGCTCTGCTTCCTCTTCGTTCGCCTGATGGGCTATCGCATCCGCGACCTCAAACGGATCCGGAGCGAAGTCAAGCGCCTGTACCGGGCATACGGTGGGCCTTGGATTGTCTGTCCGAACCACCTGACCATGATTGATTCGCTCGTGATCAGCTATGGGATGTTTTCCCTTGCGGATCATATTCTCCATTTCCGGCGGGTCCTCTGGAACCTGCCGGAGCGGAAGAATTTTCAGCGGAACCTCTTCCTCGTCCTGCTATGCTATCTGGCCAAGTGTCTGCCCGTCGAGCGCGGCGGGAGCCGCGAAGCGCTCCAACTGCTCCTCGAAAAGTGCAGCCGGGTTCTCGATTGGGGGCAGTCGCTGTTGGTTTTTCCGGAGGGGGGGAGGTCGCGGACGGCGCGGATAAATCAGGAGAACTTCTCCTATGGCGTCGGCCGCTTTCTCGATGAGAAAAACCGCTGCCGGGTGATGCTCGTCTATCTCCGGGGCGACGGGCAGGAGAGATACGGGACGATGCCCCGTTTCGGAGAGCGTTTCACGATGACCGTGGAGGTGTTCGATCCCGGCGTTGTGGACGTCGGTGGATTGAGACGCCAGCGCGAGTATGCGCGGCGGATCATCGAACGGCTGGCCGGCATGGAGGATGAATACTTTGCCGGGCGTGGGTAATGATGTCGTCGATCTGAAGGATCCGGAAAATATCGGGAAAAGCAGGGATGATCGGTTCCTCGGCCGCGTCTTCATGGTCAGCGAGCGGGAACGAATCGCCAGGGCGCCGTTTCCCGATACGCTCCTCTGGTCGCTTTGGGCGGCGAAAGAGGCGGCCTACAAGGCCGTAAGCTGTGCCGATCCGGCGGTCTGTTCGATTCCCCGTCGATACCGGGTGGTCCTCGATGCGGAGGAGGCGACGCGAAGGATCGGCCGTCGGACCGGGAGAGTGATCACCCCCCGGGGAGAACTCTTCCTTGAAGTCGCCGTGTCGGAGGAGTGGGTCCATGCGCTGGCGGCCGGCACGGAGGAGGCCCTCCAAAGACTCTGTCGGCGCGTCAAGCGGCTGGAGGGGGGGAAGGGCGCTGTAAATCCCTCGGCCTTCGTTCGGGGGGCGCTCCTCCGGGAGATCGCGCGCCGTCTCGATTGTTCGGTTGGCGATCTGTCCGTCATCAAAAAACCCGACGGCCTCGGCGCTCCCCGCGTCCTTTTTCGCGGAGAGCTGCTCGCCGCAGAGGTCAGCCTCAGCCACGATGGCCGATTTGCGGCCTTCGCCTTCGATCCCATCACCCTGATTCCCGCCGTAAAAGCCGGCTGAATCCGAAGCCCCTGTGGATGGAATCTGCCGCCTCATTCGAATTCTTTCGAAGCCATCGGTCTTGACAGTGGGGAAGATTTTCATTACAAGATATCCCTGCCTGCAGACCGGCGATTGGGGAAAAACGGAGGGGGATGATGGAGACGTTCAGCAGAGAAGAACTGAACAAGATAAAGCTTTTCCAGTCTGTTGACCTCGAATCGATCCAGGGAATTCTCGATGCCTGTACCTTTCGGTCGCTGACTGCGGGGGAGGTGCTCATCACCGCGGGAGAGCAGAACCGAACTGTTTACTTCCTGCTCGAAGGCCATGTCCGCGTCCATCTCGCTTCGCTCCAGAGCGAACCAACGGCGACCCTCGGCCCCGGCGAGAGCGTCGGAGAAATGTCGGTGATCGACCATCAGCCGGCATCGGCCTTCGTCGTGGCTGCGGAACCGGTCCGGCTGCTCGCCATGGATGAGGAGATCCTCTGGTCCCTGGTTCACTTTTCCCACGCCGCTGCCTGCAATCTGCTGATCGGTCTTTCCACACGCCTCCGACATGCCGATGCCGTGATCTCCGAAAACAAAGAGATGGACGAGGATTGCCGGCCTTACGGTACAGTCGATGCCCTCACAGGTGTGCACAACCGCTTCTGGATGGACATGGTCCTCGAACGGCAGGTTCAGCGATCAGTCACGGGCGGCCTGCCCCTTTCCGTGATCATGATCGACATCGATCACTTCAAGACCTTCAATGACCGTTACGGACGCGCCTATGGGGAGCACGTGCTCTATTCGGTGGCGCATACGCTCTCGGACCACCTGCGTCCGACCGAGATCATCGCCCGCTACGGCGGCGACGAGTTTGTGGTCATTCTGCCCGACGTGGCGATCGGGAAGGCAATGAAGATCGGCGGGCGTCTCCACCGGGGGGTCATGGATGCGATACCTGTTACGCCGAACGGGAGTTCCATCCCCCACCCGACGATTTCCATCGGCCTGGCGGAGCTGAAAGCGGGAGAGACGGGGAAAGACATGCTTGCCGAGGCCGATCGGGCTCTCTCCCGAGCCAAGAGCGGCGGCCGGAACCGCATCTCCGAGTGACGCGAGCGGTCCACGGGATCGTTTTTTTGCGCCTTATGGCGAAGTCGTTTCCATCAGGGCATGGAGAAGTCGGATCTCCTCGGCCCACCGTTCACTTTCCGGGGTCTCCAGAATCAGCGGGATGCCGTCGAAACGGGCGTCGTTCATGATCAGACGGAAAGGCGCCAACCCCAACTTTCCCTTCCCGATCGGCGCGTGGCGGTCCACGCGACTTCCAAACTCCGCCTTCGAATCGTTCAGGTGGACCCCGCGAAGATACTGAAAACCGACGATCCGGTCGAATGTCGTGAGCGTCCGGTCAAAGGCCTCCGGCGTCCGCAGGTCATAGCCGGCGGCGAAGGCGTGGGCGGTGTCGAGGCAGACTCCCACCCGGTCCCGCGCCCGGACGAGCTCAATGATCCGAGCGAGCTGCTCGAAGCGGCACCCGAGATTGCTCCCCTGGCCCGCCGTGTTTTCGATGACGGCGGTCACCCCTTCGGTTTCGGCGAGGGCGATGTCGATCGATTCGGCGATCCGGGCGAGCGTGTCCTCTTCGGAAGAGAGACGCAAATGGCTCCCGGGATGGAAATTGAGGAGCCGGATCCCGAGCGCCGCGCAGCGGCGCATCTCCGTGAGGAATGCCGCACGGGATTTTGCGAGGGGTTCCGGTTCCGGGTGGCCGAGGTTGATCAGGTAACTGTCATGCGCGAGGACCTGCGCCGGGCCGTACGCCGCTCTCCGGCAATTCGTCCGGAAGGCCTCGATTTCCTCAGCGGAGAGGGCTTTCGCCTGCCACTGCCGCTGGTTCTTCGTGAAGAGCGCAAAGGCCTTCCCGCCGATTTCCGCTGCATTCAGCGGCGCATTTCCGACACCTCCCGCCGCACTCACATGGGCGCCCACATATTTCATTTTCTGCTCCTTCAATCGGATAAAAGATAACACGATTCCGCGGAAATTTCCAATACCCGAATCGGAACATGGTCAGAAGAAAATTTGCATGTGTCCCGTGCCCTCTGTATAATACCGTCGTCGGGGGGCCGCCCATACGTTCGGTCAGGCGAAGAACCAATCGGCGGCCTGCGGGTGTTTGAGTTGAAAATCTAATCTTTATGAGGAGGTAGAAGGAACATGGCAAAAGCATTCAAGGGATCGCAAACGGAGAAAAATCTGCTGGCGTCTTTCGCTGGAGAATCCCAGGCGAGGAACCGTTACACCTATTTCGCCAGCGCGGCCAGGAAGGAAGGTTACGAGCAGATCGCTAACATTTTCGCCGAGACGGCGGAAAACGAGAAGGAACACGCCAAGGTGTTCTTCAAGCACCTCCAGGGGGGCGAGGTGGAGATCACCGCCGGCTATCCCGCGGGCGTGATCGGGACGACGAAGGCAAACCTCGAGGCCGCCGCGGCCGGCGAGAAGATGGAATGGACGACGCTCTACGCGAACTTCGCCAAGGCGGCCAAGGCGGAGGGTTTCCCCGAGGCGGCCCGTTCCTTCGAACAGATCGCCAAGGTGGAGAAATTCCATGAGGCGCGCTATCGGAAGCTGATCGAGAACATGACGAAGAAACAGGTATTCAAGAAGGACGCGACGGTGAAGTGGCACTGCATCAACTGCGGCTACATCTTCGAGGGGACGAAACCCCCGAAGGCCTGTCCGGCCTGCCAGCATCCCCAATCCTACTTCGAGCTCCTGGCCGAGAACTTCTAACGAGACGTCTTCGCCAAAACAAATAGAACGGGGTCGGGCGTCTCCGTTATGGATGCCGCCCGACCTCTTCTTTCAACCGGGGTAATTGCAAAACGTTTTGTCATGCCCGAATGCTCTTATCGGGCATCCATGATTTCAGGCCGTTACAAACTGGATTCCCGCCCAGAAACGTCGCGGGAATGACAGAATTGGGAGTTTTGCAATTATCTCAACCATATTTTCGTTCCGGCTCCGACGGGACCTGGGGATGGATCCCCGTGGTCTCGACTTAAATATTCCGTTCCGTGGAGACGAATGATGCGCTCGTCACATCGTTTCGTTCGTTCCACAATCCGTACCGGATGCCACATTTTGTGGTTAATATTTCATTGACATACAAAGCCGCTGATCCCATACTTCCCGACAACAAAAGCCGGTTCTGATTGAATGGGCAAGTCAGCGAAAAATGATGGAGGAGATGGCTATGATAAACAGGGATGGGCGCGTTCGTATGGTGTGGGCTGTCATGTCGGTTATCATCCTGTTTTTTCTGAACGGTTGCGTGTCGACGAGCGGTACGGCGATGCAGACACATCAGAAGGGTATGTCTTCTATTACGGAAGAGGAGTATTTCACGACAAAGAAGCCCGTGGACAAGGCCTATATCGGCTGTGCGTGGTCGAAGCAATTCGGGCCGATCGAAGATCCGCTGGCGGATGAAATCGAGATCAAGAAAGAAAAATCACTGAGCGGCATCCAGCAGGACTTTGCATACAATCTGGGCGTCGGCCTCGGAGGCCAGTCGATCGCCGGTCCGCAGGCGGAGATCGGCGCTTCCGGCGGCAGCGTGGAGAAGGCAAAGCTTTCTGGCCTTGAAATTATTTCGCCTGTATCCATCGCCGACATCGCCTTCGAGTCCAATCTTTCCTATGTCACGGAAGCGTTGCGCCTGGCCAATTTCAAGATCTCCGACGAAAAGTCCAACAAGGCCGGTCTGAATGTCGGCGCAGGTACGGTGATCGGAAGCGCGACGGCGACAGCGGAGGTGGGGACCCAGGCGCGAAGGGGCACCGAGGGGGAGGGTCTGGTGGTGGCCTACAAACTCCACACGATCGACCAGAAATCCTATACAAAGCAGGAATCGGGGAACCGGCCGCTGGAACTGGAGAAAACAGTCGATTTCCCCAAGGCGGGCCTTTTTGCCAAGGCGTCGTTGAGGCTTATCGAACCGGGGGCGGGAAAATCCCTTCCCCGCAACGTCATCTGGTCCTGTCCGAAGGCCAACGCGAAGAGCCGGGACACGGTCGCCGCATGGGTTATTGAATTGAAATCGACCGATCCGAGACGCAAGACCATGACCATTGCCTTTCCTGCATGGCCAACCGTCGAGGATTGTCAGAATTATTCAGGGGTGATTTTTTCTCGGATCGATCCCGCGACGGACAAGATCATCCGTCAGAAGATCGGCATTGTCCTGATCGACGCGGAAGTATCGGATGATATGAAGCCCAGGAAGTGGGATGCCCGGATTTCCCTTGTTGACGAGTCGTTCAACATCAAACCGGTCTCTCCAAAGGAAATGGCAATGGGGAGCAACTAAGACTGATACAGAGGAGAGGGAATTGTGAAAAAGAAGATTGGATTGTATCTGTCGGCGATTCTGGCCGTTCTGTGTCTGACCGGGATCGATGCGGAGGCAAAGAAACCCGAGATTACGAGATACGACGCCCAGTACCTGGACACGCAGGTTTCGGTGAATCTACAATGGCAGTCTTCAGAGGCAGTCGTTTTGGTCAGGGTGGCTGCCGGGAGCGAAGTCAAGGAGATTAAGATCGATCCCTACGACAACAAGAAGACACGGTCGGGCTACACGGGAGAGGTCAATGCGGTTCTCGAGACCGGTGTCCTGGAAGATCAGGAGTCGATTCCCTATACCATCCAGGTGGAAGACGAGGATGGGCAGAAGAGCAACCTTGTTTCCGGAAAAGTGCTTATTCCTCGAGGTCGGGCGAAAAGGGACCACGATCAATGGGGCAAGGAAAAGCTTGAGGGGACCTCCCAGAGCGGGCAAAAGGACATGATCGAGCAGTTGCGTCAGGTCACGTCGGTGCTGGCTGCGCCGCCGGTGATTCTCGATGTGACGGTCAACAACCCCAGCCGGGGGACCGTTTCATTCAAGACCAAGGCGACCCACAGCGTGGGCATGCGGGAAATCAACTTCCGGATCCTTGACGCTCAAGGCAGGCAGGTCGATTCCCAACAGATTTCTGCGACAGGCAAGCTCTGGGAGGGGACATCGAAAGACTTCACGCTGAGCCCGGGGAGTTATTCCGTGATTGCCCAGGCGGTGGATGCAGGCGGCAGCACCTCGCGCGAGAGCAAGGCCTCTTTTGCCATCGCCGGTGCCGCCACGCCGGTTCAGCCGCCATCACCG
>MNZQ01000114.1:0-15580 GCA_001873745.1 Syntrophaceae bacterium CG2_30_58_14
ATTCAGCTATTTCGGCACAACTGAATCCCTTGCAGATCAGCAAAATACCATGGAGTCTATGATCATACCGCGATTCTTCAGATCGCTGAATCTCCTGCTGAATCGCTATTTCCATAATGGCCGCATCTTTGATCTCAAATTTTCGCATGGTACCCTCCCTTCTGCTTCCACTATAGCAGAAAGAATCATCATGCGCAATTATTTATGTCGTCATGTATAAAAGCGCAGATCGCGCCGCTCCTCGCCCCGGCCGAACTGCGCCGGGTCCTGGAGGAAGATCTCAAGATCGTGCAGGGGCTCGAAGGGATCGGTCAGGCCGATCTCATCGCCCGCGACCCCCTGGGCCTCCGAAACCTGGTTCTGTCCCGGATGTCCCAACTCCTGCCGAGCCGGGACGCCCAGCTCTACCGGGGGAAGCTGATCTCCCGGGACGGGGAACATCTGCTCATCATGGCGGAACTCAAAGGTTCCGCGACGGATACGACCTATTCCCGGGCCATCCCCCCACTCGTCCAGGCGCTGGCGGAGAAGCTCGATGGGCAGTACCGGCCCCGCGGCATCCGCTTCACGCTGACGCCGGTGGGGGCCTACCGGGCCGCGTTGGACAACGAGAATGCCGCCCGGCGGGACATGCAAACGGCGATTGTCCTGACGACACTCGGGATCGCCTTTCTGCTGATCGTCACCTTTCCACGGCCCCTCGTCGGACTTCTGGCCCTGCTCCCTTCGACGGCCGGCGCCATTTTCGCCCTTTTCGTCTGCTCGTTCCTCTTTCCCTCCCTCTCCATCCTGGCGGTCAGTTTCGGCGGGGCGATCATGGCCTTCACGGTGGATCTGGGGATCGCCTATCTGCTGTTTCTCGACCGGCCCTGCGAGGTTTCGGGACGCCAGGCCGCCCGCGAGGTACGGGCGGCGGAGATTCTGGCCGCCCTGACGACGATCGGCGGTTTTCTGCTGCTGCTCTTGAGCCGATTTCGCGTCCTGGCCGAGGTCGGCGTCTTTGCGGCCTTGGGGGTGGCCTTTGCCTTTGCCTTTGTTCACTGGGTCTTCCCCCGGATCCTGCCTGTCATGCCGCCGGCCCAGAAGACCCGGAATCCTTGGCTGAGCCGGATTCTGGACCGGATCGCGCTGTCGGGGGGAAAGGCGAAACTCGTGGCGGTTGCGCTTTTCTTCGGCGTCATGCTCTGCTTCGCCCGTCCCGTTTTTCACGCGGACATCAACGCGATGAATTCCCTGAGTGCGGAAACAGTTTCCGCGGAAAAGACCCTCCAGCGGGTCTGGGGGGACTTGACGAGCCGGGTTTACCTCATGATCGAGGGGGGAAGCCTAACGGATCTCCAGACCAAAAGCGATCGCTTGGCCGGGATGCTCCGGGACGATCTCAACCGGGGAACAGTCGGGGCGGCCTTCGTACTTTCCGATCTCTTCCCGGGGGAGGCGCTGGCGCGGCGCCATGCAGCCGGTTGGAACGCTTTCTGGACGCAGGGCCGCGTGGCGGGGTTCCGGCGGGAGCTCGCGCAGGCGGCACGGGGAATGGGGTTCGCCCCGGACGCCTTCGGGGCCTTTATGAGCTCCCTGTCCGCGACCCCGCCCGTTGCCGCGGCGATCCCGGAGAAATTGGCCGGTTTCCTGGGCATTGCGGCGGAGAAATCCTCCCGGGTGCAGGTCTCCATGTTGACGCCGGGCCCGGCCTATGATGCGGAACCGTTCTTCGCCCGGTATGCGGCGACGAACCTTGTCAGCGTCTTCGATGCGGGTCTCTTCAACCGGCGGCTGGGGGAGGTCCTCGTTTCGATCTTCACCGAGATTGCCCTCATCACGGGTCTCGGAATCGTCCTGGTCGTCTTTCTCTTCTTCCTGGACGGACGCCTCTCCCTGATCGTCCTGGCGCCGGTGGCTTTCGCCCTCGTCAGCACCTTGGGGACCCTGAAGCTCCTGGGCCATCCGGTGGACATCCCCGGGATCATGCTCTGGATCGTGATCATGGGGATGGGGATCGACTACGGCATCTATTACGTCTGCGCCTATCAGCGGTATCTCGACGAGCGCCATCCCTTCATGGGGCTGATCCGCCAGGCGATGTTCCTGGCGGGGGCGACCACCCTGATTGGATTCGGCGTCCTGGCCCTGGCCCAGCACGCGGTCCTCAAGAGCATTGGCCTGACATCATTGTTGGGGATCGCCTATTCCCTCGTCGGGGCCTTCCTGATCGTTCCCCCGCTGGTGAAGCGGGTCCTTGTCCCGGTGACGCTGCCGGCGGAGAAGGTCCGGCCCGGATCGGCGAGGCATTACGAACGGGCGCGGCTGCGGTATCGCCATATTGCCGCTTATCCTCGTGTTTTTGCGCGCTGCAAGATGCGCCTCGATCCAATGTTTCCCAGTCTGGCGGCCTTCATGAAGGCGCCCCGGCGCATCCTCGACATCGGGTGCGGTTACGCCGTCCCGTCCGTCTGGCTCCTGGAACTGTTCCCCGCGGCCACGGTCTGCGGTCTCGATCCGGATGAGGAACGGGTCCGCGTGGCCCGGTCTGCGCTCAGGTCGCGGGGCGATGTCCGGGCGGGCCGGGCGCCCGAGCTCGCCGATTTGCCGGACCGCGCCGACACGGCCCTGATCCTCGACGTCATCCACATGTTAGACGATGCGGCGTTGCGCGAGACGCTCAGAATTCTGCACGAAAAGCTCATCCCCGGCGGCCGGCTCGTCATCCGGGCAACGATCCCACGGGCAGGCCATACCCCCTGGATGCGGAGGCTGGAGGAGTTCCGGCTGAGGAGACACCGCCTGTCGCCCCATTACCGGACCCGCGAAGCCCTGGAGACGATAATCCGTACCGCGGGCTTTCAGATCGAAACCGTTGAATCGGCGGCCCTGGGGAGCGGAGAGTGGTGGTTCGTCGCCGATCGCCCTCTGTTAGAGGAAACCGAACCATGAAGGATTTTGCCTACCGCTGCCTCGTCGTCCTGCAGAAGAGATTTGGGAACTGGATCTTTCTGCTGATCGCCTGGCATGTGGCGACCGGATATTTCCTCCTGTTTCCCCGTCGCGTAGCCGTCAGCGTCCGCTTCTACCGCCAACTCTTCCCGGACCGGGGGCGTCGCCATGCCCTTTTATGCGCCTGGCGGCAGTATCACCATTTTGTCCACGTCTTTCTGGATCGGTTCCTTCTCACGGAAGGCGACGATCTCATGATGACGCACGAGGGGCTGGAGCATATCTTTGCGGCCGCCGAAAGCGGCCTTGGGGGCGTTATCCTGATGTCCCACGTGGGAAGCTGGGAGATCGCCGCCCGGCTCCTCCGGCATCAGGGCCGGAACCATCCTGCCATGAAGCTGATGCTCTACCTGGGGGCGAAGTACAAGGAGCAGATCGAACGGCGGCAGAAGAGGAGCGTCGAAGAGAGTGGAATCCGCGTCATTTCGGTTCCGGAGAACGGGGGATCGGCCATGGACATCCTGGAGGGGTTGAATTTCCTGCGGGAGGGGGGGTTGGTCTCGCTGACGGGGGACCGGCTGTGGGGCCGGGAGCAGCGGGCCGTCACCGTCCGGTTTTCCGGCGGCGAGGCGCGAATTCCCGAGATCCCATACCTCCTGGCGATGCTCTCCGGGGCGCCGCTATTGATCTTTTTCGGCTATCGCACGGGAAAGGGGGCGTATCATCTCATCACGAAGCCGCCCCTCTTTATCGCCAAGGCTTCAAGGGGAGAGCGGAACCGTGCCGTCGAAAAGGCGGCCCAGGCATATGCGGATCTCCTTGCCGATACGGTCCGCGCCCATCCGTACGAGTGGTACCACTTCGAACCGTTTCTTACGAAGCCGGAGGATGGGAAAGATCGGTGCTGCCGGTGACTTTACCCCGTGGTCCGGCGCGAAGCAGGGAGGGGCCGATCGACCCGCCGCCGGTTCCACGATTTTCCCAGTCCTCTCCGGACCAAAGCGGGCCTGCGCCCTGGCCACCGCCTTGAGGTCGTCCGTAGAGAAGATCAGGATGGGGCCGTTTTGCATCGCCCTGCCGGCCCAGGAAACGGACCAGGTTCGGGTCCGTCATCGGCGTGAGGGGGTGATGCCGCATCCCGGAATCGCTGAGCAGCAGGTCGCCGATGAACAGATGACCCTGGTAGATCGTGCGGCCATTGGCGGGGAAAGCGGGGCAGACGATCGTGATCGCAGCGCCTAACTCGTCTAACAGCGCCTCGGCGACAGGGCCGATGTTTCCCTTTTCTGTGGAATCGAAGGTGGAGCAATACTTGAAGAAGATCTGGCGCGCCCCATGGCCTATGAGCCATCGGCTGGCGGCCACGGACTGGGCGACGGCCTCCTCCGGCGGCGCGGTGCGGGATTTGAGGGCGACGACCGCGGCCGGTGTGTCCGGATCGGGTGTGGATTCCGGCGGCACGCCGATGTACTGGATGGCGGGCATGCCGTTTTTGCCGAGCATCAGGGCCAGATCGGTGGATCCGGTGATATCGTCGCCGATGGCGCCGAGGAGAATCGACATAGCCTGCTCCTGAAATGGATGGTTAAGGATAGGGACGTCAGGGGAGGGTCATAATTGATACAGGCAATCGACTCCATCCTCGCAAGGGTTCAGCCACCGTATTTCCCGGAGCATCTTCACGTTTCCGGTTCGTTCCAGCGCCTTTTGCAATTTGTCGTCTGTGGTCATAATGATCCGGTCGTGCGCGTAAGCGGCATCCAAAAGGTGTCGGTCTTTTTTGATAATGGCACGGTCGTCGGAAGGCAATCCTTTCAAGCGGATGGGCGCTATGGAAGGATTGTCCTTTGGCATTTTCCGCCTGGTCATCATGGCGACTTTCCATTTGCGCGAAAACTTCGATGAATGCCTGTCCCATTCATTCTCGATAGGGTCCGAAATGAGAACACGATGACATATCGTCAGGATGGCGCTGAGCGCTTTCCGACAGGCTGATGATACGGGATGCTCGGTTGTCCCTGCCGCGCGCATGACGGATGCGTCCACGACCAAAAGTCGTGAGACCTTTGTTCTCTTCATCTTCCTGCCCCCCGAGCTTCAACCGCATCAAGGTAGCTGCTTTCCGCGTCCAATTCAGTTTCATCGAAATCCTCCGGCCAGTCACCGAAGGCGCCATTATGATCCAGCTCTGTAGAAATCACCTTGGTGGAACCATCTTCACATCGTTGGAACCAGTGGAGTTTGACATTCTTCTTTTCGATCTCATTTTGGGCGACCAGTGTTTGCACTTCTCGCAATAGCAGGGAGCTATGCGTTTCGACAACCGCCACAACCCCACGCACAATCGCCTTGGCCAGCACATGGGCAAGTTTCCTCTGCGCTTTCGGGTGAAGGTGAATTTCTGGCTGCTCCAGATAGACAAGCTGTCCGGGAGAGGCGATAAGCAGGGAGACCAACACCGGGAGTGTTTGAGAAACGCCAAACCCGACATCGGCTATACTGACCATATCCCGGGCGCTGCCTTTCTTGCCATGAAGAAGCCTTCCAACCTTAAGTTCATACTGAGTATCTGCAATGCGCGCTGCAGCTACCTTCCACGTGAGCCCCATTTCCTCAAGCATCCGACCGAGGTCGCCAAGGCGCCAATCTTTGTCGTCTTGCCACTTGGCAATAATGCTGGCCGTGTATTGCTCAAATGTGCCCGAGAACAGGGGACCGGAAGATGACTTGGTGTAAGTCCGCGAGGGATTTCCGCGCAGGCCCGGAAGATGGATCACCCCCTTGATTAATGGGATGAAATCGTGGCCTGGGGAAAAATCAAATGGACCATAGAAGATCGACCGTTTAGGCGTTAAACCGTCGGTGAAACCAAAACTAAGAAAACACCTCTCTCGATAGACGCCCCACTTAAGATCTCGTTTGCTGTGCATCGTTATATCTTTATATATTTTTTCGATATGTTCGGGCATGACCGCCATGATCTCTTCATGGGACATTTCCGGTGTGGCAGTCATCTCCTTCGATCCGATTTTGAAAACCATATGTCCAACATCAAAGCCCTTGCCTTCCTCGCGACGGAAAACAAGCTCCAACAAGTCTCGGCCCGTCTTTTCAATTTTGACCATAAAGTCTGCCTGGCTGGATCTGGCCAATTTCTTGTTCAATAGTTGCTCGGCGGAGGTGAAGCGGACATTGGCGCCGTCGAGCTGTAGAGCGCCGCCCGGATCGCCCTGGGCTTCGAGGGTCTGTTTGAGCATGAGCAGGGGTTGCATAATGCTCGACTTGCCGGAACTGTTCGCCCCCGCCAGGATCGTCAAGGGTCGGATCTCGATCCGCTGTTCGTCGCTGATGGATTTGAACCCGCGCACTGTGAGGGCGGTAATCCTATCTGCGCTCGTTGCTGTTTTGGACATTTTACGCCTCCTTGTGCCTATACCGAACTGATGCGAACCAATTTTGTATGGAAATAATATGTAGAAAGCCCTTGCATGTCAACAATATTGATCACATGGGGTCAGACTGGGTCAATCAAGTCGTTGAACGCGCTCACCGACCGGTATTCCACATCGGCAAATTCCCGGAAGTGGGCCGTCCCGCACTTGAGCTTCATCTCTTCCTTTCTTCGCAGGTCATCGCTTGCCAGAGAATACTTCGTCTCCGCCACGAAATAGATTTTTCGATCCCGCTTCAAGACCAACGCCCAGTCGGGATTGTAGTCGCCGATCGGCGTCGGGATCGTGAATTTTGACGGCAATTTAAAGTAAAGCTCGACGCGGTCGTCGTTCTCGCAATCCTTCGCGAATTGCCTCTCCACACCGGAATCCGTCTGGATATAGTTGTATAAGGTCTTGTCAGGTTTAGCCACCTCTACCAGTCCGGACAGGTACGTCTCGATTTCCGCCTCTGCAAAGATCCGCATCTCATAGGTTTGACCGTTGATCGTCTCATACTTGATGCCGTCGATCATCAGGGCGTTCAGGACGCCTTTGATGACCGAGACGACCCGGTCGAGAAAAGCCTGGGGATTGATCAGAAGATCGTCGAGTTTCCCTGACTTCAACAGAAGCTGCAGGATGGTCTGCTTGGTCAGGGCAACTTTGCCCTGGATATAACCGAAGACATCCGGAATCTCAAAATGGACGTCCTTCAGGGCGATCTTTTCGAGGCCGTACTGACGGGGCGCCACGCCTTGTTCGCTGATGGCCAGATCCGCCTTGGAAATTTCCAGAACGGGATAAGAGACGCGGGGCAATTCCCGGATCGCCCGGCTCGCATTCTCGATCAACTCCTCCGGGCGGTACTCCACCCGGTAAACCGTCTTGGTCCTGATCCGATTCCAGAGATCGAGAAAACGTTGGTCCAGTTCATAGCCTTTGCGCAGGCGCACCTGGCGTTTTTCCCGGTTGTCCCTGATGCGCCCGGTGAACTGAACGCCGCATTCGTCTTCAATCTCGTTCTGCAACTGCCTGGCGAAATCCTCGTAACTCTCATTGGCGACGACGGTCAGGACATTGATATTTTTATCGACAATCCGGACGCCGTCGCGATTCACCGGAAGGCGCAGCCCCCGCCCGATCTCCTGCCTCTTTTTCATGTCCGACCGGGTTTCGTTCAGGGTACAAATCTGAAAGACGTTCGGGTTGTCCCAGCCTTCCCGGAGGGCGGAATGGCTGAAGATGAACCGCAGGGGCTCGTCAGGATCGAGGAGGCGCTCCTTGTCCTTCATGATCAACTGGAAAACGTCATCGTCTTCTTTGGACTCTCCCGAGGAATCCCGGAATGCCCCCTTCTTGTCCTGGGCGAAATACCCGTTGTGGACCTGTTCGACGCTGAAGGGGTAAGGCCCGTTTTCAGGATGGCCGGCCGTCAGGGCGCGAAAGGCTTCCTCGAACCAGAGGGCGAACTTTCCCTTGGCCGCCGCGCCGTTCTCGTCCAGGGCGCGGTAATTTGCCACCCGGTCGATAAAAAACAGCGACAACACTTTGATCCCCGGCCCCTTCAACTGCCGCTCCTTGTGCAGATGGGCCTCTACGGTCTCTATGATCTGCCGCTTCATGACCTCATCCGTGAGCCCCCCTTGCGAGCCTCCCTCATAGACCCGGACGCCATTGGAAAACTCGACATACCCCTCGCGGGCATCCATCGCGTTGAGAATGAAACGATCCCGGTAGATTTCGCGCCGGTTGGAGCGTTCGTAGAGATCATCCCCGACCCGCAGCTTGAACGTCTTTTTTACGACGCCGTTCCGTTCGTCGACAAAAAGGCTTATCTTTGCGGAAATACTCTTTTTCCCCGGAGAGAAACCCTCCAGGCCGACATAGGCGGCGTTGTTGTCGTCCCGGGAGATGACGGACGTCACGCCGATCTGCTTGACCAGACCCAGGTCGTAGGCCATGACGGGATTGAGGCAGTAGAGCAGATTGTAGAGGTTCTTGTGGGTGGCCGAATAGCGCAGCGTGCAGCACGGTTTCAGGTTGGCGATCGCCTCCCGGCGCCGATCCGTCCTTTCGGTGAAGTTGTCGGGATAGATAAAGCTATCGTTGCCGGTATTGTACGGCTCATCGATGATGATGACCTTGACTTTTCCGAAATAGGCCTTCTGGAGGACTTTGAGCGTCTCCAGATTTTCCCCCTCGATGAAGACATTTTCCGTCGCATCGAAATCAATGCTCTCCTCGCGCGCCGGGACCAGCGTCGCCGTGGTAGGCTCCTGGATTGTGCGGAAGACCTCGGACTTGCCCGGCCAGCTCAGACCGTAGCGCTCCTGGCCGCCGGCGAGGTTTTCGCCCAGCGCCTGCCGCAGCCGATCCCAGTCCAGCTTCCCGTCCGTGACGGCTTCGGGGAAAATGCCCTTGAGACGGCTGATCTTTTCCTGTGCGACATCCAGAGATTTTCCGTCCATATTCTCCATCCTTCTTATCCGACTTT
Source organism: Syntrophaceae bacterium CG2_30_58_14 (assembly GCA_001873745.1). Taxonomy (GTDB): domain Bacteria; phylum Desulfobacterota; class Syntrophia; order Syntrophales; family UBA5619; genus UBA5619. Next base: position 8,860 of record MNZQ01000114.1, read on the forward strand.
TCCAACATGGGGACCGGCAAGTTCAGACGAGCATTCCCGCTGCGGAGGTTACGCGCAATCTGTAGCGGCCAACCGTAAGTTCACATACACCGAGCAGGAACATTTTGCCACAAATGCGTTCGCCATTGATAAAGGTCCCGTCGGTGCTGAGAAGTCCGCTACAGCGGCCCGTTTTTCTCCCGGTGGATGATGAGGGCGTTTTCGATCAGCCGGCCGATGATCATCGCGGGGAGCATCCCGGCGCAGGCGGCCTGTTCGAAGAAGAACGACGAAGGCGCCATTCCGGAGGAGGAGTTCGGGTCGGTGATGAGGATCCGGCCATCCTTGAGGTAGAAGCCGTCGATCCGGCCATAGGACCGGAAACCCAGCGCACGAAAGGCATGGACCGCCTCCTTCTTGATCGCCTCTACGGCCTCCGGCGCGATGTTTTTGGGCGGCGTGAACTTCCGGCAGCGGCCGGGCATGTACTTGTCGTCGTAGGTGAAATAGTCGCTCTGCGGGGTGATCTCCGTGAGCTCCAGGGCATGAAGTTCGCCGGCTTCCTCCAGGATGATGGAGGAGAATTCCAGCCCGTCGAGGGCCTCCTCGACGAGGACGGCCCGGTCCCATTTCAGGGCCTCTTCGATGCCGCGGACGAGCGAGTCCTCGTTCCGGACCAGCGTGACGCCGATGCTCGATCCTTCGCGGGGGGGCTTCGTGAAGATGGGGAATCCGAAACGATCGCGGAGGGTTTGAATGACCCCCTCCCGGTCGTTCCGCCACGCCTCCTCCCGGATGAGGCTGCTCTCGGGAACGCCGATCCCGGCGGCCCGGAGAATCATCTGCTGGAGGTGCTTGTCCATGCCGAGGGCCGAGGCGAGGACGCCGGGGCCGGTGTAGGGGATCCCGAGGAGCTCCAGCAGCCCCTGCAGGCAGCCGTCCTCCCCGTACTTTCCGTGGAGGGAGATGAAGGCGAAATCGATCTCCTCCTTCAGCCCTTCGTAGGAGATCCGGCGCGCCTCTTTTTCGAGACGTTCGGTGATGTCTGTCGTCGTGTTCTGGGAGATGAGCTGCCAGGAGAGGATCCAGAGCCGTCCCTCTCCATCCATGAAGATCGGGATGGGCTCGAAGGTCTCCCGATCAAGGTTGTCGTGCACGTTCCGGCCGCTGTTGAGGGAAACCTCCCGCTCCGACGACATGCCCCCCAGAATCACACCCACACGCAATTTTCCCATATCCTCCATCCCCTACAAATCCCAGAGGAACGTCACGCCGCTCGTGGGGAAGATCCAGGCCTCGTTGCCGAGCCGCAGCGTGACTGATTTACCCTCCTCCCGGATTGTCTCCGGATAGGGGTGCTTCCCGGCGAAGAATCCGACATCCTTCACATTTTTTATCCCTGTCCCTCCGTAGTGGAAGGAGATTTCCATCCCGCGCGTTGGATAGACCAGGTAGGCGGAGAAGAGCCGGTTGCTCTTCCTCTGTTTGGTCTCGATCTCGATCTCGAATCGGGCCTGGCGGTTCAGCTTCTTCTTCAGCCCTTCCGAACTGCACCAGACCTCGTAGCCCCGTTCCGTGCTTTCCGACAGAATCCGAGGGATATCTTCCCCATCGATCCGGACGCGGTTCACCCGGAAGTCCCGCTCGGGGACGAGATCCTCCCCCCGGTTGAGGAGCCAGCGGTATTCGCATCGCTTCTCCTCGAAGAAGGAGGCAAGCTGTTCGTTGTCGAGGGCGCAGCCGATCATGAAGCGTGCGTTCCGGATGGCCTTCGTGTATTCGACATGGGTCGTCACCTTGAAGTAGTCCCGGACGGGGACATGATGCCGCATCGTGTCCCCGCGCGAAACGCCTTCATCCGGGGCGAACTCCGTCACCTGAATCCGATAGCGAAAATCGTTCCGGAGTTCGAGCTGGCGGTCCTCCTTGCCGAAGAGGGTCTCGAACATTTCGTAGTAGATGGCGTCTCCCAACTCCTCGTTGCGCGCCCGCGTCTGAAAGCAGCGGCGGATGATGCTGTCAATCCGGTCGATCGATTTTTCCTCATCGAGAATGAAGATCCTCCGGAGACTCGGTTCCACCCGGTCGGTCTTTCCCTGCTGCAGAAAGACCCGTGGCGCACGCTTCCCGAGGGCGCAGAGGATCTCATAGCTGATCGAATGGACCTTCGCGGCGATTGAGTCGGCGGTGATTCGCAGGCCGCCCTGTTCGCCCATGAGGACGACCTCGTCGCCCACGGCGCACTCCGGGAGCTGGCTGATGTCGAGGGTGCACATGTCCATCGAGATCCGGCCTGCGATGGGGATCCGCTTTCCGCGGATCAGTGCCTCCCCCTGGTTGGAGAGCGGCCAGCCGAGGCCGTCGCCGTAGCCGACCGGAATCGTGGCGATCCGGGTCGGCCGCCGGGTGATGAACGTCCGGCCGTAGCCGATGCCGTAACCTTCGGGGAACTCCTTGACGAGGACCACCCGCGTCTTGAAGCTCATGACGGGGTTGAGGGCGGCCTTGCCGCTTGTCGCCAAAGAGGGGTAGATGCCGTAGGAGATGAGCCCCGGCCGCACCATGTCCAGGTGGCAAGCCGGGTAGTTCAGGATGGCGCCGCTGTTGGAGATGTGGCGGATCGGGATTCGGATGCCGCCGGCCTCTAACTTATCCAGAAGCTCCCGAAAGGCCTGCCACTGGAGGTCGTTATAGCAGGAGAGGATCTCGCTTTCGGAGAAGTGGGTGAAGATTCCTTCGATGCTGAGGTTCGGGAAGGAAGAGACCTCCCGAATGGTCCGGCAGGCTTCAGCTTGGATTGTCCCGCCCCGGCCCATGCCCGTATCAACTTCGATGTGGAGCGGTGCGCGGATGCCCGCCTTATGGGCATTCTTCTGAAATTCTCTCGCAAACGCGAGATCGGAGACCGAAGGGGTCAGGTTGTATTTGATGATCTGGCCGATCTCCGAACCGGTCGCGGGGGAGAGGATCAGAACCGGCGCCGTGATTCCACTCACGCGAAGCTGCACCCCCTCGTCGGCATTTGCCACGCCAAGAGCGGAGGCGCCGTTTAGGAGGGCGGCGTTGGAGATCTCGATCGCCCCGTGGCCGTAGGCGTCGGCCTTGACCACCTGCAGAATCTTCACGTCGGGGCCGACCAGCCGCTTCATCTCCGCCCAGTTCGCCGCAAAATGGCCGAGATCGACCTCGACCCAACTGCGATATTTCATATTCGTCATTTCGTCGTCATCGTGAAGACGCCGTCCCATTCGCCTTCGGGGGGATGTTCCTTGAGGGCCTCGCAGCGGCCTACATACAACCGGGCCGGGTAATCTTCTGGTCGGATCTCCAGGACGCTCCGGAAGGCGGCGATCGCCTCGTCCCAGAGGCCCGCGCGGTACTTGGCCAGACCCGTCTCGAAGCGGCCGACGAACTCCTGCCACTGCGCCGCATCCTTCTTATCGCCGAGGAGCTCGAAGATCCGGACGGGGAGTTTCTTCCCCTTGACCTGTACGGAGTCGAGCTCGCGGCAGAAGAGTTCATCCTTGATCTGCGCGTGGGTGAACTCGCTGATGATGACGTTCGTCTTGTACTCCTTGTTCGTTCCTTCCAGGCGGGAGGCGAGGTTCACGCTGTCTCCCATGACCGTATAGTCGAAACGCATCTGGGAACCCATGTTTCCCACGACCATGTCCCCCGTGTTGACGCCGACGCCGATGTTTACATCCGGTCGGCCCTCCGCCGCCCATTTCACCCGAAGCCGCCGCAATTCGGACATCATCTCGATGGCCGTCCGGCAGGCCCGAAGCGCATGGTCGGGCTGGTCCAGCGGCGCGCCGAAGACCGCCATGATGGCGTCGCCGATGTACTTGTCGAGGAGGCCGTCGTACTTGAAGACCACGTCCGTCATCGCCGTCAGGTACTCGTTGAGGAGGCGGACCAGCTCCTCCGGCGTCAGCTTTTCGGAGATCGACGTGAAGCCCCGGATGTCGGAGAATATGACGGAGAGGTTCTTCTTGTCGCCGCCCAATTTGAGTTTGGACGGATCCTTCAGGATCTCGTTGACGACCGAAGCGGTGAGGTAATACTGGAAGGCGCCGCGGACCTTCTTCTTCTCCCGTTCCTCGGTGACGTACCGGTAAACGGTGATTCCGAGGTAGATCGTCATCATCGTCAGGACCGGATAGATCAGGTTCATCCAGACATGGTACCGGACGAAGATCGCCGTGTTTGCCAGGACGAAGGCGCTGATCAGCACAAAGCTGAGCCCGATTCCGGCCATGGCCCTGACCCGGGGAACGGCGAACCCCATGATCAGGCCGACCACGATGATCGTGCAGACGTCGAGGAACTTGGTCCAGCCCGAATGGCTCAGGAAATTCCGGTGGAGGATGTTGTCGATTACGGTTGCGTGGATCTCCACCCCCGGGTAAATGGCGCTGAAGGGGGTGACCCGCATGTCGTAGATGCCCGTCGCCGTGGCGCCGACGAGAACGATCTTCCCTTTCAGCTTATCCGCGGAGATCCGCCCGTTGAGGATATCGGAGACCGCATAATGGGGGAAGGTCTTGGCCGGGCCGAGGTAGTTGACAAGGAGTTTTCCGCTCTCGTCGGTCGGGATCTCCACCTTGTCCAGGTGGATGTTTTCCACACCGAATTCGGCAACGTTCAGGACCAGCATCGGCCATTCAAGATACTGCACGAGGAGCGAAAGCGCCAGGGAGGCGTAGTAGTTGCTCCGGAACTTGATCACGAGGGGTGACCAGCGGATGACGCCGTCGCTGTCCGGAAAGGTGTTGAAATAACCGCCGTTTTCTCCCGCCCCGGAGATCTGGGGAATGTTCGGCTGCGCCGCATAGGCGTGGATCAGCGGGGATTCGTCCGCCCCCTTCTTTGCGCGGACCATCTGGAATCGACCGTTGGCAATCGCATTTTCTCCGGCGGTGATCTGCTGCTCGGTCAGATGGCCCACCTCTTTTTCCGTGGTGTGAAAGAAGTAGCCGAGGGTGATGTTCTTGGCCTTTTCGATGGAACGGGCGAGGGCGCCGTCGGTGTCGGCCGCCTTCTGCTTCTGTTCCAGCAAGCCGTAAAGCCGGCTGTCTCCGATACCGACATTCTTGACATCGCGCGCCAGGTCGGCGACCGTCTTCAGGCTGGAGTTCTCATCCGGTTCGGCGAAAACGATATCGAAACCCACCGCCTTCGCGCCGTAACCTTTCAAAGCATCAACCAGCTTCGCGATGGTCGTTCGCGGCCAGGGCCACCGCCCCAGTTCGCTCAGGCTCTTTTCGTCGATGGTCACGATGACGGTCTCCCCTCCCGACGGCATTGCCCCCCGGGAGACCATCCGGAGGTCAAGGGCCTTCAACTCCATGAAGCGGAGGAAGGGGGCGTCGACGAAGAACAGGACGAGGGCGATCAGGATGACCAGGGCCGCAATCTTCAGCGGAGATACCGACAGGATCTTCTTCAATTGCTCCTTCATGACCGTTCCTCCTTCATTCGCTTGCGCTTCTCCGGGGAAGAGAAAGGGTTAAGACGCTTGCTTCCCGGTCCTTTAAAAGAAAAGGGATTGGGATTCTCGGACGTCACAAGTTGTTGGGATCATATCAAAGCAATCCCGAAAGTCAAGCAAACTCTCCGGGGAAAATTTCGGAATGTTTAAGAAAATCGAGATGGTGAAGGATACGTTCTTTGCACAGTAAAACCTTGACAAGGGGTATGGCTTACGATAAATAGGCAATTCCTTCAAGAACCTGCCCGTCATACGGCAAAGGGCCGATGTAGCTCAGACGGTAGAGCAGCTGATTCGTAATCAGCAGGTCCGCAGTTCGATCCTGCGCATCGGCTCCAGTAATACCAAGGGGTTACGGATGAAAACCGTAGCCCCTTTTTCTTTGTCCGGCCATCTTTACCGCTCCTTTACCGCTTTTGAACTTTTTCAGGCCATAGAAAACCCCGGCCATTATAGCCAGGGGGCGCCTGTTCTCCCTTTAATGTCCGATGGCTAGTCCCTACCTACCTTCTGTCTACTCTACCGGCGGAGTCGTACCCTTGCAGACTGAGTAATAAAGAAACTCTTCCATTGTCCTGTCAAAATAAACCTTGTGGAAATTGATCGGGATCTGTCTTTTATCAGATTCGCGGGGAATATATGTTTTGACCAAGCGATCAAACGAATCATAAAAGTATACGGCCTTGGTGCATATGGTTTTTAGATTGCAATCAAGCTCGACCATATATTTTTTATAGGCGGCGCCTGTCTCCGTGGTTTTTACCCATAGCCGCTTCATGCCGTCTGATGCAGTTATGCTATCCTTGTCATAATATCCAGTCATGCTGTAGAACAGTTTCCATGATTCGCAGTGCCCCGTGACCGTATAGGCCAAAATGCAAATAACTATTAACCATTTCATAGCATCCGCCTTTCTTATAAATTATTTTTTCCCTCCACCACCCTTATATGGTTTACAAAATGTCACTTATCGCGCATCTTTATTATTTCAAAACCATCAATGCCGTTCCCTTGTAAATGCCGCACAATCAAGTCTAATGGGTCTTTGCTGCCGCTTTCTAAATCAATAAAGATTGTCATGTTTGCGCCCTGGAATGATACCGGGGAAACGGCCCAGGATTGCTGCTTTCGGATGCCCCCTATCCCCGGCGTGATCTTCCTACAAAAACACCTTGTAGCTGATGTTCAGCGCTTTCCCCAGACGCTTTGCCATTTCCTTGCCGATGGGACGCTTGCCGTTCTCCATTT
>MNZQ01000114.1:15595-35996 GCA_001873745.1 Syntrophaceae bacterium CG2_30_58_14
GGATGCCGGTCAGTTCGGCAAGTTTCATCTGAGTCAACCCTTCCCTGTATCTTGCCCCGGCCAACGCCTTGCCGATAAGCTGCGCTTCCGAACATTCGGGGTAAGCCTCCCGCCACGGGACGGAATCGGACGTGTCCACAAATCCCAACGGCTTCAAGCTTTCAATGGCCCGCGCTATGTTCACAATCGGTCCGATGAATCTCAGCTCAACCGTTTCAGTAGGGCGCTTTCTCGTGTGTTCCTGCATAAGTCACCTCGATCAATCTTATTTCTTTGTCTGTCACTTCCCATATCGCCACATAGGTTGGGCGGCCCTTCTTCAAATGGCAGTGATAACGGCCACCGGACAGGGCGCCGAAGTTCTGCCAGTCGCCCCGTATGGGTCCATTTGCCTCCATGTCTTTCTTCAAGGCGATAAGAAGGTTCTGGACGTTTTCAGGCAAATTCCTGATGCGCTTGTGTAGTCCTGTCTTTTCCGTAACCGTCCATTTCATAGATTCACCCTATACCAAAAGAAAGTATAATGCAAGCAGTTTCTATTTCGTGAAGTTCACGACCTGCTCGGCCTGCTCCTGCTCGGCCTGCTTTGCCGCGTTCGCCGCAAATGCTTTCTCCAATGCCGCCGCGCCTTCTCTCAGCCTGCTTTCGGACATCTTCGCATAACGCGCCGTCATGGCCCCCGTGGCATGGCCCAGGCTCCGCTGCGTCAGATAAAGGTCATGCGCGCTTTCGTAGAGGAGTGTCGCAAAGCTGTGTCGGAGCCTGTGAAAAGTCACTCTCTGCTTTCGGTCAGTGATACCCCGGTTTAACCCAAGCTCTTCCACAACCCTTGGAAAGGATTTTGATGCTTGCGCCATTGCTCCACCCGTTATTTGGGTTCGCTTTGGAAATATCAGTTCATCGGGAGAAACTTCCTTTCCGTCTCTCTCTTTGGCCTTCTCTGCGGCTCTCTTCCGTGCTTGCAACATCTCCTTTGCTCGTCCTGTCAAGTAGGCAGTCCGGCTCCCCGTTTTCGCGTTCAGGATCGCCAGTGTTCCCGCCGTCGGAATCCATTTCGTCGCCATATTCTCTTTTCCCCCGCGCTCGCTTTATGGAAGTGGGAGAAGTCCAGTATAAATTATTAATGTCAAGAACTATTTGACGAAAAGTGAAGGGTGGTGAAGGATGAAAAAAGAGATTCGTAATCAGCAGGTCAGCAGTTCGATCCTGCGCATCGGCTCCAGTAAAATAGAGGGGTTAGCCAGATTCGGTTAACCCCTCTTTTTTCTTTTGCTATCCTCAAAGAACGTTTATCTAAACAGTTTCCACCGGCTCTCACTAACCTGATGAGGTTTCCTCTATAATGTGGTATGAACGACTTAAATATCGGTGAGCGATTCTATGTGGGGACATGGGGCCGACGGATACAGGATTGACATCTTGTCTGGAGAAACTGGCCTACGCAACTAAATGGAGGAAGCAGATGCAGATAAAAAATCAAAAGATTAGATCAATCGCTTCCATTGTCCTTTTGATCGTGGTGCCCTTCTTCTTCCAGCCAAGCCCTGTCGGAGGAGCGCCAATTGTAAATACCGACAAGAACATCTATAATCACGGTGAAACGATCAAGGTTCATTTTTTCAACGCGCCAGGCGATGGAAGCGATTGGATATGTATCGTGCCGGTAGGCTCTCCGGATACTGATGCAGGGGACTATAAATACATGCCTAAGAGGGAGAGTGAGGGTGTCCTAACCTTTGACTCTCCCTCACCGGGGAAATACGAGGTAAGGGCCTATTACAACTATCGCCGTAACGGGTACGTGGTGTCTGCCCGCTATGGTTTCTCAGTGGTGAATGGTCTCCCTTCGGTGGAATCAAGCATGGCGCCTCCCGCTGTGCCCCGTACGGGCGCCGAAAAAACAATATCCATGGAAAAATCCGCGGTGACCGCCATTTCCAGAGGCGCCTCCCGTTACAGCGTTTCTGTTTTTCATTTTAAGCCGGTCAACATGGATGCTTCCAATTATGGCATCACCGTGACCAACACCCTGATCAATGCCCCAAGAATGCAATCCGCGTTTGTCATGATGGACAGGAAGGATCTTGAAACTTTTCTGGTTGCCAACGATCTTCAGCAGAATGACCAGATAGAGAATGTGATCAACATCGGCACAAAAATAGGACTCAATTTTGTGATTACCGGCAGTGTTGAAAAATGAGGAACAATAATCGTCACAAACTGCAAGGTGGTCAGCATCGAGCAGCGGAAGGTCGTCTTCACAAATAAGTCCGTTTCCATGGGGGAGACCGACCTGATCAATAATATCATGAAAATGAGTGACGCCATTATCGACGCCATCCTGCGCAGTACTTCTTAACCGCCAGGAGGCAGGATACTCCTCTTGTGCCGCAAGGGCTCTAATTCCATTTTCGCCTGTCTTCGATTTTTTTGCTGCCTTCGGGGATTTCGGCGACAAAGACCGCGTTTCCCCGCAGCTTTGTCGATTCCCTTATCTTTGCGTCAATGGCCGTCTTCAGGAGGTCTGTTCCTGCAACTCCCTGTTTGAGCAGGATTTCCACGGTCATCATATCCGTCACGCCTGACCGGGTGACCACGACCCTGATCTTTTCGACTTCATCCGGAAATTTAGCGGCGGCTTCATCGATCTGGCGGGGATGGACAAACATGCCTTTGATCTTCGTCACCTCATCCGCTCTGCCCATGATGCCCTTCAGCTTATAAGAGGTTCTGCCGCAACGGCATTCGCCTTCATCCAGTACGGAAAGGTCCCCGGTTCCGTAGCGGACGAGCGGATAGCATTCGTTGCTGAAATCGGTGACCACCACCTCGCCGATGGTCCCAAAAGGGAGCGGTTCTCCGGTCACGGGGTCGCAAATCTCAATGTAAAGATCATCGGAAATGTGCATGCCGTTTTCCTGTGGGCATTCATAAGCAACGCCACCCAGGTCGGCGGTGATGTATGCCTGACGTACGATGATGCCGTAGTCGTTCAGCCCTTTTCGCAGGGAAGGGGACAAGATCTCCCCCGCAACCAGGGCGATCTCCATGGCGAGGTCCTTTTCAATCTCATACCCCAGCTCTTCCATCTTCTTGATCAGCGACATGAGAAAGGAAGGAACGCCGATATAGCCGTTTATTTTCAATCCCGCCATCGTCTTCGCCTGGATCTCGGTATTTCCGACGCCGGTGGGCGCCGTGACGCAACCGATGCCATTGCACGCCTCATCCAGGAAGATGCCCGCGGGGGTCAGGTGGTAGGAAAAGGTGTTCATGACAAGGTCACCCGGCCGGAATCCTATGTTGTAAACGCATTTCCTGAGCCCCCAGTAATCCTCTTTTCTTCCTTCGGGATCATAGATGGGACCAGGGGAGGCATAGATCCTTTTGAGCTCTTCCACCGGCACGGCCAGAAATCCCCCGAACGGCGGGTTGCTCTGGTGACGCTCCGGCATGCCGTTTTTTTTCAGGACGGGAAGTTTTGAAAAATCATCGATGTTTCGAACGGTTTTCGGATCGACGCCCCGTTCATCCATAAACCTTCTGTATCCGGGGGCCTTTTCACAGGCGTATTGGAAAGCCCGGACCGCCTCCCCCTGCTTGAAGCGGAGACGTTCCGCCCGGCCCATGCATTCGGCTTTTTCATCATAAAAACCGGTGTTTCTGTCTTTCTGAGTCCTTTGAGTCATATGCCGGATCCTCTGTCTTAAAAAACAACTGCGTGTTTCGAAACGCTTTATCCTATTCCGAAACACGCAGTATTGAAAAACGGTTATTTGGGATAGGTACCGCTAAATGCCGAAACTGCGGTCGCCTTGTCCGCCTTGAACACAGCAGAACCTTCTTTCACATGTACTGGAAATGCAAAATCCGGGATTCCTATCCACCATTTTTCCAACTGGTCATGGACGGCTATCCCTTTTTCCTGGAGCTTCAAACCGCCCGTCACACCCAGGCTCAGGAATGACTGCCAGATATCAAACATGGCGGAGACCCTCAACTGGTTTGTCTTCCCGGCGGGAATCCACATCACCTCCTGAGAGCCGACGGTATTCAGATCGAAATCTTCAAATGCAACCGTAAAGCTCAGGTTCTCCATTGCTACCGGGAAAGGATTCGGGTTCTTGATGTCAAAGACAAAATTGAGATCGAGGGGTGCGCCGTTGTTCCCGGCTTTTCCCTTTGTGACTTCAACTTTGCCGCCATAGAACCAGTAGCCCCAGTAGTGAGCAACTTCAACCCTGTTCAAGGTAACAACAGGAGGCTTAAATTTTTTCGGAGTTGATTTTGCCTCTTTCCCCGCGCCAAAGAGAAGGCCCGGAACAAACAAAAGGCATATACTGGCCAATAGAATTAATCTTTTCTGCATTATTGATCTCCCTTCTTATTTCTATTCAAGGGTTTAAGTGATCCACCTTTTTCTCCGTTTATAGTGTTTGACGTCCCTAAAATTTTTCCGGCCCCCCACATCGGTCAGGCCAAGATAGAAATCCTTGATATCCGGATTCTCCCTCAGTTTTTCTGAAGTGTCGTCCATGACCACGCGGCCGTTCTCCATCACATAGGCATATGGGGCAATGCTTAAGGCAAGTTTCGCATTCTGCTCCACAAGAAGAATCGAAATGTTTTCTTCTTTGTTGAGGCGGGTAACAATATCGAAGATCTCATGGATCAGAAGCGGGGCAAGCCCCATGGACGGCTCATCGAGAAGAATCAGCTTCGGGGTTGTCATCAGTGCGCGTCCGACAACGGTCATCTGCTGTTCTCCGCCGCTTATGAAACCGGCCGTCTCGGTCCTCTTCTCCCTGAGTCTGGGGAAATAATGATAGACCATCTCCAGGCTATCCTTGATATCCCTTCCATTCTTCTTCCTCATATGGGCGCCGACTTTAAGATTTTCCTCAACCGTCAGATGCTCAAAGACCTTACGGCCTTCAATCACCTGAACGATGCCCATTTTGGCGATTTTTTCCGCTTTCATCCTGTCGATCCGCACACCCATGAATTCGATGGATCCATCGGTGACCTTGCCGTCTTCATGATTGAGAAGGCCGGAAATCGCCTTTAACGTGGTGCTTTTCCCCGCCCCGTTTGCGCCGAGGAGAGCGACGATCCCTCCGTTCGGCACTTCGATGGAGAAACCTTTGATCACGAGTATGACCTCGTGGTATTTAACCTCGATATTATTGATCTTTAATATCGGTTCCCCTGTAGACAAAGTCTTGTGACCTCCTTGATGGTTTGATTACCAGCCCATCCACTCCTTAGCCCATTTTTCCGGCCATCTGCCTTTAAGATCGACTTTTTCAACAAGCTGGAATTTTCCGTTCTTGATTTCATAGACCGGCACCACACTGGTGACACGGTGATCCGTCGCTGTAAAGGTAACAGGAGGCGCGCCAAGGCCGATTTCAAAATTGTTCATCGTTTCAAAGCCCAATTTTAATATGCTTTCGCCGTCAAGTTTTCCGGCTTTATCGGCCCGCATCAAGGCTTCCCTGAGAATCAACACATCGGCCCACGCCTGGACCGTTCGGATCAGCCGTTTATTGGCCGGGATGCCGGGGTTGTATTTTTTCGCATAGGCAACCACCTTGTCCATTCCGGGGACCTTTTCGCCGAAAAATGCGCAAACGGCAGGGCCCATCGCCCCCTCGGCCGCCTTTGCGGCCAGTTTGGGCAGGTTTTCGTCATAGCCCCAGTTGTCTATAATGTGATCGGCGCCAAGGTCAAGGGAATAAGCGTCTCTTAACGTTGCAGAGACGGACATGGTGGTGTTTCCGTGCCATACGACGTCCGGCTTGAAATTCTTCAATGCAAGATTCTGGCTCTTGGTGTCAATGGCAAACAAGGATACATCCTGATCGGGGCCGATGTCAAAACCCAGGATACCCGCCTGATCCTTTATGGCCTTGATCGGGGCACTGGCGTAGGGTGATGCAAACATGTATGAGCTGGCAAAACGGGGTTTTCTCTTCCCGTAATCCTTATGCTTGGGCCATTTCTTATCGAACCAGGCCGTAAGCGCAGCCCTTGCATTGGTGGAATAATCCGACGCAAAGAAGAGGTTATAAGGCGTCTTCTTGGGATCGGTCAGATGTCCCGAATAGGAAGCGGAAACATAGGGCATCTTATCCTTGGTGACCGTGGGCGAAAGGGCTTCCGTATCGCCTGTTCCCCATCCAAGGACTGCGACAACGCCCAACCTCTGGAACAGTTTATATTTAGTCAGCGCTTCGGGAACCCGATAGCCATAATCAAACTGGTGAAGCTTGATCTGCTTGCCATTAATGCCGCCCGTGTCGTTTACATAATGAATCGCTTCGGCTATGCCCAGAGCGTAATCCCTTCCCACGTCCGATGTGGCGCCGGTCATATCGTTGAGCGCACCGACGCTTATCGTTGCGGCCGCACCCGCTGCCGACGCAAAACCACCAACGAGCAGCGCGGAAAGCAACAATACATAAAACCTGGATACTATTTTCTTGAAATTCATATTTCCCCCCCCTTTTCATTGGAAAGCAGACTGTTATTACGACTTAACCAACCAACATCTTAATATTATTAACTGAAATCCATCACCTCCTTCGAAAGTCAATATGAAAATGGCCATAAATTGAAGTAATTCTTGGCCTGCCACCAGCGGTAAGCCAGACCGTTTGGTTCAAAGATCAGGAAGACGCAAATTGCAAGACCGAAGGCGGATTCCTTGATAAAAAGAAAATCCACCAAAAGTTTCGGGTATGTATCGGCAAGAGGGATTACGGCCATTTGCAGCAGTTCCATGACAACAACCATGAAGATCGATCCGAAGATGGTGCCGTGAATCGAACCGGCCCCTCCGATCAGGACGACGCCGACAAGCCACAAAGACAAGAACCACGGAAAATGCTCAGGGCTTATGGCCGCAAGGTTGCTGATCCAGACCGCCCCTGCAATGCCCCCGATGAAACCGGCGACAAAAAATGCAAGGAGTTTGTATTTGATAATATTTATTCCCATAACCTCTGCCGAAATATCATTATCCCTGATGGCTACCCAGGCCCGTCCGACCCGCGAACGCAGCAGGTTGACCAAGCCGACGACACAGAGGATGACCAGCACGATCATCATATAATAGACTTTAATGTCGCTGTCGATCACCCAGGGCCCGACCTTTATCGTCCCCGGAGGGAGTGAAAAAGCCTGCCCTCTGCCGCCTATCTGGCTTACATACTGGGTGATAACAAAGTCAACGGTAATAAACTGCGCCGCCATCGTGGTCAGGATCAGATAAAACCCCTTAACCCTGGCCGAGGGAAGCCCGAACAAAACACACCAGAAACCCGCGGCAATTGCAGAAATCAATATACTTAAGGGATACGCCAAACCCCATTCAACAAGCAGCGCCGGCCATGGAAATTCAAGGACAAGCAGGGTGCTTACATAAGCGCCAACGGCAAGAAAAGCGGCATGCCCAAGGGTAACCTGCCCGCAGAAACCGATGAGAAGCTGGACCCCAAGCGCCCCAAGCACCGTATAACCTATCAGATTAGCAATGCTTAACCAGTAAGTATCGGATATCCACGGGATAATGAAAAACAGGGAGATAAAGAGCAGAAACATTTTCGATTTTATAAACTTCGTCTGCCACCAGGCTTGATCCTGCTTGTAATTCTCGTGATAAACTCCGCAGGGAAGAAAAGTTGTAGCCATAGAATTTCTCCGTCCATTTTTATTTGATGTTAAACCCTTTCAATACGTTCCCAGCCCCATAGTCCGTACGGCTTGAAAAGGAGAAAAATAGCCATAAACGCAAAAGGGGCAATCTCTTTTACGGCACCGGGGAAATACTGATCAAGATACGCCCCGCAAAGGTTTTGCATGACACCGATTGCGATTCCCCCCACAATCGCGCCGGGGACAGAATTGAGTCCGCCCAGAACGACTGCCGGCAAGACAAGCAGCCCCATGTATCCTACGGATATGTTCAGTCCGTTGATATTCCCAAGGAGGGTTCCGCCGACGCCGGCTGCCATAAACGCAATCGCCCAGGCGGCGGCATAAACGAAGCGCGCGCTGATACCGATCGAAAGGGCTGCCATTTCATCGTCTGCCGTTGCCTGCATGGCAAGACCCCAACGTGTGTATTTAAAAAAGCATACAAAAATAACCAGAAGGATTATGGCTGCAACAAAACTCCACAGGTAAACCTGGCCGACGACGATAGGCCCGAAACGAAACGGTTCAAGGGGAAAGACCGGAGGTTCAAAGACTCTCGTATCGGTGCTCCATATCAGCTCAACGATCCCTTTGAAAAAGAAGGAAAGTCCTACCGTAACCATGATGACGGTAAGAACCGGTTCACCGATGAGCTTATCAAGAAATATCCTTTCCGTAAGAATTCCCAGGATAAAACCGACAGCAAGAGATAATAGGAGGGCCGGAATAAAGGGAACCCCCATGGAATAGAAGGCCAGCGAGACATATGCGCCGATCAGCGTCAACTCCCCCATTGCAAGATTCAGCACCCCCGAACATTTGTATATGAGCACCCACCCAAGCGCAATAAGAGCATATATTCCCCCCACCATAACGCCGGTTGTAATGGTCATGAAAAAAAGTTCCATCGAGCTTTTTCCTCCTGATCCTTAAAATTGATATTTTGGCGACATCGGACCTTCACCTCACTGCCCAGGCTTCCGGCCAAAGGCGTAAAACATGGTGATTAAGCCTTTACTTTGCATATATGCAGATCGGTCTTGATATGCGTCTTGCGCCCGTCTTCATAGGTAATGGTCGTGTCAATATGGACCCCATCCGCTTTCGAATAAAGGGCATTGACGATATCCTCGTATTTTTTCCCGACAAACTCCCGGCGCAATTTCCTTGTTCTTGTCAATTCATCATCATCCGCGTCAAGCTCCTTATAGAGGTTGACAAATTTTATGACCTTTACAAGCTCCGGAAGATCCTTGTTGGCTTTTCTGATCTGCTCTTCAACAAGATCATAAACTTCCGGTTTCTGGGCAAGTTCCGGATAACCTGTATAAGTGAGCTTCTTCGTATCCGCCCATTTTCCGACGACAGCATAGTCAATGCAGATCACCGCCGTTATGAAATCCCTTTTGTCGCCAATGACCCAGGAGTCCTTGATATAGGGGCTGAATTTGAGCCGCGTCTCCAGATACTGGGGCGCAAACGGTTTGCCGTCTTTTAAAATCATCACATCCTTGGTGCGGTCAAAAACGACAAGATGTTTGTCCTCATCAATAAAGCCTCTGTCCCCGGAGTAGAGCCACCCGTCTTTCAGCGTCTTTGCCGTCGCCTCCGGATTCTTGTAATAACCCAGGAACACCGAAGGGCTCTTCGTGATGATTTCACCTTCAGCGGTGATCTTCACCTCTGTTCCAGGGATTGGAAGCCCGACTGTATCGAATTTGATGTCGCCGTTTCGGTGAACAACGGAAATGCCTGCGACTTCGGTCTGGCCGTAAATCTGTTTGAGGTTCACCCCGAGCGAATGGAAGAAGCGGAAATGGTCCGGCCCCATTGCCGCGCCGCCGGTGTATGCATTGCGGACGCGCGTTAGCCCCAAATGGTCTTTCAGCTTCTTCTGAACAAGGAGGTAGGCGAACCATTCGAGGATCTTCCAATAGAAGGGGATCGCCTTTTTCCCGAATTTTAGATCCGCGACATGATAACCGATCGATGATGCAATCTCGTAAGATTTCCTTTTTATCCAACCGGCGTCGAGATATTTGACCTGGACGGTGCGTGTCATCTGCTCATACATGCGGGGAGGGGCAAACATGACATGCGGCCCGATCTCCCGGATATTCTCCTGGGCAGTTTCACGAGATTCGGGAAAGTTCAGCGTGTATCCTATCTGGAGCCCGCAGGAAATAGACATCATCTGTTCGCCGATCCAGGCAAAGGGGAGATAGGAAACATAATCATCGGTATCTTTGCACGGATCGACGTCCATCAGGTTTTTCCCCATCGTAAGCATGTTGTAATGGGAAAGAAGGGCGCCTTTCGGAAGCGCCGTGGTTCCTGAGGTATAAAAGAGGAGCGCCACCTCGTCCCCGTGCCCTTTGCCGATCAGTTCCTCGAACAGATCCGGTTTCTCCTTTTCAAGCTTTTCCCCCAGACGCATCACCTCTTTCAGGCTGATCAGATAGTCCTCATCGTAGTTGCGCATCCCCTTGGGGTCATCCCAGATGATTTTTTTCAGTTTCGGGCATTCATGGCGTATGGAAATGGCCTTGTCAACCTCTTCCTGCCCTTCCCCCACAAGGAATTTGGTGTCCGAATGGTCGATGATGTACTTTACTTCATCGATCAAGGAATCCTGGAAGAGCCAGACCCCGACACCCTTTGCGCACAACGCCCCCATCTCGGCCCAGAGCCCCTCCGGGCGGTTATCTCCGATCATCGCCACCTTGTCGCCTTCTTCAAGGCCGAGGCTGACAAGCCCGAGGGCGATGTGTTTGACATTTTCAAAATAGTCGTGCCAGGTAATGGGCCGCCAGATGCCGAACTCCTTCTCCCGCATGGCAACCCGCTCTTTTCCATACTTTTTTGCCTGACTGTAAAAGAGCTTGGGGATGGTCAACTCTTTCGTTATCGTCTCCATGGCTCTGAAAGCGGCTTTATTTTCTTGTTGCATATAAGTCCTCTTCACCAAGATAGGCCTTGATCACCACGGGATTTTTCTGGACCGCTTCAGGGGTGCCGTCGACGATCATATTGCCGAAATTGAGAACATAGACATTGTCGGAAATGTCCATCACCACCCCCATGTCATGCTCAACCAAAAGGCATGTTATTTTCCACCGCTTCTCCTGATTGATATCGAGGATGAAACGGGCCATGTCTTCCACCTCTTCAATGTTCAGGCCGGCCAGAGGCTCGTCCAGAATGAGAAGCTCCGGTTCGAGGGCTATCGCCCGTCCCAGTTCAACCCTTTTCTGGAGACCGTAGGGGAGCATTCCGACCGGTTTATCGCGGATATGCTCTATCTCAAGAAGATCGATGATCTCCTCTTCAATAAACTTCCTGTGCTCCATTTCTTCTTTTGCCGTTTTCCCCAGATAGACGGCGCCGCTCAATATGCCGGACTTGTAATGGATGTGGCGGCCAAGGCGGATATTATCGAGGACCGTCATGCCCCCGAAGACCTCCACCTTCTGAAAGGTTCTTGCGATTCCCAGTTTGGCCCGGTCATGGGGTTTCAGGTGGTTGATCCTTTCCCCCTTGTAATGGATACTCCCCTTCTGCGGGTTGTAGAGACCGCTGATGCAGTTCATCATCACGGTCTTGCCGGCGCCGTTTGGCCCGATGACCGAATGGATCTCGCCTTTTTTGATTTTGATGCTGATGCCGTCCAGCGCGCACACCCTGCCGAACGACATCTGAATTCCATCAAGTTCCAGAAGGACATCGCCTGATTTTATCTCTTTTGATGCACTCAATACTCAAGACCTCCCTCTAAACTCAACTCTCTCCTAACTCATGCATCCTCGAATACACGCGAAAAAACAGAAAAAACTCGTACAAACCGGGAATCATCCGGTTTTCCATGTTCTGCGCGACGCGGCATACAAAAAGACTGTTTTGGTTTGGCGCGACTATATTCAGAAGTCGCCTGTCTGTCAAGAATATTTATAATTTTTTTTGTCGAGAAGGAAATGCGGCGTCGGGGAGAGAATACATTTTTCTGCGATAGGAGGTCCAATGGATCGATAGTTATTGACAAGCAGGGGCATTCATGGTACAGGCGCACAACATTTGAGATGGTCCTTTTTCCCTGTCCGGCATGTGGCCGGTCGCTTTTTTAAACACCCTAATCTGTCAGGAGGAAAAACCGATGCAAGTCAAAGATCGTATGACCGCCAACCCCATTACGGTTACCGAGGACTGCTCTTTTGAAGACGCGCTGCACATGATGAAGGAGAAAAAAATCCGCCGTCTGCCCGTCGTCAACAAGAAAGGGCGCCTGGTCGGCATTGTTGCAGACAAGGATTTGTTCTCCGCCTCTCCTTCGCCGGCGACCAGCCTCAGCGTCTTCGAGGTGCACTATCTGCTGTCCAAAATGAAGATGAAAAGCCTGATGACCAAGCGGTTGATCACCGTCGGATGTGACTGTCCGCTGGAAGAGGCGGCCCGCATCATGGTCGATCACAAGATCGGCAGTTTGCCCGTCCTGAAAGAGAACAAACTGGTCGGCATCATCACCGAGACCGATATCTTCAAGACCTTCGTGGAGATTATGGGGGGGCGCGACAAAGGCCTCCGCCTTACACTGGATGTATCCGAAAAGAAAGGGGTCTTGGCCGGTATTGCCAACGAGATTGTCAAGGAAAACGGCAATATTCTCAGTCTGGCGACCTTCAGCGGCAAGAATGCCACGGATCGCATCATCACGGTCAAGGTGACCGGCGCTCCCAAAGAGGCTTTGCTGAAGGGTTTGGAGTCCCAGGGGGTCAAGGTTCTGAACGCGATAGAGATCTCCGAGCACGGCTATGAGTTCCGAATTATCGATGAGAGATGAGAAATCGTATCATAAAAGTTCTTGACAACGCCTGTGGGTGTGTTACAAGGCCGCGTAACGTGACACGGTGATCTGATGTCTGAACTGGTTCGTTTCGGGGTTTCCCTGGAGAAAACCCTCTTAGACAGGTTTGATGTCCTGATCCGGGCAAAACAGTACACCAACCGCTCGGAGGCCCTGCGGGACCTGATCCGTCGGGAGTTGGTTGATAAGGAGTGGCAGGGGGGGCGCGATGTGGCCGGCGCGATCACTCTTATCTACGATCATCACAAGCGTGATGTTTTGATTCGGGTGATGGATATGCAGCATGACTTCCAGGAGGCGATTATCTCCACCCAGCACATCCACCTCGATCACCACAACTGCCTGGAGATTGTGGCTGCCCGGGGGAAAGCGGAAGAGGTTCAGAGACTGGCCGATGCGCTCCGATCCATCAAGGGGGTCCGCCACGCAACCCTGAGCATGTCCAGTACAGGAAAAGAGATCGAGTAGAGTATTATTTTTTTGTCTTGTCGTGTTACGAATATCGTATTCATGGCATAAAGCCTGCTCCAGAACGGGTCCCTGCCGGATAAACAGGTTGCTTTCCGTCGGGAAAACCGTCGATGGCTTTTTTGGTTTTTCAAGGGGATTGGAAGAAGGAGGAAGTGAAACGACCATGCACATGGCAGATGCTTTACTTTCCCCCGCCGTGGGGACGACATTGTGGGCCGGAACGGTTGCTGTTGGCGGATATGCCTCGAAGAAACTGAAGGAACGGATCGATGACCGGATGATCCCCTTGATGGGGGTTCTCGGCGCCTTCATTTTTGCGGCGCAGATGATCAATTTTACGATCCCCGGGACCGGATCAAGCGGACACCTGGGCGGCGGGATGATCCTCGCCATCATCCTCGGCCCCCAGGCAGCCTTTCTCGTCATGGCCTCGGTCCTGACGGTCCAGGCGCTCTTCTTTGCCGACGGCGGACTGCTTGCGCTCGGCTGCAATATCTGGAACATGGGCTTTTATCCCTGCTTCCTGGTCTATCCGCTCATCTATAAACCTCTGATCAGAGACAGTCAAAATTCCGGACGCATCGTCGCGGCGTCACTCGTGAGCGCCATTGCGGCCCTTCAGCTCGGCGCTTTTTCGGTTGTGATGGAGACGCTTCTATCGGGCAATAGCGAACTGCCCTTCGGCGCCTTTGTCCTTCTGATGCAGCCGATCCACCTCGCCATCGGCGTTATCGAGGGCTTTGTTACGGCAGGGGTGATCAACTATGTGCAGAGCGCCAGACCCGAGCTTCTCGGGAACATTGCAGCCGTTAGCTCCCTTGGCGCGGGGATTTCGCTCAGGAAGGTGATGATCACGTTCGTGGTATTGGCGGTTATCATGGGTGGGGCGCTCTCCTGGTTCGCTTCGACCCATCCGGACGGTCTGGAATGGTCCATCGAAAAGGTGACCGGCAAGGGTGAACTGCGGGAGGCGGAACGCGGGATTGCCCGGGTGCTCAAGGGAATCCAGGAAAAGACGGCGTTTCTTCCCGATTACGGCTTCAAGCCGGAGGGCAATGACCTGAAAAAAGCGGAAGCGGCGTCGGCATGGCCGGGGATCAAGGCGGGAACCTCTGTGTCCGGCATCGTCGGCGCTGTTATCGTTCTCGGAATGATCGTGCTCATCGGCATGGGGATCAGATCTTTCCGGGGCAGAGATGCGTAAGCATAGCGTCAATAATGGTTGACGATAGGATGCGATTCGGATTCGCCTGGATGAAACCATGACCTTTGACACGCTCTATTTCGATATCGGCCGACTGGACCGGCTCTCCTACCGGGACACCTTCGTCCATCGTCTGGACCCGCGCGCCAAGGTGATCGCCACGATGCTGTTTCTCTTCACCGTCATCTCTTTTCCCAAGTATGAGGTCATTGCGCTGACCCCGTTTTTTCTGTACCCCGTGCTGCTGCTGACCGTTGGCGAAATCCCCGTCCGGTTCATGATCAGGAAGATCATTGTCGTTTCACCCTTCGCGGTTTTCATCGGCATCTTTAACCCGATATTGGATACGAGAACAGCGGCCGTCATCTTCGGCGTCGCCCTGTCCGCAGGATGGATCTCTTTTCTTTCGATTCTCATGAAGTTTGCGCTCACGATCAGCGCGGCGCTCCTGCTCATCGCGACGACGTCATTTCCGGGCGTCTGTCATGCACTCCGGCGACTTGGCTTTCCGGCCCTCTTTGTTTCGCAGCTCCTCTTCCTCTACCGCTATCTCTTTGTCCTCATGGAGGAGGCGATGCGGGTCATCCGCGCCCGGGAGATGCGCTCATTCGGTACGCGCAACACCGGTATCAAGGTGTCCGTGCGTCTGATCGGGATTCTTTTTCTCAGAACCGTGGATCGTGCGGAGAGGATCTACTACGCCATGCTCTCCCGGGGGTTTCAGGGAGACATCCCGACTCTCAAACGGTCCCATATCGCGCTATCCGATCTGCTGTTCCTGGCGGTGATGATTGCATATCTTGGGGCTTTCCGCTTTTTCCCCATCACCGAAGAAATCGGTCGGGTTGCGCTGGAGCTGTTTTAAATGAGCCATCATATTGTCGAGTTCAAAGACGTTTTCTTCCGCTACCCGGATGGGACGGAAGCGCTCAAGGGGGTCAATTTCCGGATCACCCACGGCGAATCCGTCGGCGTCGTCGGCGCCAACGGGGCGGGAAAATCAACGCTTCTCCAGCATATGAACGGCTATCTGATGCCGACGTCGGGAAAGGTGATCATCGGCGATCTTGCCATCACGGGGAAAACAAGGCGGGAGATCCGGAAAAAGGTCGGGATTGTTTTTCAGAACCCCGATGACCAGCTCTTCATGCCGACCGTTTTTGACGATGTCGCCTTCGGCCCGCTCAACCTGGGAATGGATGAGGCGACTGTTCGGGAGCGGGTCCGCAAAGCGCTCGGCATGGTCAACAGCCTCGATCTTCAGGACAAACCGCCGCACCATCTGTCCTGCGGACAGAAGAGCGCCGTCGCCATCGCGTCGGTGATGGCCATGGAACCCGATATCCTCGCGATGGATGAGCCCGGCGCGAACCTGGACCCCCGGTCGAGGCGATCGCTGATTATGTTGCTCAAGACCTTCAAGCATTCCAAGATCATCGCCTCCCACGACCTCGACCTGATCCTCGATGTCTGTGAGCGTTGCATCGTGATCGGAGGCGGCGCGGTGGTTGCGGACGGTCCGTCGGCGGAGATCCTCTCGAACAAGGGGTTCCTTGAAGAAAACAACCTGGAGCTTCCGTTGTCGTTCCAAGTGCGCTCGTAATCCCCGTTCGATTTAAAAGCAGAAAACCACCTCTTCACCGAATACGGAAGATGATTATCGTTTTCCGAGTAGATCCACAGAACGGGAACCTTCGCATTTTTGCCGAATATTTTGCTACATTCTTCAAGGTAATTTTCCCTCTCAAATGAGCGCGTATCGAGTCCCTTTGCTTGCCCAAAATGTATCCCACCGGAAATATTCACTACGCCGATGACTCCTTCGATACCTACCGTCGAAGAAGCAAGAGCGATCCACCCTCCCTGAGATTGTCCCATCACTACGACGTTATCCTTTAAGACGTCAGGCCGCTTCCGCTGAATGAGGTCGGGGTTTCGATAAAGGTGATTGTCATTCATTTCCAATTGAAGGGTGGATCTCTGCCAGAATTGCCGTATGCTTTGTTTCAGGAAGCACGCATCAATCGGACGGACCGTATTTATTATGTGGTGGATTTTGGCTGGAACGGAGGCGGGCCAACGATGATTCTCAAGCGGGGGCGTGATGCGCGCTAGGCCTTGTATGTGTGATGCAAGCCATGATCCTGGCTGGCCTGCATCGCGTCGGCCATCTCGCCAACCATGGGTACACCGTGCCTGTATTGGAACGGCCACATGCTCCTGGGATCGAAAAAAGCCACGCGGTCGCCGTCGCACAAGACGTGACTTAGGTCCGGCTGCAGACCGGGCATGGCACTCAACTGACCGTTGATAAACGTAATTCCACGCACCTCAGTCGGCATGTTCAGATAGGCCAATAAATCATTCACCGTGCGTCCTGCTGGTAAGTGGACCTGCAAGTTTGCGTAACTGCCCTTGTCCGCCTGGCCTCCGTAACGCGCTAACTCGCCATACAGCCACGTATTTACGGTGATATCCGACACGCTATCCTCCTCCAATCGGCGGAAAGATACCGATTTCATCGTCAGGTTGCAGACGCCAATCCTCAGGCCGGGCGCGGGCATTGACGTACACCATCTTCAGTTCTTCATCAGGCAAGCTTAGATGACGGATCAGGTCCGCTACGGTAGCTCCCTCAGTTAGGTCAACTTCAAACGGAAGGCCGATCGCCGCGCTGGGAGCGTAGTGACGCAAGGTGGCAAAGAGTTTCACACGAACGCGCATAGTCTCGCCTCATGGGCATCGGACAATGTCCTGCGCCCACAAGCAGTCGGCGCAAGAGGGATTCAAGCCCCAGCAGCCTTCGTTTCGCTCGCGCAGGTCGCAGCTTTCGCGCAAGTCGCAGTTGGGGCAAGAGGGAAAATGAAACGCCCGCACTTCGCCGCGAAAGCGCACATAGTCCTCAGCCATCCAGATTTCCGACAGGGACTGTTGGTTGACATTGCCCAAAAGGTAGCGGCTCACATGCTTTTTTCGACCGTCTATGGCAAAGTATCTATAGTTGTGCGACAGGGCATAGCAAGGAGCAACGCCGCCATCCCAGCCGACTACGAGGGACTTGTCCTGCACGAACCGGCAACGCCGCTCCGCACCCCAGTGCATGCGCGGCAGATCCAACGTGCCCAACATCACCCAGGTATCGGCCTTGACCGGCCAGCCGCCCGCTTTGAAGGGCGGGCGCGGCTCGTAACCGTAGAGGATTTCTTTACGCATGTCTTCCGTATAGGGAAGGACATTGCTGACGAGAACGCGGGCCGCGTTCAACCGCGAAGCCAATCCGGTCAGCTCGGCCAGTTCGGCCACGTTGCTTTTCAAAACGACAAACTCTATCCCTAACGCGGGGAACAGGGAACCGAGTTCGTGTTTCGCTTCATTCAGGCCGCGGATGTTGCTTAGGACATCGGAGAGCATCGCGCCGCGAACGCCGGCGTAGGTCTCGGGCCTGACTCCGTCAACGGACACGACCAGGCGATCCACACCCAACTTGACCAGCTCGCGAGCCATTTCGGGCTTGAGCAGCAAACCATTGGAGCCAACACTGACAGTTAGGTCGCGCTTGCGCATTGCCTCAATCATTTCCAGGATCTCGGGATGTGACAGAGGTTCGCCAAAGCCGGTGAAAATGACACGGGTCAAGTTGGGCAGGCTCTCCAGGCTGTCTACCACACGCCGGAACGTATCCATAGACATCTCGGCTTCGGGGTCGCCCCAGACGTTGCGGATGCAGGTGCGGCAATGGAGATTACATATAGTCGTTGGCTCGATGTACAGCTTGCGCGCGTCGGGGAGGCGCGGGCGGAGAATGAGTTCGCCTTCGCGCTCGTCCAGCCAGTATTCGAGGTTGGGCGCCAGTCGTCGGCGCTGGACAAATTCGTCGGGCAGAGCCAGCCTGCCCTGATCGTCGGTTATGATTTTGGGCATCTTGCCTCAGAAGCAAACGGACAGGGCAGTGGTTGCCCTGTCCGTATTCTGCTGCGATCTTCTACAGCTCGGCGAAGACCGAATCCAATGCGCTGTCCGGCACATCAAAGACTTGGTTGTGCGGGGGCAGCGGCTCCAATTTCATGAACTCGGGCAAACGGTCGGCGGCCTTGCCGATACCGGCCGCTTCGTTGAACGTGCGCTCTTTCTTCAAGATGGATCCGCCCAGCGCCAGGATGTCAGCCGCGCTCCAGTTGGTGCCCAGGACGCCATTGGTCTCTTCGACCATGCCTTCATAGCCGCTGGCAATGTCCAGGATGGCAAAGGCGATGAATAGGCAGTGGCCGCTGGAGTCAATGAAGGCCGTGGTCGCCTGGAACGCGCGGCTCAGGCCCGCCTTGCCTTCAGGGCTGAGCGGGTCTTGCTTGCCCATAACGCCCAGGATTTCGGGAGCGATGGTGTAGCCGGCTGTGTGGTCGGCGCCCATGGTGGTGGTGGCATAGGTGATGCCGATGCCCTTGACGGCGCGAGGCTCATAGGCGGGCATGCTCTGACCCTTGACGGTGGGCACGTGGGTCACGCCAAACGCCTTGCCGGTCAACTCGGTGCCGCCACCCAGGATGCGGCCCATCGGCGTTCCTTTGCCCATTTCTTGGACCAGGTTGATTGCGCCCTTGCTGTCGCCGAACTTGATCACGCCGGCTTCCATCGCGACGGCGATGGTGGTGCCGGTCTCAATGGTGTCCAGGCCGTAGGCATTGCAAAGGTGAATCATCTCCGCCACATCGTCCAGGTTGTCAATGCCGCAGTCGGCGCCCAACGCCCAGGCTGACTCGTACTCCACGCAGGAGGTATGCTCTGTGCCATCAGGTTTGTACCAAGTGTTGGAGCAATGGATGATGCAGCCGGGGCTGCAGGCATGATTGTACGTTTCCTTGCCGGTGCGTTGCTTGACCCCATCAAAGATGGCCTCACCGGCAATGCTGCCGGCGCCTTCAAAACGGCCACTGGAAAAGTTACGAGTCGGTAAGCCGCCGGCCTCGTTGAGGACATTGATCAAAGCCGCCGTGCCATAACTGTTCAGCGTGCCCTTGGGCTTGGTGATGTTGTGGGTCAGCAGGGCTTCCGTCATCTTCTTGCGGCCCTGATCAAACAGGGCCTTGTCGGCAATCTGCACGCCGGGAGCGCCATCATCGTTGATGACGATGAACTTGAGTCCCTTGCTGCCCATGACGGAGCCCAGACCACCGCGCCCGGAATAGCGGCTGGGACGCCTGAGCTCGTCATTGTACACGATGCCCGCGTTGCAGTAACCATATTCACCCGCCACGCCGCATCCGGCAACGGCAACCTTGTTCCCGAACCGTTCGTACACCTTCGGGAATACCTCGTACAGGCTTTTGCCGGCATATTCAGTCGCGTCAAAGAACTCGACTTTAGGCTTACCCGCCGCTGCGTCCCAGGCGAGATGGACACCCCAGAACTTGCCTTTCGCCTTGGGCTGGCCTTCGACCACCATAGCCTTGACCTGGATCGCTGCCAGGTCGCAGGCCCACGAGGTGCCGGCATTGGACTCCTTGATACCGCCCGTCAGCGGCGACTTGGCCCCGGCCGAGACGCGGGCCGATGTCGGCGCGGCGGTGCCCGTCAACATGCCAGGCGAAAAGACGAGCTTGTTGTTGGGGCCAAGTGGATGGCACAGCGGCGGAACCTCGTCGGCAACAATAGACGACGTCATCCCGCGCCCGCCCAGATGCTTGTATGCTTCTGGGACGTCCTCTACGCGATAGGTCAGATCGGTCATGTTGATGCGCAAGATACAAGTGGCCATGATGATACTCCTTTCTTTGATCTTTTTTTGATATTCGAGTTAAGTAGACCGGTTTCTTCCAATTGAACGTCATAAACACAAAACCCCGCTCTCTTTTGAGATATGGGGTTTCAATAATCTCTCCATGGCATCACCTTTCTAAAAAGGGTTCAAACTGGTTGTTAACCGATTGACAATGCCTTATCTATAGAGCTAATTGCAAAACTCCCAATTCTGTCATTCCCGCGACGTTTCCGGGCGGGAATCCAGTTTGTAACGGCCTGAAATCATGGGTGCCCGATAAGAGCAATCGGGCATGACAAAGCGTTTTGCAATTACCTCCAGATATATTTGTGGCCCTAATGAGTTGAGAAGTCAAGGGAATATTTTATATGGGGTATCTCCTTGACTCAAGCGCCCCCAAGATGTAGTGTCT
>MNZQ01000144.1 GCA_001873745.1 Syntrophaceae bacterium CG2_30_58_14
TTTCATCCTTCGTTGTGCCCAACCCGGGCATGGGGTTAGTCAGAAGGCCCCGAGCTGGCACGGTTTGATTCGGATCTTTTGCGTCTCGCAGGCCGCGGAGACCTCCATTCTCGTGAGCCCGAGCTCCGCGGCAATCTCCCAGGCGGCCTTGCAGGGGAGCCTTCCATCGGCGAGACGGCCATGGATCGCCCCGTCCAGATCCGGGGCAACCGCCGCCGCCGGTTGGACGGCCTTGCGCTCCGGCCCATAACCGAACAGGCCGAGCTGGCAGCGACCAATGCGAAGCTCCAACAGATCCAGCGTCCGGCCGACCTCTTCGAGCTTCACACCCAGCGCCGCACCGATCCGCTCGGCCTCGGCACAGGGCAGTTCGTCTTTCGCGGCCTTTTCCCGGACCGCTCCCGCGATTCTCTCATCCGGGCTCCCGCCCGCCTCATGTTTGGCCGCGTAGCGGCCCGCATCGGAGTGCGTCATGGCTTTATCCTCACTATTTTATGAATCGCGATCCGGCGATTACGGTTCTAATAATGCCGCGCCTCCGCTGCTTATTCGATGAATGTTTTATACCGGAATCCAGACAAATTTTTTATACCTTTCCACAATGCCAGTGATCCGCTCCTCCGGCCAGGACGGATCCCAGCCCAATCCCAGGTCCCGGTTCACCAGGATGACATGCAGTGCGGTTTGAGCCGGCTTGCCTTCGATGATGGTGAAGATGTTGCACCCCCTGTCTTCCGACCGGCAGTCGTTGCATTTTCCGGTTGCGACACAAGGGGTTGCCCTCCTTTTTCCGCCCAGTTCAGATGTCCGGATGTGAAAATGGGTCGGGGCAATGGTCTTCCGAATCCGCTCAAAGGCCTCATCCAGGTCCCGGACAATTTTATTCCGTCCCACGACCAGAATGGAGAGCGGATGCCCCCAAAACATCCCGGCAACGCGATTGCCGACGGCATCCACATTGACCAGTCTGCCGTCCTCGGTCAGCGCATTGGTCCCCGTCAGAAAAACAGCGCACAAGGCGGCTTCCCTCATGATCCCGGCCCTTTCACGGCCGTAATCGAGGATCTCCATCTCTTTGGGCTTGGGTTCGAAGGGGTTTAGAATCTTTGTTCCCCGTTCCCGCAATAAGTCGAGAATCCCCAACTGCCGCATCGACGTGGAATCTCCGATCCCGACGACGGCATCCGCCGGGATTAAGTCCAGGATCTGCCGGTTCGCTTCCTGTTCATCTTCCGCAAAAATCCCCTTCATTTTTCTGGCATGAAGAGAAGAGAGCGCCTTTGCAATTTGTTGATCCATCCCGATCCCATTTCTTTCTGAACTTTTCAGATCACCCATTGTTTTATACATCGCCTCATAGCCTCTGCGCCAGATAAATAAAGACCGGAAGCGGGGAACTCATCTTGATCTCCCGGAACTCTTTCAATATCTCTCGTCTCCGCGAGGCTCCAATCAACGGCGAAAGGTAAACGGCGCCCCTGTCCCTTGCCGTCGTCTCTGCCGCAAGCACTGTTTGGATCGCCTCCAGATGCCGGGAAGGGAGATCCCCGCCCAACACAAAATTACAGCTTACCGAAATGTTGGGCCGGGAACGGTTTACGGATTGCATTTTCCGGAATGCCTCGCGCACCTTTTGTGCCCGCAGCGGCTTGCCCAACCGGTCGAGCGTCTCCTGGTCGAAGGATTCCAGGCCCACATTGATCGACGTACGGTAAGGCAAACTTTCCAGGCGATCCAGCAGGGAATGATCCGCCTCCAGAAAAGAATCCACACTCCCGAACATAAAGAGATTGGGCCGTCCCCGATGATAGGAGGCGGAGAGGTTCAGGAGATCATAGGCCATCTCCGCGGCGCCGACCAGGAGCTCTTCCCCTGCCGCCAGCGCATCGTTTTGCCCCAGCATCAAAGAATTGTAATTGATCAGATCGGCGCCATAAAAATCTTTCAGGGAGCGGATCTGTGCGGCAATGTTCTGCGGGCTTCTCACCCAAAAACCGCCTGTCGTTTTAAAATGGCAAAACCGGCAGTTGTACGCGCACCCTTCGGCAAGAATCAGCGGGATGACTTCGTAATCGACGTCGATGGTGTCGGGCGGCAGCACCGGCAGGTTCGCACCCATGATGCGGTGCAGCGTCCCGGCCTCTTCCGCCAGTCTCCCCCGGTTCCGGACGGCAACCCGCTGCAGGAATTCCCGCGGTCGGTCGCCAGGAGCCGCTGCCGCCAGTCTGCCGGCCTCGATGGTCAGTTTGTCGAAGCCGTCCAAGGCCTGCCGTACCGGACGGCCCTCCAATGGATTTTCCGTAAAAAGATCGGAACCATAGATGCCGTTGAAAGGCACGTAGTAATTCTTGATCAGATCATAGCTGGATTCGTAACCGTGGGTTCCGTAATAGATGAGGTCGTTTCCATCCGTTCGTTTCAGCACTTCCTGGGGATCGGGCCATACACGCGACCCACCGGAAACCTTCTTCAATCCCCCCCGCAGATTAAAATCATATCGGTATTCCCGCCAGTTCATCTTGACGGGGATGCCGTACCACACCGGAAAGCTGAACTTCCCCCAGTCATCCCGGCCGGCGCAGTCGAAGATGATCTCCAGCTCTTCCAATTGATAACTTTCCATAGCCCCAGCGCCCCTAAACGCGCCGTCATCATTAACCCTTCCCCGGTAAACTTTCAAGGGAATTCAAATGGCGGCAGGGTTCATCGGAACTTCTGGCGCCGATATTCGAAAAAACATTGCGAAATCACTGCGGGCAAGATAATAATCTTCCCCGGTCAAAGCACATTGAAAGAGACATAAAAACGATGCTGCAACCTTACCACGGGACGATCCGGAACATCGCCTGCCTTTTCGCCCACGGCGGTCATACGGAGGAGGACGGCAACCGGATCTACGAAATCGCCGCAGCGGTGATCGCCCCGGACCGGCCGGAGGAAACCTTCGCTTCTCCCGTCCGTTACGGGAAGACGACGGAGCGGGACCGGCATGCCTCGGCCATTTCCCGGGAGGCGTTGCGAACAGCCCCGACCCTCGCGGATGTCACGGCCTTTCTCTCTCCCCTGCTTCGGGAGACGGATCTTGTTGTAACGCTGAACCCCCGCGAATCGATCGAACCGCTGCTCGCCGGCTGCGGCAACCCGCGGGTGGTCGATCTCCGCTTCGCCGCTGAATTCTTCCTCCCCCAGGCGGACAGCGCCGCGCTGAAACCGTTATGGGAAACCCTCCACGGGAAACCGCGGGAGAAATTTTCATTTACCGCGCCGGAGGCAGTCGCCCTCTCGGTCGACCTCGTCCGTCACATCTGCGGTCGCGTCCTGAATGCAGCGGAATTCCCCCCCGCGGCGGCCCTCCGTTTCCATCTGGGTCAAAGCGCCACCCTCTTCGGCGACCTCTTTCTCCACCTCAACCGGAACTTCCGGGACTATTTCGGCGGCCTTTTTGATCCGTCGGCGGGAGGGGAAATGGCGGAATGGAAGGAATTTCTGGAAAGGACGCCGCCGCCGGCGCCGCTTCCGGACGGGGAGGCGATCCGGAAGAAGATCCCGATCGCCCGAATCGGGGATCTCTACCGGGGGCTTGCCGCAAAAACAAAAGGTTATGCGCTCCGGCCCTCCCAGATCGCCTACGCGGGGCACGTCGCCGCCGCGCTGAACGACCGCGCCGTCCTCACGATCGAGGCGGGAACCGGCACCGGAAAGACCCAGGGGTACCTGATCCCGGCGCTGGAGTTCCTGCGGCGGAACCCCGATGCCCGGGTCGCCGTTTCGACCTACACCAAGAACCTCCAGGAGCAGATCGTCCGGCGGGAGATCCCGCTGACCCTCTCGCTCAACCGGGCCTACCGGAAGATCCCGACCGCCCTTCTCAAGGGCAAATCCAATTACCTCTGCGCGGAGAAACTGGACTCGCTTTACGACGACGCCCTCTCCGGAGGCCGCCTGCTCGCCTGGCTTTACTTCGTCAACCGGGTCTTTCATTTCCGCGAAGTCGATGGGGACGCCGTCGGGGAGCGGGTCCGTTTTCTGCTGAACGACGGCCTCTTCTTCCGCCGTCTCCAGCATGAAATTTCGGCCCGGAGCGGCTGCAACCGGAGGCACCTCCGCTGTCCGGCGCAGGTGGTCGCCGCCGAGGCCCAAAACGCCCGCCTCATCGTCACCAACCACCACAAGCTCGCCCTTCTCGACCGGGACGAGATCTTAGGCGGGCTCTTTGAAAACTGCGTGATCGACGAGGCGAACCACTTCGAACAGGCGGTCCGCGGCGCCTTCGGGATCGAAATCGCCTCGCGGGCCATGGCCGACACTATAGCCTATCTTGAATCGGTCCTCCGGCGGCTGACGCCGACGCCTGGAAATTTCGCTGCCAAGGGAATCGCCGCCGCGCTGACCGCCAGCGGCGAATTCCGCGAGGAGACAGCCGAATTTGCCGCCGCGCTCGCCGCCGTCCGCGGCGCCGCCGCTCCGGGGGAGGCGATGGTTCTTCCGGCGGAGCACCCGGCGTTTAGGGAGGGCCGTCTGAAAATCCACCTTGGCGTGCTCCGGAAGCGCCTAAAACAAATTGCCGGAGACCTGTCGTTCAGCAAGGATTCGGAGGCGTGCCGGAAGCTCGGAATCCGGACCCGAACCGTGGATCGGTTGAAGACCGCCCTTCGGGACCTCCAGGAGAATGCGGAGACGCTGAAAGAGATCGGGGAAAAGGCGATGGCTCCCGGGTATGTCGCGGCCGGCGTCCTCTACGTCCGCCACTGGACGATTTCCGTCCGCGCTGTGGAGGTGGCGGACATTCTGCGGGACCATCTTTACGCAGGTCGGGACTGCGTCATCTTCACCTCGGCGACGCTTCGCCAGGGCGAGAGCTTCGACGGTTTCCGGCGCGCCGCCGGGATGACGCCGGAACCGGGTTCGGAGGTTTCTTCCGGTACGGAACCGGATACACGGTGCGGCAGCGTCTCTCCGTCTCCTGAAGAACCTTCGCCGTCCGCGGAAAAACGTAACGTGTCTCCAATAGGCAGGGAAACTGGGATCATGATGCCGCATCGTAGCCCCAGTTTTCCCGCCCATCCCGGAACCGCGTCCGCAGTTCCCGTCGGACCTGCAACGCCGGGCGGAGAGGAAACGACGCGGGTGGACCAACCCAAGGGCAAGGAATTCCGTTTTGAGGCGATCCCCTCGCCCTTTGACCCCGCCGCCGCGGAGATCGCCGTCCCCAAGGAGGCCCTGAGCGGCGCATTTGAATGCAAGGAGGCCTGGCTCTGCCGGGTCGCGGAGCTTCTCCCCGGCCTGATCCGCCGGAACCGGGGGCGCACCCTCGTCCTCTTCGCCAGCTACAGCGATCTGGAGGCGATCTCCGCGCGGGTGGCGGATGAGATCCGCGCCGACGGCTATCCCCTCCTCCTCCAGCAGAGCGGCGTCCCGACCGCCTCCCTCTGCGACGAGTTCCGGGCGATCCGGGAGAGCGTCCTCTTCGGCGTGGACACCTTCTGGTACGGGGTCGATTTCCCGGGCGAGACGCTGACCCAGGTGATCATCACCCGCCTCCCCTTTCCGCACCCCCAGGATCCGCTGCAAATCGCGCGGCGGAATCTTCTCCCGAGCGAGGAGTACTGGCGGCGCTACCGTTATGAAACCGCTATCAAACTGCGGCAGGGGATTGGCCGCCTGATCCGCTCGGAGGCGGACCGGGGCAGGGTCGTGATCCTCGACGCGCGCTACCGCGCGCATAAGCGCAAGGAGGTTTCGGGATGACCGGTGTAATCCTTTCGGGCGGCAGAAACCTGCGGATGGGGCAAAACAAGGCCTTTCTCCGCATCGAAGGCGAACGGCTGATCGACCGGACCGTTCGGCTCTTCCGGGCGGTTTTCCCGGAGGTGATTATCGTAGCCGCCTCCCCGCTCGATTATCTCGATCAGGCGGCGACCATCGTTACCGATATCCTCCCGGAGAAGGGCGCCCTCGGCGGGCTCTACACGGGACTTTTCTTCGCTTTGGATGAGCGCGTCTTTGTCGCGGCTTGCGACATGCCTTTTCTGAACCGGGCCTTTCTGGAATATATGATCCGGCAGACGGCGGGATACGATATCATCGTTCCGGCCCCCCCCGACGGACTCCAGCCGCTCCACGCCGTTTACACCCGCCGGTGTCTCCCGGTGATTCGAAGCCTCCTCGACCGGAATCGCCTGCAGATCAAGGAGCTCTATCCGGGGCGCCGGCTCCTCAAGATTCCCCCCGAGGTTCTCCGCTCCTTTGACCCGGAGGGACGGATGTTCCTGAATGTCAACACCCCGGAAGATCTCCGGAACATGCAGGCGCGCTGACAAGGCGGGGGCGCGGAATCGCCCGGAGAAATTTTAATCGACGATGGTCACTTCATCCTTCTTTCCCTGATAATCCGGCATGACGTTCTTCCATCCCTTGATGCAGCCATAGATGACAAAACCGATGACCGCCAGGACAATGACGATCCCAAAGATCAAAATGGTGTTTGCAGGAATTGTAAACATCTGAGTCATCGCATACTCTCCTTCCAATTGATTTCAGAGCCGAATATCCATTCCGGCCCCGAAAGCTATATCCGGATGGTCCTCACCAGCGGATTCATCTTCCGGATTCCCAGCAGAATCTCCTCTAATTCCCTGTTTTTCCCATGGCAGAAAAGATAGCCGCTCTCCCGGGACAGTTTCATCTTGATAAAACCGAATCCGGCGGGAAAGCGCGATCCCTCGATGGTGCGAACCTGCTTCGCCGTGACTTCCAAGTTCCGTCGGAGACTTCTCAAAACGATCCGTCCTTCGCCGTCCATAGCGATCCGGTAGAAGAGGCCCAGCGACCAGAACCAGGTGTAAAGATAAAAAAATCCGATCATCACGGCATAGAGCCAGTCACCCAGAAACCCTCCCTGCCGAAACTTCAGGTAAACCAGAGGCACTGTCCCGACGGTCCATGCCAGCAGCAACAGGTAGAAAAGAATCACATACGCCGCCGGGGCCTGGAAAACATGTGACGACTCCGTCTCCTGATCCATAAGATCGTTTCCCCCGTCCGACGGTTCGGAGAAACCGCCGGCATTCGGCCCGGAAATCCGGTGGAGCGGTTTCTCCGAGAGCGTCATTTCCGATGGCGCCAACCCCATCCCTATTGCACGCCCCGGAAGAAATACTTGGGTCCGGCCAAGATGATATCGGGAAAATACATGCACACCACCAGGCCGATGAACTGCAGCGCCAAAAATGGGGCGGCCGATTTCCAGACATCCACCGTGGAGATCTCCGGCGGGGCCACGCTCTTCAGGTAGAAGAGTGAGAAGCCGAACGGCGGCGACAGGAAGGCTATCTGCATGTTCACGGCGAAGAGGACGCCGAACCAGATCGGGTCGAACCCCAATTGGCGGATGATCGGCCCGAAGAGCGGGACGGTGAGCATGATGATCCCGACCCAGTCGATGAACATCCCCAGGAAGATCAGGATGAGCATCATGATCCAGATGACCGTCCATGGACTTAGGCCGGTGCCCAGCAGCAGGCCGCTGACGAAGTCGCCGCCGCCCACCATGATGTACAGGGCGATGAAGATGTTCGCCCCGAACAGGCTCCAAAAGACCATGGCGGACGCCTTGATCGTGTTTTCCGCCGCCAAGACGAGGCTCTTCCAGGACATGCGGCCTTTGAAGATCGCGATAAGATACGCCCCCAGACACCCCACACCGGCCGCTTCCGTCGGCGCCGCGATCCCGACGATGATCGTTCCCAGAACGAGGAAGATCAGCAGCGCGGCGGGGATGATCGGCGTCAGCACCTTGAACAGTCCGAGCCAGTCCAGCCGCTCCTCTTTGGGGACGGGCGGACCTAACTTGGGGTTGATATAGCAGCGGATGGTGATGTAGGCGATGAACAGCCCGGCCAGCAGGAAGCCCGGGAGGAAGGCCCCGGCGTAAAGCTGCCCGATGGAGCAGTTGTCCACCATGCCATAGACGATCAGCATGACGCTGGGGGGAATCAGAATCCCCAGGGTGCCGCCGCCCAGGATGCAGCCCAGGGCGATGTACTTATCATATTTGCGGTTGAGCATCTGCGGCAGCGCGATCAGGCCCATGGTCACCTCCGTGGCGCCCACGACGCCCGCCATGGCCGCCATCATGGTGCAGGCGGCGACGGTGGCCGTGGCGAGGCCGCCCTTCAGCCAGCCCAGCCAGTTATAGACCATGTGGTAGATATCCTCGATGATCCCGCTCCGCTCAAGGATATTCGCCATCAGAATGAAGAGTGGGATGGCGTCCAACAGATAGTTGACCATCAGACCGAAGATCCGCGTTGGCACGATGTTGACGGCCGACGGCCCCTGGATGATCGCCGTGAAGATAATGCCCGTGACGCCGCAGGAAAAGGCCACCGGCAGCCCCATGAAGAGGAAAAACACCATGGTGCCGAAGATCAGTATGGTGAGATATTCAATGCTCATACGAATTCCCTCCCGGTGCGGGCCGTATAGACGTCGCGGATGGTCCAGACAATACACTGCAAGAGCAGCAGGACCCCGCCGAACGGCATCAGGAACTTGACGGGATACAGCGGCGGCCCCCAGTCGGTGAAGGAGTTCTCACCGATGATTTCGATCCCCAGAAAGGTGTTGCCGGCGTTCATCATCTGCGAGCTCCAGTAGAAATTCCAGGAGGTGTAGATATAGACCAGCACAAAGAGGTAGAATAACGGGGCGGTGATCAGATCCATGATCGCCTGCGTCCGGCGGGTCCGGGAGGCATAGACGACGTCCACCCGCACATGGGCCCGGTAGAAGTGGGCCGTGCCGCCAATCATGACGTAGTACATGGCGAACAGGGTTAACATCGTTTCATGTCCCCAGTTCGTCGGCATGCCGAAGAAATAGCGCATGATCACTTCAAAGGAGATGACCGCGACACAGATGAGCGACACGTAGGCCATCATCTTGCCCACGAAGACGTTGGTCTTCTCCACGGCCATCATGAATGTTCGTAATTTATCCATTGCATTATACCTTTCCTGAAATCCATTGATCTTTTCCCCCCGGGGAATGAACCGTTCCGAATCAACGTTCCGAAGTTCTCGATAAAAATAAAAAAAAGGGGAAGGGATACGGAATCCCTCCCCCCCGAAATCGTGATTAGAAGACCAGCTTCTTCCCGGCGTGGTCCACCATGTCCTTATCGGTGTAGTACACCATCTTCTCGGATTTCATGTACGCCCACTGGGACTTGAAGGCCTTCATCGCCAGCGGGTCCTTCTGCGCCCACTTCACCCAGAGCTCGGGGGCGAACTTCTGGAATTTCTCGATGTCCGATGGCTTCAACCGGATGACTTCCACACCCTTGGCCTTATACTTGGGAACGGCTTCGAGGTCGGCCTTCTGGATCGCCGTATAGTGATCCCAGGAGTGCCAGGTCACCGCCATCTCCAACAGAACCTGCAGGTGCTTGGGGATCTTCTTCCAGGAATTCATGTTGATCTCGATGCTCATCAAGTCGACGGGCTGGTGCAGACACGGGGTGGAGGGCGGCCCCATGATGATGTACTTGGCGATCTCGGCGAACCCCAGGTTGTAGTTGATCGCCCAGCCCACGTAGTCCGAGGCGTCGATGACGCCCTTCTCCAGGGCCGGATAGACCTCCCCGCCGGGGAGCAGGACCGTGGAGACGCCGGCCGCGCGGTAGATGTCGGCGATGATCCCGCCCGGATACCGGATCTTCTTCCCCTTGAAGTCCTCGAAGGAGCGGATGGGGACCTTGGAGTGGATCAGGTTGTCGTCGTGCTGGCGGCAATGATGCCGCCAATCGTCGCTCGCTCCGTATAGGGAGGATCCAGGGGCAGGAACGAACCCTTGCCGGCGCCGGCCAGCTTTTTCTGCACCTCCAAAAGCGTGATCCCCGCTTCCACGGAGAGGCTCAGGTTGGGGATGTCGTGCTCGGTAATCCGGTTGATCCGCAACATGGAGAGAATTAGATCGATCTTTCCGGGAATCCCGCCCGCAGCCATTTTGGTGCCGTTGCCGCGGGGGACAACGGTCCGCTTTTCCGAATGGGCATAGGCCAGCAGCTTCGATACCTCTTCCACACTTCCGGGGCTGACGACCGCCCTGGGCGCCAGGCCGTCGACGGCATAGCCCTTGAGCTGATCCGGATCCTGTATCACATTGGTTTCCCCGATGATTCCCTTCAGGGCGGAAACCCATTGGGTTGAATGGGACATACCCGGTCTCCTTTCCTCGACATTCCTCGCGTTATGCGGCTTTTTCCGTCTCCGGCAGCACCTTTCCCGGATTGAACATGTTCTCCGGATCGAAGGCCGCTTTGACCTTCTTCATGGCGGCGATGTCGCTGGCGCTGAAAATGAAGGACATCCCCTGAATCTTTTCCACGCCGATGCCGTGCTCGCCGCTGATCGTTCCTCCCATATCCACGCAGAGCTTCATGATCTCCATCGCCGCTGCATGGACCCTCGTCAGTTCATCCTTGTCCCGCTCGTCGAACAGGATCAGCGGATGCAGATTCCC
This sequence comes from Syntrophaceae bacterium CG2_30_58_14, assembly GCA_001873745.1. GTDB lineage: Bacteria > Desulfobacterota > Syntrophia > Syntrophales > UBA5619 > UBA5619. The sequence continues at coordinate 10,525 of MNZQ01000144.1, forward strand.
GTCTCCGGCGTGGAATACGTTCGCGATCGGAAGCTTGTATTTTTTGCCGATTTCGACCACTTTGGCCAGCGTTTCCGGCAATCGGGTTCTGGGCACAGTGCCGTCGTTGACCAGATAGTTGGGCCGCAGCCGGCCGACGGCGCCGAACGCCCCCTTGCGACCGGCCCAGATCTTGTCGCGCTCCGCCTGGTCCTTGGCAACCCGGATTTCCCGCACGTTGTGCTGCCTGCAGATGGCCAGGATACGCTCCGTGAGTCTCTCCATGCCGTCTTTTAGGCCGTCTAACTCGATAATGAGGATGGCCGCCGCATCGGTCGGAAAGCCTACATGATAGGCCTCTTCGACGGCCTTGATGGTCAGGTTGTCCATCATCTCGAGGGTAGCGGGAATGATGCCTTCCCCGATGATCGCGGTCACCGTATTGCCGCCGTCCTCAATGGAATTGAAGATGCAGAGCATCGTCTTGACCGCCTCCGCCTTCGGCATGATCCGGAGCACCGCTTGGGTGACGATGCCGAGCGTTCCCTCGGAACCCCCCAGAACGCCCATCAGGTCATAGCCGGGGTTGTCGAGGGCCTTGCCGCCCACCTCAACGACCTGGCCATCGTAGAGGACCAGTTCCACTCCCAGGACATGGTTGCTGGTCACCCCGTATTTCAGGCAGTGGGGGCCTCCGGAATTCTCGCCGAAATTCCCCCCGATCGTGGTCACTTTTTCGCTCGCCGGATCGGGCTGGTAGAGGTAACCGTGCCGGGCCAGCACATTCTTCAGGTCCAGCGTCACCACGCCGGGCTGGACCACGACGCGCAGGTTTTCGATATCCATCTCCAGGATCCGGTTCATCCGCGTCAGGACAATGGCGATGCCGCCCCGAACGGCGACGCTTCCCCCGCTCAGGTTCGTGCCCGATCCCCGGGCGATGACGGGAATCTTGTGATCATGGGCGAATTTGACGACCTTTGACACCTGTTCCGTCGATGTGGGACAAACGATGCAGTCGGGTTTCGAGCGGATTAGCGACGCGTCATATTCATAGAGTTTTAAGTGCATATCGGAACAGAGCACATTCTCCTTGCCCACCAGCCGGACCAGTTCGCTGATCATTTTATCCTTTTCCATGTTGAACCCCTTCGTACTCTCCAGCCGTCCGGCGCCCCATGCGAATCGGCCGGTGTTTAAAACAAAACGGAACAGCGGGACACTACTTCTTCCGCGTTGCTTCCATCTCAGCGATTTCCTTCATGGTCGCCAGGATCTGCCGGGCATTCTCATAGACCGGCGTATCGACCATCTTGCCCTTGAAGGAAACAGCGGCGGCGCCCTTCGCGATCCCCTCTTCCTCGAAGATCTTCACGACGCCGGTCGCCCACTCGATATCGTCGGCCGACGGCATGTAGAGCTTGTGGGAGGGTTCGATCTGGCTCGGATGGATGAGCATCCGGCCCTCATACCCCATTTGCCGCCCTTCGAGAACGCTCTTCTCGAAGGCCTCGACATTCTTGAAATCGACGAACGGACAGTCGATGGCGACGCAGCCGGCGGCGCGGGCGGCCACGGCGGTATAAAACCGGCCGTAGAGCTGCTCATGCGCTTCGGAGGTCAGCTTCACCCGCATGTCCTTCGTGTAGTCCACGGCGCCGAAGATCAGGGAGTTGACGCGCTTGCTTGCGGTTGCGGAGGCATAAGCGTTGACCATGCCTTTGGCCGTTTCGATGAGAAGCTGAATGGCGATGCTGCCTACCTTGAGACCCCTTCTGCGCTCCAACTCTTCCAGTTTCCAGTCGAGGCGCTTCACGTTGTCCGCTTCGCCGGTCTTGGCCAGACAGACGCCGGAGAGACCTTCATGGACAATCGCTTCGAGGTCGTCGTTCGTCATCAGGGTTTCCCAGTTGTTGATGCGGGAATAGATCTTGGAGCCGCCGGCGCCGGCGAATTTCAGGTTTTCGCGGACGCACTCGCGCGCCTTTACCTTTTCGGCGGGGGGAACGGAGTCCTCCAGGTCCAGCGTGATGATGTCCGCCGGAAATTCCGGCGCCTTGCCGACCATCTTTTCGTTGTTCCCCGGTACGTAGAATACGGATCTCATGACTGTCATAATCGTTTCTCCTTTCATTCTTGTCGCTCGTGATGGGGACAGTAGGGGCGCGATTAATCGAGCCCTTACAATCTGTCCCCTCAGTTTTCCCTTGTGGGCTATTTTACCCTCAGTTTTCCTTGCTCTTTGAGCTCTTTCAGCCTCCCCGGGATCTCGTTGGGATTATCGACCACGATGATTCCCGCTTCCCGGAGCCGCGTGATCTTGTCCTGCGTGGAGCCGCTGCCGCGCTCGACGATCGCACTGGCATGGGAGAACTTCATTCCCGCGGGCGCCCAGGCGCCAGAGACATAGATGATAATCGGTTTCGTAAATTTCCCCGACTTCACCAACTGCGCCGCCTCCTCCTCGTGGGAGCCGCCCATCTCGCCGAAGATGGCCATCACATCCGTATCCGGATCCTCCTGAAACAGCGGGAGGACGTCGGAGAAGGACATGCCCGTCACCGGCTCCGTCCCAACGTGAAGGACGGTGCTGACGCCGAACCCCGCCTGGGCAATGACGTAGGGAAGCGTTCCCGACTGCCCGCCGCTGCGGGAGATCACCCCGACATGTCCCGGCACGAAATGCTTATTGGCGAATTCGACCGAACCGCCCAGCCAACCCAGCGCGCCGATCCCCGGGGTGTTCACCCCGATGGAGCCGGGACCCAGCAGCATCGCCCCCTTCTGTTTCCCGTAGGCGACCATCTCGAGGATATCGTACAATGGAACGCGCTCGACCGGCATGACGATCCACTTGATGTCCGCGTCCAGCGCCTCCATGACGGCGTCCTTCAAGCCCGTTCCGGGGATGAAGGTCACGGAGACATCAAATAAGCCGTGGTTTTTCACCGCATCCTTGACCGTATTGTAAACGGGGATCCCGTCCACCTCCTCGCCGCCGCGGCCCGGCGTGACGCCGGCGACGACGTTCGTTCCCATGCGGCGCATGAACTTGGCGCGCATCGAGCCTTCCCGGCCCGTAATCCCCTGAACCACCACTTTTGTTGATTTTGTCAGCAAGATAGCCATATTTTCACCACCTTCTTGGTTTAAGATATTCCGTGCTTCTTACGGTACTCATCCAGCCCCGGGATGGGCGCCTCGATCCGAATCGCCCCTTTCCCCCTGAACCGGCACTCATATTCGCAGGCCAGGCACTCCGTCCCGAGACGTTTGGCGTCACCCTCGACCGCGGGCTTGCCGTCCTTCAGGATCAATATCCCCCGGGCGTAGGTCTTGCAGGCCGCGATACAGGCCTTGGATTCGCACTCCGGACACTTGCTCTCATCGATGATGATTTTGATCGTCTGTTCCTGAAACTCCATGGGTGGCCTCCTTTACCCTTTTCTTTCCTTCTTGTATTCGAGAACCATCTCCTTCATCTCCGCCGCAAGCCCGACCGTATCGTACACGCGCTCGCCGCCGTAGATCCGGATCCGGGCGTTGAGATCCTTCGTCCCTTCCCTCAGGATCTCCAGGGACTCCTTTTCCTTATTGCCGGCCAGAAGCAGCATGACGGGGAACCCGGGACGTTTGGGCAGTTCCTCCCTGAGGGCCTTGACGACGCCGTGGGCGTGGTGCCACTGTTCCTGGTTGGCCGCCATGAAACCGCCCAGCATGTAGCCGTCGATCCCCGGCTGAGAGAAGACGAGTTTGACCGCGCGATAGACCTTGGAGGCGGGCGGGTTTCCGCTTGTATCGGCGAAATCGGGCACTCGCAGCCCCTGCTTGTTGAGACCATCGACACCGAGCATGGCGCCGCCGCCGCCCATGCCGTGATAACCGATCGTCCCGAAGCACTCCCCTTGGATATGGTTGTTCATCTCGGCGAAATAACAGGTCCCGCGCAGATCCTTCTCCTCCACCCACCAAGCGATCTTGTCGAGCTCCGTGGGCGGGGTTCCCGACTCGCGGGCCACCTTGATCCCCAGCTCGGGATGACGGATAACGGACGAATCGTCGATGGTGATGCGGCAGTCGCTGGCGAGGACCTTGCCGTCCTTAGTGACGACCATGGGATTGATCTCGATGAGGCGGGCGCCATAGTTCTTGAAGGTTTCGTAGAGCCCAACCATCAGCCGGGCGACCTGCGTAATGTGGGCGCTGGGGACCTTGACTTTGTTTGCGAGATTGAGGGCGTCGTAGATCTTGAATCCGCGGATGACATCCACATTCATGAGGGCGATCTTGTCTTGGGGAACCGACTCGATATCCATGCCGCCCTCCGTGGAGAACATGACCACGGGACAGCGCGCGTCCGCCTGGGCGTTGACGATGATCCCGGCGTAGTACTCCTTGTCGATACTTAGCTTCTCCTCAACGAGAACCTTCTCCACCAGATAGCCCTTGATCGTGGCCCCCAAGAGCAAGGCCGCTATCTTTTCCGCCTCTTCGGGCGTATCGGCGAATTTTACGCCGCCTGCCTTTCCGCGGCCGCCGGCCCAGATCTGAACCTTAATGACCACGGGTTTCCCGATCTTCTCCGCAATCTGCCTCGCTTCCGCGGGCGTTTTTGCAACCGCTCCCTGAGGGATCGGCATCTTGGCGATCTTGAACAACGCTTTCCCTTCATGCTCCTGTAATCGAGCCATAGCTACCTCCTAATGATTGATACGTGAATATCCATGCACAAAGCCTCTTGCCCGAATTCATCGCGTTAAATATGACAAACTAACGAACATAAGACAATGGGTTATTTTACAGCAAGATGAGTGCCAATAAAGACAAACGCCCGACGGAAAATTCAATAAACCGACAAACCTGTTTTATCTCTGCATAACGACCACTTGGAGATGACGCGGCTCGTGCGGCTCTCTGCGGAAGGCCGTACAAGGCAAGCCAAAAGGTTAGCGCCGAAAGAAGGAAGTGCGGCTATCGCACTTCCGTGCTCAAAAAGCACATCCCGGAACTCCATCGCCACGCGCCGCTCGTCCCCACTTTTCGACGATCCATTGCCGACGGTTGAAAAATATCCGGTCAGATCATGAGCGACCGATCCCCTCCTGGCGGCTCTTTTCCCGGATTTTCAGCTCCGTCCAGACCCTGCATACCGCCCGGCGCGTCTCCTCCGGTGAGCCCCCATTGCGGATAACGATATCCGCCGAGCGGAGTTTCTCTTCGATCGGCATCTGCGCGGCAAGCCTCCGCTCCGCCTCTTCCCGGTTGAAACCGTCGCGCGCCATCACCCTGCGAATCTGCTCTTCGGGGGCGATATAGACGAGCAGAACCAGATCGACCATCCCCTTCATGCCGGCCTCGATGAGCAGCGGAATATCGGACACGACGATCGCATCCGCGCGCCTCGCCCGGATCTCCGCCAGCCGCCTTTGCCACTCCGCAAAGATCGCCGGATGGACGAGGCGGTTGAGGAGTTCCCGTTTCGTTCGATCGGCGAAGACCGTTTCGCCTAACTTGCGGCGATCGATCGAAAGGTCCTCGTGGAGGATCTCCTCTCCAAAATGGCGGATGATTTCCCGCCAGACCGGCCCTTCCGGATCTTGGACGGCATGAGCCATCTCATCGAAGTCGATCAGTTCGGCCCCTTTCTCCGCCAGCATCCGGGCGACGGTCGATTTGCCGCTGGCAATCCCCCCTGTCAGGCCCACATTCAGCATTGACCTTCCCTTACATCAACCAAAGCCACGGGCAACACGCGGGAGAAATGTTCGCCTCACGCTTTACTTCTCACGCCTTACATTTTTCCGATTCCGCGCGAAGATGATCCGCAACCCCTCGAGGGTCAGCATCTCATCGACCACGTCGATATGCTTCGCCTCCCGGGCGATTACGTTGGCCAGCCCCCCGGTCGCCACGACGAGCGGTTTGGAAGCGCTTTCCGCCTTCATCCGCTCGACGATCCCATCGACAAGCCCCGCATAGCCGTACATGATGCCCGCCTGCATGCCGCTCACCGTATCCTTGGTGATGATCAAGCTTGGCTTGCAGAGTTCCACCCGGGGGAGCTTGGAAGCCCTCTCGAAGAGGGCCTCACTGGAGATCATGATCCCCGGGGCAATGCAGCCGCCCATGTATTCCCCCCTGGGCGAGATGTAATCAAAGGTGGTCGCGGTTCCAAAATCGACGATGATCATCTCCCTCTTGTATTTTTCATAGGCGGCTACGGCATTGACGATCCGGTCCGCCCCCACCTCCTTGGGGTTGTCGTAGAAGATGGGCATGCCCGTCTTCACGCCGGGTCCGACGATGAGCGGTTCGATGCCGAAGTATTTCTGACAGAGAGGCTCAAGGATGTTCAGCATCGGCGGGACGACACAGGAGATGATGATGTCCTTGATCGCCTTCGAACTGATCCGGCTGTTCTTGTAGAGGTTCAGGATCAGCATCCCGTACTCGTCCACGGTGTGATCGATGACCGTCCGGATCCGCCAATCGTGGACCAGTTCCTCCCCATCGTAAAGGCCGAGGACCGTATTCGTGTTTCCCACATCGATGACCAGAAGCATGTTTTTACCCCTTGATGATCTTAGCGTCGCCTCGCATGTGCTCCGCCTTGAACAATAAAAGTGATGTCGTGCCAATATCGTCAGAAATCAGTATTGTCATCAGATTTCAAGCCTGCGCCAGCAAAGAAAATTCCATCATTGCTCTATGCAGCCCTGGCTGCTCCGCGAGGAGCGGGGGCGCCTTGCAAAAGACCTTGAATACTAAGGTCTTCGTCAATATCCGGCCAATGAATTCCATACCCTGCTCCGGCGATGCGCCATTTCGCCCGCTGCTCAGGCGCAGCGTGTAGCAAACGCGGGTACCAGGCCAGGGGAACCGTTATGGTTCGTCCGTCGAAAAGATCAACACTAATCGCGTCGTCAGTAAAGCGTACGTCAGTGACACGCTCACCTGCCTTAGGTTCCAAAGTAGTCATTCCACGCCTCCAATAATGCGTTTTGGCGCTCCGATGTGAGCGTTTCCAATTTCCTTAACTCCCTCGCCGGAAAACCGAGATTGTACGCCAATGCCACGGGATCGAGCCAGAACTTGGCTGAAAGGTCATCTCTGTCAACATGCACATGCGGCGGTTCGTGCAGGTCGTGGCTGACAAAGTAAAACCTGTACGGACCGGACCTTAAAACTACTGGGGACATTTTCCCATACCTCGTTTATGCTGTTAGCGAACGGCGTGGTATGATATAAAACCATGGCGACAGGCACGCTATTTCTTCCACCTTCCTCTTGGCAATCTGCGATCGTTTATCAAGAGAAAAGGGTATATGATAAAAGCTGGCTCCACCTACAAACAAACAAGAGGCCCTTGCTAACGGTATTGCAGATTAACAAAGGAAAGGTGCAATGTGACGGCCTTTTCTTATGTGGCAAGGCGAGACAATATAAAGCGATTTAGTGAAATACCTTCCTCAGCGCAACGGATAGCCAAATCCCGGTGTTTTTCAGGGGGGATTCTCAAAGTGAGATGGCCCTTGAATTTCTTAAGTCCCAATGGTTCTGGCGCTGCTTCACCTTCTTCTTGCATCCACTTGACGGACTCCGCTACGACATATTCAATTTCCCTCAATGCTTCCTCGATTGTATCACCGTGGGCCGCCAGGGAAGGGAACTCCAGGCATCTGGCCACATGACATTGGTCATCCTCTGACCACTCGATCCGGTATGTATATTTATCAATGCTATTCTTCATTTTTCTTAGCCTCTATTTTCTCAATGGCCTTTTTTACGTCTCTAACCTGATAAAATTTTGCCATCTTATCAACTTTTTGCAGGTTTATCCTCGGATCACCTTTCCAGGGTGTTTTGAAGATGTAATGACTGCCACGTATCCTCGGCTTCCCGAAATATTTTTTACAAATCTTCAGCAGATCGGCAAATAGGACATTTTGGAGATTTTCCAGGTCATCCTTGTCTTTCATGGGCTATATGATAGCGTATGTGCTATCACCTGTCAAGGTTAATTTTTACGGTTATATTTTACGGTGTGATACTGTTGCCTCAGAAGATGGGGAATTCTGGTATAGATCTATATCTTGCTGCCTAGAACATAAGAAATTTAAGAAATTAATACCTTTAGATTTACATGTTTGCCATACACTGAGCAGTATCAGGAATTCCTTTAATGTAGTTCTTTAGAATAAATAACCAATTCTCTTTCTAAAGTCCGCAAATGCTTTTATTGCATGTTCTGCGCTATTATTATTCCAAGGAACACCATCATATTCCAAAAATGTAAAGAGTACCTCTTGATTTTTGGTGAGTCTTTTTTGATAACTTTTCACTAACTCGGATGTATATTCTTGTCGGTATATTTCAGCAAAGAATCTTTTTGTTTCTTTACGATGCTTGTTTAAATACCTTTTTTTTAATCCTCGTTTGTCAATTGTATCAATAATATTTCGCAGCAGTCCGGTAAATAACTGAAGAAACGTCTTAAATTCCTCATCTAATTGGTTCTTAAAAAAATCATTATTCAAATCTCTAATCAAGTGAATCAAGCACTTCTGTTGAGGGCACGTAATTGAATTATAGGCAGCATAAAAATCCGATACGAGGACACCACTAAAGTTTTTTAATAGCTTTATCAGAAATTCACCTTCTCGGGTTTCGGTAAATACATAGTATGTTTCCTCCATGCTGGCAATAACCCAGACATACCCAGACCCGTCTTGATAGCTTATTTGTGTTTCATCGGCAAAAATTAAGTTTCCGGCCAGAATAGTTCTGAGAATATGGTTATATGTTGAGGTAATTGCAAAAGTCGAAATTAAGCTGAATTTGCAGTCGCCGATACATGAACCACGGGTATGACCCGAACCCTGATTTCAATATCAAACGGAGGGCGAAAGCCATCCACAATAATTTAGATAAATAATTGAAAATAGAAGGAGAGTGTGCTAAATTCCGCTTTGAATTCCGATCAATAAAAAAGGAGGTAAGCGGTAAGGAATGAGCCCACTTTTCGACATATGGCATAGCATACAGCACACTCTTTTCCCTTGGCTGGAAAAGGAACTGGATCCTCTGACCGAAAAGCAGCAGGAATTTATACGGGTGATCGAACTGGCAGAAGTTCAGAAGCATATGAGCCCGTACCGGTGGCAAGGGATCGGGCGCAAGCGGGACGATCGGCTGGCCATTTTGGAGGCGTTCGTGGCCAAGGCGGTTTACAATTTTCCGACTACTAAAATGTTGCTTGCTTATCTGCATGATAGCAAGAACTTGCGGCGGTTGTGCGGGTGGGAGAGCAAGGGAGAGATTCCGTCGGAATCCACGTTTTCCCGGGCGTTTGAGGAATTTTCGCGCGGTGGTCTGGGGGAGAAGATTCACGAGGCGATGGTCAAGCAGCATGCCGGACCAAAGCTTGCGGGCCATGTCAGTCGTGATGCAACACAGATCGATGCTCGCGAGAAGCCACTTCGCAAAGAACCGAAATCCCCCCAAAGCAAACCGCAACGCAAGCGAGGCCGTCCGCGTCAAGGCGAGGCCAAACCGGTAAAAGAACCGAAACGGCTGGATTTGCAGATTGGACGTAGCTTGGCAGAAAACATGGCTGATTTGCCAATACGGTGTGACGTGGGTACGAAGCTCAATGCCAAGGGATACAAGACAAGCTGGAGCGGCTACAAATTTCATATTAGGGGTATCCACTTGACTCAACTAATAAACCGCCAAGTTATTGA
>MNZQ01000200.1 GCA_001873745.1 Syntrophaceae bacterium CG2_30_58_14
TTTTGGCAGAGGGGAAAATAAAGGTCTTCGACCCTCTGGAAAACAACAATGATTGATGGTATAGAGGATCATTGGAAAAAGGGGCGCCCGCAGGCGCCAAAAAGAGAAACGAAACCACAACCATCAAGGAGGTTCCCATGAAAAGATCCCAATGGACGGTACTTTGCGCGCTGGCGCTGCTTCTTCTCTGGGCGATGCCGGTCGGCGCGTTCGAGATCGGCGCCAGAGGTTATTACTGGTTTCCGGGATTCAAGGCGGACATGAAATCGGATGGCGCCGCCAAGCCCGGCACCGACATCAACCTGAAAGACAACCTGGATGTCGGCACCAAGGCCTTCCCCTCGGTCGAGGTGTTCGGGGGACTGGGGAGAAGCCACCTGGGTCTCACCTACACGCCGATCAACTATTCGGGATCAACAACCCTCGCAACCAAGATCGATTTTAGCGGCCAGACCTTTGCGGCGGGCACCAATGTCGATTCGGATCTGAAATTGCGGATGCTCGATCTGGAATACCGGTTTACCGCGCTCAATATGGAAAACATTCTGGCCGGCTTCTCGCTGGATGCGATCGGCCAGATCAAGTACATCGACGGCGAAGCGAAGATTGCCGCCCCCGCCCTGGGAGTGGAGGCAAAACAGTCTGTCCAGCTTCCCATCCCGCTGGTGGGCGTCGGCGCCCATGTTGGTCTTCTTCTGAACATCCTTGAGGCGCGGGCAAAGGTAACCGGTATCAGCTATTCCGGCAATTACCTCTATGAGGCTCTTGCCGACCTCTCCCTGACCCCCTTCCCGCTTCTGGACATCCATGCCGGCTACAAGGTGATCAAGGTGCATCTCGACCGGGATGATCTTTTTCTAAACGCGGACTTTTCTGGGCCCTATGTAGCCTTGACGGTGAGCTTCTAAGAGATGGGCGAAAGCGGAGAAGAAAAAGCCCCGAAAACGAGGGTCGGGATCATCATGGGAGGCCTCTCCTCCGAAAAAGAGGTCTCCTTGGAGAGCGGGCGGAACATCTTCAGCAAGATCGACCGCCGCAAATATGATCCCGTTCCCATCTTTATGGACAGCCGGGCGGCCTTCTGGGAGATCCCCGTCAAGCTCCTCATGCGCAACAGCACGCGCGACATCGAGGAGGATCTCCCGCAGGAGGCCAAGCCGATCCCCTATGAGTCCCTGAAGACCCGGGTGGACGTCGTCTGTCTCGGTCTGCACGGCAAGTACGGGGAGGACGGCTGCATGCAGGGTCTCCTCGAACTTCTCGGAATCCCCTACACGGGCTCCGGCGTCCTCGCCTCCGCAATCGGGATGGACAAGTATGTCTGCCGCCGGATCCTTTCGATCAACGGGATCGATGTTCCGCGGACGATCCCGATTCCCCGGCGGCTATGGGAAGCGGGGAAACCGGCGGTCATCGGGGAGATCGTCCGGGAGATCGGCTTTCCCTGCGTCGTCAAGCCCTGCCGGGAAGGATGCAGCACCGCCGTAAAAAAGGTTGTGGCGGCGGAGGGCGTCCAGGAGGCGGTGGCAAACGCCTTTTTGTGGGACAACGTGGTTCTCGTCGAGGAGTTCTTAGCCGGAATGGAGGTGACCTGCGGCGTCCTCGGCGTCGATACGCCGGAAGCCCTGATCCCTTCGGAGACCATCCCCACGGACGACGTCCTCTCCCTGGAGGACAAGTTCCTCTATGGCCAGGGGGAGAACAAGACCCCGGCCCGGCTGCCCGCGGAACAGATCGAAAAGATCCGGGAAACGGCCGTTAAGGCCTTCCGGGTCCTGAATCTGAAAGGATATAGCCGGATCGACATGTTTGTCCGGGCCGATGGACGGGTGGCGGTCCTGGAACCGAATACGCTCCCCGGCATGACGCCCTCCACCGTCCTGTTCCACCAGGCGGCGGCCTCCGGGATCACCCAGGCGGGGCTGATCGACCGGATCATCCAATCCGCACTGGAGGTTCACAGCGGCAAAAGAGGACCTCTCTAAATGAATCGTTTCTCCGGCGCCTTGGATCGTCTCGGCAGGGCCGTTCTGGCCGGTGTCGAGGAGATGGGGAAAATCATCCTGCTGTTCGTCTCGGTCCTCGCCTGGATGTTCAGGCCCCCTTTCAAGCTGCACAACATCTTCAAGCAGATGGAGTTCGTGGGGGTCAAGTCAATCTTCGTCGTCGTCCTCACCGGAACCTTCACCGGGATGGTCATGGCCCTCCAGGGGTATCACGGTTTCCGGATGTTCAGCGCGGAGAGCCTCGTCGGCGGCACGGTTGCCCTCGGGATGACGAGGGAACTGGGGCCGGTTCTCACGTCGCTGATGGTCACCGCCCGGGCGGGCTCCGCGATGGCCGCGGAGCTGGGAACGATGCGGGTCACCGAACAGATCGACGCCCTCTATGTCATGGCGGCAAACCCGGTGAAACACCTGATCGTCCCGCGGGTGATCGCCGGCGTTCTCATGGTGCCCTTGCTCACGGTGGTCTCGGATTTTACGGGCATCCTGGGCGGCTACTTTGTCGGGGTCCACATCCTGGGCATCAACTCGGGAATTTTCATCAAGAACATCACGCGGCTCGTCGATTTGAACGATATCTACAACGGCTTGGTCAAAGCCGCCTGTTTCGGCCTGATCCTGAGTTTGATCGGGTGTTACAAGGGATTCAATACCTACGGCGGCGCCGAAGGGGTCGGCCGGGCGACGACGGAGGCGGTGGTCCTGGCTTCGATCGCGATTCTGATCAGCGACTACTTCCTGACGGCGATCATGTTTTGATTTTAAGTTTTACGTTTTAAGTGGGGGCGGGGAGGATTGGCGCTGCAGGTTTTGTTTCCAGTGAAGGCGATGCCCCATGATTAAACTGGTTGATCTCCATAAATCATTCGGCAGGCAGAAGGTTCTCGACGGTCTCGACCTCGATATCGAGGATGGAAAGACCACCGTGATCATTGGGCGAAGCGGCGGGGGAAAGAGCGTCCTGCTCAAGCACATGATCGGACTCCTCCGGCCGGAACGGGGGCAGATTCTGATCGACGGCACGGATATCACGAAACTGAACGACCAGGCGTTGAACGAGATCCGGAAGAAATTCGGGATGCTTTTTCAGGAAGCGGCCCTTTTCGATTCCATGACCGTAGGGGAAAACGTCGCTTTTCCGCTCCGGGAACATACACGGATGAAGGAGAAGGAGATCCGGGAGACGGTCGCCGACCGGCTTCGCTCCGTCGGCCTGACGGGTGTGGAAGAGAAGATGCCCTCCGAACTGAGCGGCGGGATGCGCAAGCGGGTCGGGCTGGCGCGCGCCATTGCGATGCGCCCCCAGATCGTCCTGTTCGACGAGCCGACGACGGGCCTCGACCCCGTCATGGCGGAGGCGATCAACCGGCTGATCATCGACACGCAGAAGAATCTCAACCTCACCTGCGTCGTCATCAGCCACGACGTCCGGTCGATCTTTGAGATCGGCCACCGGATCGCAATGCTCTACGAGGGGAAAATCATCGAAAACGGAACCCCGGAGGAGCTTCGGGCATCACAGAACCCCGTCACCCTCCAATTCCTCGCGGGGAGCATCGAAGGGCCGATCCGGATCATGTGAGGGGATAATAAAGTCAAGGGAGTTGGGGAGGCAGGGATGTTTTCATTGAGTTCGGAAGCCAAGGTCGGATTGTTCGTCCTCGTGGGATTGATTATCCTCGGGTACATGTCCGTTCAGGTCGGGAAGCAGAGTTTCGGCCTGAAGAAAGGCTACACACTGGAGGTCGTCTTCGACAGCGCGGCCGGTCTCGACCGGGACGCCTCGGTCCAGATCGCCGGCGTCGAGGTCGGACGGGTTGAATCGATCCGCCTGAAAGACGGCAAGGCCCTTGTCCGGCTCCGCATCGTTCCCAACGTAAAACTCGAGAAGGATGCCATCGCCTCCATCAAGACCCACGGCATCCTCGGCGACAAGTACGTGGAAATTTATCCCGGGACCCACGGGGAGGCCTATCTCGCGGCCGGCGAGCAGATCTCCCGGACGGAGCGGCAGGCGGACATCGACAGACTGCTCCATCAACTCGGCCTGATTGCCGACGACGTCCGCGGGGTGACAAGCTCCCTCAACCGGGTCCTGGCCGGCCAGGCGGGCGAAGAGGCGATCACCAGCATCCTGACGAATACCAAAGCCCTCACGCGGAACCTGAACCATGTGATCGTCAGCAACGAGGCGGCTCTCCGCGCCGCCCTGGAAAACACCCGCCAGTTGACCGGGAATCTTAACCGGGTCGTCACCCGGAATGACGAGAAGGTGGGGCAGGTGATCGACACCCTGAAATCCGCCTCGCGCGAAATGGAGAAGACTTTTGCCGCGCTGAGTGAAATCACCGGCGGCGTCAACCGGGGCGAAGGGACCCTCGGACAGCTTGTCAAGGACAAAGGGACCGCCGAAAAATTGAACCAGACGCTGGCGTCTCTTCAGGAAGTGACGCAGAAGATCAACGAGGGACGGGGGAGCATCGGCAAGCTCGTGAACGACGACGAGACGGTCCGAAACCTCAACGAGGGGCTGACCGGACTGAACCGGTACGTGAACAAGGCGGAGCAGTTCCGGACCTTTCTCAGTTACCGGGGCGAATACCTCTTTGACAAGAGCAACGCAAAGAGCTACCTCGATCTCCGGATTCAGCCCAAGGAGGACAAGTTTTACATCCTCGGCGTCGTCAGCGACCCGAATGGGCGGCGAACCACCAAGGATGTGACGGTGGGCGGCGTGACAACGAGGACGGAAGAGTGGGACCGCGACGGCCTCCTCTTCAACGCCCAGATCGGCAAGCGATACAAGGATCTCGTACTCCGGGGCGGTCTTCTCGAATCGACCGGCGGCATCGGCATCGACTACCTGACGTTGAACGACAAACTCAAGCTCTCGTTCGAGGCCTTCGGTTTTGGAAGGGACCGTCGCGCCCACCTCAAGGCCGGCGCGGAATACCGGCTCTTCCGACACCTCTACCTCTCCGCCGGGTGGGATGATTTCGTCAGCGACCAGGACAACCGGTCCATTTACGGCGGCTTCTCCATCCGTTTCGAGGATGAAGACCTCAAGTACATGCTGACCACGACGCCCATTCCCAAATAACCGGCCGGCCGACGCCCCGCGGAACGGCAACAACGGGGACACCTTGCTGCAAGGTGTCCCCGTAATAAGCGGATACGGCGACACAAACCCTCAGGAAAGGAGGCACATGATGATGATTTCTTACTTTTTTCGTCGGTACATCGTTGCACTGGTTATCGGGATCGGTTTCATTTTTTCACCCGCCATTGCCCTCTTCGCCGCGGCGGCGCCCGCTGCCGCGCCCCCGCCGGACACGGAAACCCGTTCCCTGATCCTGGGCGTCGACGCCGGGACGGCGCCGGTCGCAAATGCCGACCGAAAGCAGACCCTGGCCGGGCTCCTGAACCGGGGCCGCCAGACCGCCCTGGAAAAGGCCCGGAATCGGCTGCTGGAACTGGGAAAGTTCGGCATCGACTTCGATCTCGTCCGGACGCCCGCCGGTTTTGTCCGGCTCCTGCAGCAGCAGGAAACCCTCCCGGGCAAGGGGGAACGGCCCCATATCTGGATCGAAGCGGAGACCGGCTTCGTCCCCAGGGAGAGAAAAACCGGAAAACGACCGGATGCCGCTCTCCTCGACCGGGCCGATCTCCTCGATGTCCGAATCTGGACGGACCGGAAGGAGTACGAAGAGGGAGAGACGGTTACCCTCTATATGCAGGGAAACCGGGACTTCTACGGAAAGGTGATCCAGATCGACAGGAAGGGGGCCGTCCTCCAGCTCCTCCCCAACAACTACCGCCAGCTCTCCTCCTTTGAAAAAGAGAAACTCTACCGAATCCCCGATGAGGGGGATCGTTACCAGCTCGCGGTCCAGCCCCCTCTCGGCACGATCCGCTTCATTGTCCATGCGACGCGCCTGCCGATGAGCCAGGTAAACCTCCAGTCAACCACCGGCGGGATTTTCAAATACCGCGCCTCCGCGAAGGCGTTCGGCCGGAGCGTTCGCCACGTCATCCCGGCGGGGGAAGAACAGGGGACCGAATTTTGCGAAGCGACATGGGTCATCAAGACCGTCCCGCGTAAATAATTCGATTGACAGACGACGGTCGGTGCATATATTAGTCCCGGTTGAGGCGGAGAGAAATTACATGGAGCGGTATTTCAATACAGAGCAGATATCGCTTGCCGGCAGAACCTTTTCGCAGGCCGAGAAGATGGCGGGACGATACTTCCGCATCGGCCCGGCGGAGTGGAAAGAGCGCCGGTACGACGTGAAAACGCTTGCCTTTCTGGAGAAGCACGAGGTGCGCGAGGGGACCTTCGCACACCTCTGCAAGTACCAGTTCCGGAAGAAATCCGGCGGAACGGAGAGAGATTTTCACTTCTACCGGATCTGCCTCCAGGACGATCGGATCCTCGATGCCGTAGAGCGGGCCCATTCATTCATTCGGCTTTCGCCTTTGCTGCTCTACATCGCCGCGCATGAGCTGGTGCATGTGATCCGTTTTGAGCGGGGCGAGGGGAACTTCGACGCCCCGGAAGAGGAAAAATCGGACGAGGAGGAAAAGGTCCACCGGATCACCCGGAACCTGCTCAAACCGACCACCGATTCCGATCTGAATCTGGTCCTGGATTGTTTCAGCAACCTTTACCGGATCGGAGATCTGGTTCATTAAGCTATCCTATTGGAGGTTTTATTGTTATGCCGATTTACGAATACAAATGTCAGAAATGCGGTGAGGAATTTGAGGTGTTTCAGGGAATCACCGACCCCGCCGTGAAATCCTGCAAATTCTGCAAGGGTTCCGTGCAGAAACTGATGTCCCTCTCCACCTTCCACCTGAAGGGAAACGGTTGGTATGCCACGGACTACGGCGGGAAAAAGGCCCCGGCGGCCGAGAAGAAGGAGACTAAATCCCCCGAAACGGAGAAAAGCCAGCCCCCGTCCAAGACAACATCGGAAAAATAATGGATCAACTCCTGCCGTTCACCTTTGCCGCCGGCATTATTTTCCGCCGGAGGCATTGGACGAGGAAGCGGTCCACGGACTCCTGGGAGAGATCATTTTCCAGGGCCGCCTTGAGCGTCTCCATCGGGATCTCCACCCGCGCCGCACTCCGGTGACCACCCGCGCTGCCGATATCCCCAAATGATTTCATGGCAATAGAACCACAGTCCTGACGGTAGCCGTCCCCCCGAAAGATGATGATCAGCCGGTCCTTGACGATGCCGGCGACAATCACGTGGAAGACGTTGATGATCCGCAGGTGGAAATCGGCCACCTGCACGCAGACGTCCGCGCTTTCCACGGCGCCCAGAAAGCAGATCACCCTGTCGCGGTAACGGCGTTTGTGGTGGTAGGCATAATCGTAGTATTTGAGGAACCGGTCCGGAATCTGGTTCAACTCGATGCGGCGGATGAGCTGTCGGTTGGCCCGCGAAAAAGTGAGGTAATAGGCGCCGATGTCTTCGAGGCTGGCGTCCCGCTCGAAATTGACCGTGTCGCTTCGGATCCCGTAGAGGAGGGCCGTGTAGAGCCGCTTGGGAATCTTCACCCGCGCGGCCAGCAGATATTCCGTCATGATCGTGGCAAGCGCCCCGTAGTTCGGCCGGACGTCGGCAAGAGATGCGTGCCAGACCGTCTTGCAGGGGTGATGGTCCAGGACGATCTGGGGCTTGATTCCGCCCAAGGCCTCGCCGAAAAAGGTCGGCTGGGCGTCCACGACGGCAATCAGCCGGAACTCCTGGAGATCGATCTTGTCGAGCATCTGGATCTCGACCTTCATCTCCCGGATGAACTCCGCGTTCTGATGACGGATGACGTGCTCGGTGGCCGCGAAAACGCACTTCGCCAGGGGCTGCGTCTGGTTGAGGATCTCCCGCAGCGCCATCGCGGAGGCGACGGCGTCCGGATCGGGGCTGCCGTAAATGAGGACCGCGAGCGAATCGTTCTCCCGGACCATCGATTTGAGCTTGAAGACGTTGAGGACCGTGTCCTCTTTTCGGGCCAGAAGCCATTCGACGCGTTTCATGACGGTTCACGCTCAATAATCGTGGCCACGCCCTGGCCTCCGCCCACACAGGCGTTCGCCAAACCGTAGCGGCCGCCGTAGCTCCACTGTTCATTCACCCCCATAGCCGATCCCACAATGAAATCGTCGATCTCCTCCGCCTTGATCCCCGTCCGTTTGATCACCTCGGGAAGCAGCCTGGCGAGGAGATCGTCCGCTCTCAGTTTATGAAACCAGTCACGGGGGGGATCACTGGGGCGGGACCGCGACTGGGCGGTTCGCAGATATCCGACAATGACAACATCTCGCATGGGCGGCCTCCTTCGTTGATCGGTGTTGGATAACGTCGAATCTATTATGCAAGTGGATAAGCTTTGTCAATACAAAATCAGTCACGGCCCATTCGGATCTAAAAGTCATGGGTTGACTGATTTTGAGAACTATGCAATATTACAAATCATAATGGTTTAGACTCACAATGGATCAAGGAGGAAAAATGGACGCAAAACCCTGGCATCGTCACTATGACTACGACACACCCACGACCATCCGTTATCCGCGCCTTGCGGTCCATGAACTGCTCGGGATCCCCGCCAATGCGTACCCGGACAAGGCGGCCCTGAACTTTTTCGGCGCCGAAATGACCTTCTGGGAGCTGCGCCTGCAGGTCCTGCGCTTCGCGAATGCGCTGGGCGCGCTGGGAATTCAGAAAGGGGAGCGGGTGGGGATTCACCTGCCGAATTGTCCCCAATACCCGATCGCCTACTATGCGGTGCTGTCGCTCGGGGCGATCGTCGTCAACCTGAACCCCATGTACACGGTGGAGGAGCTCAAGCGGATGGCGGAGACCACGGGCATGACGACGCTGATCACCTTCGACATGGTGCTTCCGGCCGTCCGCGCCCTCTGCAAAGAGATTCCCGTCCCAAGGGTGGTTGTGACCGCGGTCACGGATTACATCAAAGGATTTGGCGTGAGCACGGCCAAAAGCCTGGAGCTGGAAGAAGGGTGGCGCCATTTCTCAACCCTGCTCGAAGGCTGCTCGAACCTGAAGCGCTCCCGGGTCCAGGTAAATCCGGAAGATCCGGCGATGATTCAGTTCACCGGCGGCACGACGGGCATCCCCAAAGGGGCCGTTCTCACGCATGCCAACGTGATCGCGGCCACCTTCCAATGCTCCTTGTGGGGGCAGGGCAACATCAACCTGACCCCTCCGGAAAGACGCAACGTCATGGCGATCCTGCCCTACTTCCATGTTTACGGCAACATTGTGGTGATGAACTGGGCCATGTTCAATTGCGCGACGCAGATCCAGGTTCCGCGCTTCAACATTGACGAGATGATCGGTCTTTTGGCCAACTTCAAGGAGATTACGTTTTTCCCCACGGTTCCCACGTTGATCAACGCGCTCGTCAACCACCCCAAAGCCGCGGAATTGGATCTTGCCAAAAAGTTGAAACTGCTGAATTCGGGGGGAGGCCCCATCCCCGTGGAGCTCATCGAGCAGATCAGGGATATGGGCATCTTCTTCAGCGAGGGGTACGGGCTTTCCGAATCCACATCCCTGGGGACATCCAACCCCATCCTGGGGCTGAAGAAGGTCGGGAGCATCGGAATTCCCTTCCCGGACAACGATCTGCGACTGGTGGACATCCGGGAAGGGACGGAGGACGTTCCGCAGGGAGAGCCGGGTGAAATCATCATGAAAGGCCCCCTCATCATGCAGGGCTACTGGAACAACCCACAGGAGACGGCGGGACAGATCCGCGACGGCTGGCTTTACACGGGGGACATCGCCGTCCGGGATGAGGACGGCTACCTCTTTATCGTGGACCGCAAGAAGGACATGGTGATTGCCGGCGGGTTCAACATCTACCCGCGGGAAATCGACGAGGTCCTCTTCCAGCACCCCAAGCTCCTGGAGGCGGTTGCGGTCGGCGTTGCCGATCCATACCGGGGGGAGACCATCAAGGCGTACGTCGTTCTGAAGCCGGGAGAAAAGGCCACGGAAGCGGAGATCATCCACTTCTGCCGGGAAAAACTGGCCGCCTACAAGGTGCCCAAACGGGTGGAATTCCGCGATTCCCTGCCAAAGTCCGCCGTCGGTAAAATCCTGCGGAAAGTTCTGCGGGCCGAAGAGGAGGCGAAACAGAAGAAAAGGGATGCGGAAAAGGGATCGTGATGGAAGAAACATCCGTGGCGGCCTTCAAGCAACCGACGGCAAACCGGCAGGTGGATATTTTGTTCACAGGTGGATAGCGCAAGCGAATACTTTTTACCCACGTTCTTTCCCACGAGGGTTTTCCCGATCGCCCACAAACAGTAAATATAACTATGATATCTATAATTTGCGCTGTCATGCGACAGAACCGGCACGCTCTTTGCTTTATCATTTGAGTAAAACAGATCGAAAGGTCATGAAAAAATAACTTGAGGTAACGGCGGCCACCATGCTCTTTATAGCAACAGTTTCGGTGGCGTTCCATAACGAAGGAGAACGAAAATGAAGATCTCGGGCTGTAAGGAGACAACGGTTGGACGCCTGCCGGAGCAGGGGGTGTCCAAACCTTTCGTCTGGCTTATACTTTTCCTGGCCGTCCTTGTTTTGTCGGCATGCTATCCCGCGCCGTATCGGCCGATTCCACGATCCATGCCTGAAGATACCGTTAGGGGCCCAAAGGTTCCCATGACCCAGGTCTATTTTTACCCGAAAGCGGGTCAGACGAACGAGCAGCAGTCCCGCGACCACTACGACTGTTACAACTGGGCGGTGAAACAGACCGGTTTCGATCCCGGCCAGTCGGCGATCCCGACGGATCAACGCGTCCGGGTGGTGCCGATGCCGCCGCCGGGACATGATACCGCCACGCTGGCGATAGCCGGCGCCGTGCTGGGCGCGCTGATCGGCGGACCGAGACATGCCGTGGGGGGCGCCCTGATCGGCGCATCCAGTGGGGCTATCGCCGGCGCCGCATCGGATTCGGCAAGGATGGAGTCCGCACGACAGCAAGAGGTGGCCTATGCCGCAAGAGACAGGGATCGCGACGCCCAGCTTGAAGCCACGGCCCACGGTTTCCGGCGGGCGATGTCCGCCTGCATGGAAGGACGCGGCTACAGTGTGCGGTAAAGGATACAACAACCCGTAGCGCACAAATCACATTCATTTTCAGGAGGCGATAGTCATGACCCATATTCACAATACGAATAGGTATTTTGCACTCGGGCTGATGCTGGCCCTGTTGTCGGGAATGACACTGTTCGGGTTTGCTCAGTCGGCACTGGCAGCTCGTGAGGACAGGCGTGTATCCAGCCAACGCGAATTCCAGGACTCGCGTTACCACCTTGACCGTTCCTACCCGGCCCACGGTCAGATGATCAGAGAACTGCCGCGCGACCGCCGGGTGGTGGTTCATGGCGGCTCACGTTACTACTTCTCCGGAGGCGTATGGTACCGCCCGCAGGGGCCGCGCTTCGCCGTCATCGTGCCTCCGATCGGTCTTTTCGTGCCTTTTCTGCCCCCTTACTACGCGACGATCTGGCTGAGCGGCGTACCTTACTACTATGCCAACGAGGTCTATTACGCGCACCGGGGGGACGGCTATGTCGTCGTCGAGCCGCCGAAGGGGGAAGTCAGCCAGACGCCTCCGCCGGCGGAGCAGATGTTCATCTATCCCCGCCAGGGTCAGAGCGAACAGCAGCAGGCGGATGATCGTTATGTCTGCCACCGCTGGGCGGTGAGTCAGACGGGCTTCGACCCGACGCAGCCCCAAGGCGGCGCGCCCGAAGCTCAGAAGGGCGAGAAGCGCGCGGACTATCAAAGGGCGATCGGCGCCTGCCTGGACGGCCGCGGCTATACTGTGAAATAGGATTATTAATCCTTGAACACGGCTGCCATTCGAAGCGGAACATCCTCCGGTTTTCGGGCAACGGCATAATCCCAGCGTCCGTAACTTCCCTCGACATTGACGGCATTGACCCAGCGCCGGGCGGCTGCGGCCTTGACTTCGGCAAGAGGATCAAAACCTTTCGTTTCCAGGATCAGATGACTGGGTTCTCCGTTTTTCAGGCGGATGATGAAGTCGGGCATATAGTCGTGCATCTGGCCGTTGTACAGATAGGGAATGGCGAAACCGAGCCCGGCGTTCTTGACGAAGGCCGCAGTTGCCGGATGGGTATCGATGTAATATGCAGAGGCCTGCTCCCATTTTTTTGTGTCGGCAACGACGTAATTCACATGGCTGCGCAAAACCTCGCGCACCTCCCGGCTCGTCCAGAAATCCACCTCGCCGGTGACGCCGGGACCGCGGTTCGTCTCGTACCGGGGAATTTCCGGCGTCTCTCCCGCCGAAGCGTCCGGATGGATGTTCTCCAAGAGGATCTCAATAAGCCAGCCATAGTAGGGAGACAAAAAGATATCCTTCACATCCGCCGGTTTGTGAACCGTTACCTTTTTGTCGAGGTAACGGCGGACGATGGCCGCCATCTGAGGAAACAGGACATGCGCCGGGGCCTCGCAGGAGGGCTGCGCGATGTACTCTCGTGTAAGGGTGCGGGACAGGTCAAATACCAGCTCCTGTAACCGCCTGCCCGCCCTGTATTCATTGAGGCTGGCCTCTTCGATCCGACCGGGACCGCCCAGCGTCTGACGGCCGCGGTTGTTGACGGAAAGGCCTTTCATCTGAACTTCCGGGGGTATCCGATCCGGCACCAGAGGAAGAGAGGGGACATTTTGCCAATCGACGATGATGCGGTTGCGGACAGCTTGGGTATATCCCTCTATGCGCGGAAAACGGATTTCGAATGCGGACCGTTCCGGCAGGGCATGGACGTGCCAGCGTTTCTCCCTCTGTTTCCCTCCTCTGTCCGGATTGGCCTTGAAGGGAATGACGTCGAAGGGGACTCCGAAGACCTTGGCAACCTCTTCGGTGAATTTTTCGTCCTCTCCCAGATCATAACTCGCCCGCCTGAGCCCCCGGCCTACGACCTGCTCGCAGAGGAGCTGCGACATGAAAGGCCTCAGCCCGATGATGTGCGTGACGGTGCTGCAGTCCCACCCTTCCGTGAGCATTCCCACGCTGACGATGCAGCGGATGTCGCGGCCGGGCGGATGAAGCGGCCGGCCGAGCTTTTGCGCCAGGTCCTCGAACCCCGGCGGGTAGAGGGAACGGCCCTGACTGTCCTTCGGCCACTCCTGTTTGCCGACAGTGTCCAGAATCAGACGCATCCAGCGGGATTCGTCCGATTTTACCTGATCGGAGTCGGTTTCGGAAACGACTCGGGAATCCACCCGGATGGTGTTGACCCGGCCGTCGCGGTTGAGGAACCCCTCGATCTTGGCGGGCGGGATGCCCGTCGGCGGCCGGTCTTCGGCCAGCCACTCATAGAGGACCTTGGCGATCCGGGTGTTCTTGCAGACGATGATGAAGACGGGGGGCCGGGGATCATCCTGATGGGATTCCCATTCCCGACGGAGTGCCTCCCACAGGCCGCCAAGCATGGCGAGGGGGTGATGGGCGTACTTGAGAATCGCCTCCGGTTTGGGCGTCCCCTGTTTGCCGCCCCTCTCAGCCGGGGTCAATTGCGGCAGTATCCACTGCCAGATGTTACGGTATCCGGGAATCTCGGCGCCGGTCGTGTCCTGGACGGCCAACTGAGGGATCTTGACCAGGCCCGCCTCGATAGCATCGATTAGGCCGAAGTCGCTGACCACCCAGGGGAAGGGCTTGTTCGTATCCTGTCCGACCCGTCCTAAGAAATAGGGCGTTGCCGACAGATCGACACAAAAGTTGATCCCGCGGAGCTTATGGAGGCGGTCCAGTCCTTCGACCCAGACCGTGGCCTCCTGAAAGAAATTCTCCGCGTCCTCCTCTTCGTCTTTGCCGTTGATCTCTTCGCGCCGGATGCGGTAGGCGTGGTGCGCCTCATCGTTCATGACAAGGATGTTCTGCTTCCCGCCGACTTCCCGGCCTAGGATGCGGTGGATCAGGGCCGTGTCGCTCTCCACGTAGCGGACCGACTCCACCCGGACCTTTTTCAGATTTCCCGAACCGTCCCGCTCCTCGTCCAGGATGGTCAGAATGCCCGCCGCGGCCTGCTTTTCCAAGTCCTTTTTTGTAAGATAACGCACTCCCCGCGCCGTTGTTGTTTTGGGACCGATGATGATGGTCTCACGCATCCGCACGGGAACGCCGGTGTGGGATACCCTGGCGGAAACGCCGCCCGTCTGCACCCCCTGGGGTTCGAAGACATGTCAGTTCATTGTAAGGACCCGCCCCTGACGCAGGAGCGGCATCAGGTGGGTCGGTACGAGGTCCCGCATCCGGTAGAGGCTCCCCTCCCCGGCTTCGGGGTCGAGCTCGGCCAGACGCCGGCGGATGGTCACGTTGGGGCAAACGATCAGGACCACATCGGAGAACCGGGCGTTTCCCCGACTGTTGACCTTGTTCAGGATGCTCCAGGCGGCGATCATCCCCATGACCGTCGTCTTTCCGGCGCCGGTGGCCATCTTGCAGGCATAGCGGGAGAAGGCCCGGATTCCGTTTTCCTTCTGTTGAGAACTTGGTTCGTCGACAGGCACGGCGATTCCCTGGAGAAAATCGGGACGGGCCTCTTTCAGAAAAATGACGGTTTCCGCCGCTTCGATCTGGGCAAAAAAGAGCCGTTTGTCCCTGCCGTCCCGCCGCCACCACTGGAGAAGCTCCAGCGTCGTCCGCGTCACGCCCGGCCATCCCTGCTCCCGCCAGGCGTCGAGACGTTCCCGGATCAGGTTGACCAGGGTCAGCTCATAGCCGCCCGGATAATCAGCCGATGGGTTCAGGACGCCGTCGGAGAGGTCCCATTCCCGGCGCTGGTCCCGGGGTGGAAAGACGACGGACCGGCGACGCCCGCCGCGTCGTTCCGGCGCCTCACCCTCCCGGATGTACCAGTATTCACCGGGAGGATGGAAGGGGGAATTGAGAATGGGTGTCGGAACCTCATAACTCTGCATGATTCAGCCTTCCATGATCTTATGTTCCGCCGGTTCACCGGCCAGATTCAAGGCGCTCTCATAGACGGTCTTGGACAGCCTGAAGTCCTGCCGGATCATTTCATCCAGGGTATCTTTCACCGTATCGATTAGACCCTCCCGCTTTGCCGCCAGGAGAACGCCGACGACCCCCGTAAATGGTATGCCCAGTTTCCTCGCTACCTGACGGGCGGCAAGGTTATCGAGGATAAGCAGATCGGCGGTCGATTCAAGAAACAGGGCAATGGCCTCTCTTTCCCCCGCACCCAGATTCTTTTCCAATAAGCGCGGCGCCGCAGGTTGACGTATTTCAACGACCTTAATCCAGTTCGGTGTTTCCTTTTCTGAAAAAACTTCCTCCTGCACCGCTTTGGGGATCGTCACGGTTCCATAGAGTTCTTTCAGAACCGTAAGTCTGTCCAGCTTGTCCAGGATGATGAGACAACTGGAATTGGAGATAATCATTTTTTGACCCTTTTCGCGGCATCTTGGGCGCGATCAAGATCGCCCATCAGTTCTTCCTTATCCATGTCGATGAAGGGGATTCCGAGGCGGGAAGCGAACTTCACAAATTCGAAGCGCTCCATATCCAGATATTCCGCCGCCTTACCGCTGGACAGTTCACCCAGGCGGTAGAGCTCAAGTATCAGGTACTCAAAGATCTTTGAGGGCACATCCTTATTTTTTTTCGCCACGATGGGCAGAATATCGGCAGGAATATGCATAGTTATTTTTTCGGTTTGCATGATGATCCCTCCTTCTATCCTTCCGCCTCTTTCAGATCCTTGACGACCAGCAGCTCGTTACCCCGGTCGTCGATGACCTTGACGGCGATTTTACCACATTCCCCCGCAGAAAAGGGAGCGCTCTTCGTCCCGGCCAGGTGGTCCCAGACCGTCTCTTCGTAAGTCCCTTTCAGAGCCCGTTTGATGTTTTCCCACGCCCCCGTCCTCGGGAAGAAGGCCTGGCAGACGTGGAAGCACAGGTCGTTGTAATCCGTGTCGAGAAGCCAGGCCGGGACGTCGTCGCCACGGCGGTGATCGACCTCCATCGTCACGGGGTCGAAAACGTCCATGCCCAGGAGCTCCGCCGCGTATGAATCCGCCCCTCCCTTTTCGGCGGCCTTGCTCCTGGTCAGACGGACCTCCGGCATCCCGCAGACGCTGAAGATCTGGCTGGAACGCATGTTTTTGAGAAGGTCCCCCATCATCAGATCCGGCGTCGCCTGGATGTAGGTGGCGGGGATGCCGACGGCGTCGGCGCACTTGTCGATCAGCTCCCGCGCATGCGCCTGGACAGCGAAGCCGATGACGTAGAGGTGGACGTATTGCTTGACGTAGGCCTCCCGGGCCGCCTCGAAGACGAGTTTTTCGCTCACCGCCCCGTTCTCCGGGCCGAAAACGAGGGCGACGGCTTGCTGCGACAGGGGCAGGGCTGTTCCGCTCTTCTCCTCCGCTTCCTGGATGACGTCGGCCAATGACGGCGTCCGGCCGGTCGCCGCGGCGTCCACGAGGGCCTCGGCGGAGAGCGAGAGGGTCTTGGCTGGAGGCCGAACATTTTTCAGGATGACGGTCCGGCCGCCGCCCAGATGCAGGACTGGCGATTTTCGGAGGACCTCCAGCATCCGATCCACGAAGGCGCCCTCCGATTCCTGCACGGTGGAGGACGCACCGGAATGGGCCGCCGCATCGACATCCAAGCTGTCCGCTTCCATCTCTACGGGGGTGGGGATCGTCGCTTCGAGGGTGAAAGGGCCGGTGATGCGGGTGATCCTTGTTTCCACCTCCGGCCGGTCCACGAGGACGACTTCTTCGGGGGGCTCATCGTTGGCGATGCTTTTCAGGGTCATGTGGGGGACGATGCCGCCAACTTCTTCGCCTTTCTTGTTCTGGCGCCGTTCATAGACGAAGCCCCCGGCGGGTCCGCGCTTCTCATCCTTGAGCCGGTAATAGGAAAAGGTGGCCGTCAGCAGCCGCTGCTTGGCCAGGGCGACAGGGACCCGGCTCACATCGACGGAGATCCAGCGCCTGCCCCACTGCTCCGCCACATAGGCCGTTGTCCCGCTCCCACCGGTGATGTCGAGGACCAGATCGCCGGGGTCGGCGGTCATTAGGAGGCAGCGTTCGACGACCTTGAGGTTCGTCTGGACGATGTAGAGCTTGTCGTCGGTGAAGCTTCCCGTGAGGGTGTCGGTCCAGAGGTTGCCAATTTCTGTGAAGGGGAAATCATCCGCATATCTTCGGTATTGAATGCTGTTGCTGGCCTTGTGTATCCGTCCGGCGGCGGCGAGACGCTCCATCCCGAGGGGATAGTTCGCCTTCCAGTGGGAGTTCCCGCCCGGCGTATAGACACGTCCCTCGAACTCGAAAGACTGAGGCTGACCGGAGGCGCCCTGAGAGATGAGATTGTCCGGTTTATAAAGTCTGGCCCCTTCGGGCAGGGAAACAAGGCCGGTCTTTTCCGCCACTGAGACGCCCCGGTAGGTCGTGTCGGGCAGAAGAACCCAGCGGGCGTTCCCCTCGCCGAGGATGGCGGGCTGCTCCTGGTAGAGCTTGCGGACCTTAACGTTGTCCTTGTCCCGGGCGTACCAGATGAGGAAGTCGCCCAAGGTGGCGATCGTCGTCGTCTCGAAGCCGGAGGTGGTTTGAAAGGCGATCTGGGCCACGAAATTCTCCGCCCCGAAGACCTCGTCCAGGATCTCCCGGACGTGGTGAAGGTTCTCATCGGAGATTTGGACGAAGATGGACCCCGTCGGGTGGAGGAGGTCCCGGCAGAGGAGGAGCCGGTCCCGGAGGTAGGTCAGGTAGGAGTGGAGGCCGAGCTCCCAGGTGTCGCGGTAGGCCTTCACCATCTCCGGCTCGCGGGTCATGTCCTCGTCCTCGTTGTGCTTCACGTCGCGCTTGCGGACGAAGGGCTGGAAGTTGGAGCCGAATTTGACGCCGTAAGGAAAATCGGCGAAGAGCATCTGGACCTGTCCGCCCAGCCCCTCGTACTGGAGGAGGGAGTTCATGACGATCAGTGAATCACCCAGGACCATCCTGTTGACCCATTTGTCCCGGTGTTCGTAGGCCCGGAGGATCTGGTCGGCGACGGAATGGCGCGGATCGCCGAAGAGGTCGAACATATCGACCTGCTTGTCCCGCCTGTGGGCCTGGAGGGTTTCTATGATGGCCTTCGTGGAGAGGCGCTCGTGGATGAAAAGGGGCAGCGTGGGGCAGTCGAAGGAGAGGCGTTCCGCCTTGCCGGTCCAGTTAAGAAAGGGGCGGCTTATGGCCTTGAGTCGTTCCGCTGCGGTCTTTGCCTCCTCGAGGTTTTCCGCATCAACGATTTGCCTGATAAAGGCTTCTCCCGCTTCCCGGGCGGCGTTCCCGCCGTCCCAGTCCAGGGCGGGGGAGAGGGAGGAGTCGTAGCGATACGTCGCCGGCGGTTTCTTTTTGCGGAACTGGGCCTGGGTGCCCACGTCGGGCCGCATGGGACTATCGGCTTCAGGGTGTTTGTAAGGATGGGACTCTCTGTTTGCGTTTGCTCGTTTCTGCCGGGCCATGCCTGCTCTCCTTTTACAAGGGCCATATCAGGATGCTGCTTCCGGGGTTTCCCGCAATGATACTGCCGTCTGCTGCTGTGTGCGGTCCGGAGGATCACCCCGAATCCCTGTCGAAGCGCGACGTCGCTGATGCGATCATTGTTCCGGCGATGATCCGCTGTGAAAATTGAAATGTATCTATCAGATAGACCGAAGGGGGCAATCTGTCAAGCAGAATCGGGGGGATGGAAGAATGGTTATAGAAACGCCGGTAGAGAGCGGGCCTTATTGACAGACCGGCCCTGTATCCTTATAGTGATAGCGGTTCGGTTTCAAAACGAAGAACCGGACATCGAATGGCACGGGTAGTGGTACTCTCATGAAACTTAACCGGAAAGAGTTCGACAGGGCGGTATGGCGGGCGTACAGACGCATCCCGGCGGAGATCCGGGAACGGATGGATAACGTCGTCCTCACCGTGAAGAAGCGCCCCTCTCGGGAGATGCTTAAGGAGATGGGCTATCCCCCAGACGAGCCGCTCCTCGGCCTTTACGAGGGCGCCTCTCTTCAAGAGCGCTCCTTCTTCTCCGCACCCCCACTTCAGCCGGATACGATCTATATCTTCCAGGAGCCCCTGGAGGAGATGTGCGAGAGTCTGGCCGAGTTGGAGCGTGAGATCGAGATCACCGTCGTCCACGAGGTGGCCCATTTCCTCGGAATCAGCGAGGAACGTCTGGAGGAACTGGGGTATGGTTAGCGGTTTTGCTTGCAAATTCGTTATGGAAAGGTCAATCTGGGGCGAAACCGGACTTTTTACGGGTTCGTCAGCTTTGGGGGCATAAATATGATGAAACCGCTTACCGTAGAGGTGATCAGCCATCTGGCCACCGCGTTTGGCAACTGTGCGCATTGCGAGCTGATCCTGAACGAGGCCGGCGTGAACGCCCGGGCCCGCTATCAGGACATGGCCGATTACCCGGCCGATCTTAAAGAGGAAATGGCGAAATTGGGCGACTGGCTGGGCGAGCTCTGCCGGCTCTACCGACACCGGATCCGCATCCGTCTGATCGACGCCCAGTCCCCGCTGGGATTTTACAAATCCCTGATCCACCGCATCCACCGCTATCCGGCCTTCATCATCGAGAAGAAGGATGTTTACAGCGGCTGGGACCGGAACCGGATTGAAGCGCTCCTCGACGCCCGCATGAAGATGATCCGTTACAGCCGGGCCTGAGCATCCATTTTCAGGTCCACCGAAGCAATGTACCGTTTCAGAGGAAAGAGAAACGATAGCCTGTGCGATTCCCATGGCTGCTTTGCGAAAGCGAAGAACCGCCAATGCGGGAACCGGTCTATGCCGCAGACAATCCAATAAAAAAAGCCGGCTGAAATCGGGCCGAAACCCGGTGTCAACCGGCGTCATCCTGCCTCGCGGTTCATCTGCGGGGGGAAGTCCAAAACAAAAAACGGGTCTTAGTACCTGCCGCGGCCGCCGCTTCCACTGCGCCCGCCCCGGAAGCCGCCGCCGCCCCGGTTCGAATCCCGGCGGGGACCACTGGATTCCGTCTTCGGCCGAGCCTCATTCACGGTAATCGTTTTCCCGTCGAGATCGCCGCCGTTGAATTTCTTGATCGCCTCCTGGGCGCCTTCCTCCGTCTCCATCTCTACGAAGCCGAAGCCCCGGGAAACCCCGGAGAACTTATCCTTGATGACGGACACGGTTGCAACCGCCCCGGCCTCGGAAAAGTTGTTCTTCAGGTCTTCCTCTGTGACTTTCTGGGACAGGTTCCCTACATACAGATTTTTGTTCATGGTTCGCCTCCTGATTCGTTTCGGAATACCCCTCCATCCTGACCTGGCGAGGGAAAGAAATGGTTCCGGGGCCTGTTCATGCCGCGGCATCCGGCCGGCGCATGAAGGTCTTACAAAGAAAAAACCGCCCAGACCCTGAAGAGTCCGGCGGTTCACCTTACGCTTCATCCTGTCTATGCGCGGATCCTGCCGGTCGCACCCTGGACGTCCGCCTTGCATCCTCCGACATTTGTGTGCACTTGTACGCCGGGGAAAAGGGGAAAGTCAAGCCATTTCTGCGGACATCCATGATGTGTTGAATAAAGACCATCCCGAGCGAATCTTTGGCGGCCATCCAACCTTCAATCCCGTCCCACCGGTTGCCTGATCAATTTGATTTCAAATAGTTTCGGCCAGAATTTCCCCGTAACGAACAAACGGTCGCCTTCCGCATCGTAAGCGATGCCGTTTGGCACATCCACCCCTTGCAAATCCTCTTTCGCCAACAACCCCCTCAGATCGATCCAGGCCGTGACCCGTCCCGTCCGGAAATCAATGATGGCGATAGTATCCGTCGGCCAGACATTCGCATAAATCGCCCCCCGGACATATTCCAACTCATTGAGCCCCTCCACAGGGCCGCGGTCATCGCGGACGCGCAGGGTCCCCGTTTCATGAAGATCCTTCGGATCCAGCAGATGCAGGACGGAGGTTCCGTCGCTCATGATGAGCCGTTTCCCGTCATGGGTGATGCCCCACCCTTCATGGGCGTAGGAGAATTTTCGCAGCAGACTAAAAGAGGTCTTGTCGTAAACGAAGCCGACCCGGGACTGCCACGTAATCTGGAAAATCCGGTCGCCGAAAACGGTAATCCCCTCTCCGAAATGGGACGGCGACAGTCCGATTTCCTTGAGGACGCGGCCCGACGCCGGCTCGACCTTGCGCAAGGTGGAACGACCATGCAGCCCCGTGCCCTCATAAAAGAAACCGCCGTCATAGACCAGCCCCTGGGTAAAGGCCCCGCGGTCATGGGGATAGGAACGGACGACCCGATAATGATGCAAGTTCGCCCTGCCCGGGAGCCGCTGCTCCATGCCTTGCCCCTGAGCCCCCAGGACAAGGGGCGTCAGGCAGAGGCAAAGGACCATCGGCCACCGCCCTGTTATCCATTTCAACATATCGTGTTTTCCCGGTGATGCGATCGAGAATATCGTCAACCCCAGCCGCAAAGATGAACACTTCTATTTCTTAGCCCAACTTGGATAGCTTTGCAACAGATCCTCTCTCAAAATTCTCTTTCACTCGAAAATACGCTATCAACTTATTGAAATCATTTGACCAAACTTCCCTCCCCTTCAAGGGGAGGGCCGGGGTGGCGATGGGGTCGCCCAGCCATTTTCATCCCCCTTTGTGACGACAGTCATGAACGTTTCATCGGGCTTTTTCGGAAGCTACCAAAATTTTGCTTGACAATAGAACGTGTGTTCTATACAGGAGAGCCATGAAAGAAAAGCGTACAACGCAATCGGTTCAGAAAACACTCGCCGCCTTCTTCCGGACAAACCGGCGAATGCCCTCCTATGCCGAAATGATCTCCCTGCTCGGGGTCCAGTCGAAGAGCGTTGTCCATTTCTGGATCGGGAAACTCATCGCCGCGGGTCTGCTCACGAAGGACGAGAAAGGCCATCTGAGCCTGACGAAATGTCCCTTCGCCATCCCCGTCCTCGGTTCCATCCGGGCGGGTTTCCCTTCCCCGGAGGAAGAGGCTCTCTGCGACATCCTATCGATGGACGAATACCTGATCACGCGGCCGGAGGCCTCCTATCTGCTCCAGGTGAGCGGGGATTCCATGAGCGGGGCGGGCATCGTGGAGGGGGACCTCGTCATCGTCGAAAAGGGACGGGAACCCAAAGGCGGCGACATCGTGATCGCCGAGGTGGACGGGGAGTGGACGATGAAATACTTCCGGAAACAGGGGAAAGAGGTGGTCCTGGAAGCGGCCAACCCGAAATACCCGCTGATCCGCCCGCGACAGGAGCTTAAACTCGGGGGAATCGTCACCGCGGTGATCCGGAAGTATCACCACTAATATCACCAAAAACCGGCCATTGCACTCATAAATAAATGATAGCAGAGGTAATTGCAAAACCATTTGTCATTCCCGAATGCCTCTATCGGGAATATGGTTTTTCAAGCCGTTAGAACCAGATTCCCGCTCAGAATCGTTGCGGGAATGACAGAATGGGGAGTTTTGCAATTGGCGCCATCGATTATTATAAGGCGCCCGAGTTGAAAGGCGAGGCCGTATATATTCATTTCTATATCG
>MNZQ01000185.1 GCA_001873745.1 Syntrophaceae bacterium CG2_30_58_14
GAGTGCGCAATCAAATCACAAAGCTGAAGGCCAGCAATATTGTTTGCTTTTGTTTTTACCTTCAATTGACGGCTTGTCATGCAAGCCTGAAACTGATCGGGAGCAACGAAATCCGTTCCATTTTCCCAAAGACGCTCGAAGGAGTCTTTCAACCGTCTATCCTCCTTGCCGCCACGTGATTCTGCCATAGCATCGCCACAGGCATCCTTTCGTTTCAGGAAGAATACAAATCGCTCCAGCAGGACAGCCAGGCAGTAGTGGTAAGGATCGAAACGCCACACAGAGTAAGTTTCCTTGTGTTTTTTCTTGTCAAGGCACACAGAGATCACCTTGTATTGCCAATCTTTCATAAGGGAAAGGAGGTCCTTGTCAAAAGCCTTCCTGACGGCAGGATCGGCCAAACTTTCGAAGGGATGTCGATTGTTGAACATTTCTTTGCGATGGAAAATAATCGGCTCATCAGGGTGAGCTTGAAAATATCGATGCTTGATTTCCTCCATTTGGGGATGTACCACGGAAGCGGCATATCCAAGCTCAATGATTACACCGGTGAGGCTGAGAAATTGATGATTCGGATTCTCCGAGCTTTCCCGGTCGGGATTGCCAACTTCGTCAATATAAATTCGATATTTCATATTGATTTTATTTTGCTTTCCGCATCGGCAGATAACCGCGCATGATCTCGATGTTCCCCTTGTATCGGCCCTTCTCCTTGACGACCAATTCAAGCCGTTCCAGCTCCGCCAGGTCGCGCATGAGCGTTGCTGAGGAAAGCGTGGCATATTCCTTCGCCAGGATGCCGGAGCTGACGACAAGATCGTCGGGGGTATTCCATTGGTCCACGGGGAACTGGAGGGAAAGGGTGCGCTGCCGCTTCACAATGGCGCGGGTCTTGCCCGTGGCCTTCTTGCTGTCCAAGGTGTCATAGATGAATTTATGCCATGACATTTCCAGAAGGTTTGCCTGAACGATATCCAGAACGCCCTTCAGCCCGTCGCGAAATCCGAGGACGGCATATCGGACAAATCCGAACAGCTCCCTCTCCCGGACGCACAGATCGAGCCGGCGGTAATATTCCTGCCGGGTATCGTTATAATGGTTCGACAGGATGTGCGAAGCCATATCGGGCAAACCTGCCCTCAGGAGGATATAGAATTCGATCAGCCGGGCTGTCCTTCCGTTGCCGTCTCCGAAGGGATGAATCATGGCGATGTACACGTGAGCAACGATCGCCTGGATAACCTGGTCCTGAAACGACTGCTTTCCCTCTTCATAGCGGAAGGCGTCCCTCATCCATTCGCAGAACCGGATCATCAGGGGCGCAACGTCCTCGCCCGACGGCGGCCGGTAACCGCCCACGACGACGTTGTGTCCGGGCGTCCTGAACTTGCCGGGAACGCTCTGGAAGTGATCCCCGAGGTTCTTTCCCACGAAATGGTTGAATCTCTCAATCAGCTCCGGGGACAAGATAAAGGCTTTGTCCTCGGTGATGACCTCGGTGCGGATCTGATTCAGGGCTTCAATGACATTTTTGACCTCGATTTGCAGATATTCCTTGCTGGGCGGAAGATTTTCCCCTGCGTCGATTCGTGCAACCTCTTCCTCGGACAGGGTGTTTCCTTCGATGGCCGTTGTTGCCCTGGCGCCTTTCCGCAGGGATACCGCCAGCATCCGTTTTCTGTATTCCGGCTTGACCGGCGCTGAGGAAATGGCCTGGATGATGGATTCGCACTGCCCCAGCATGAAAATGGTTTCCTCATCGAGTCGCCAGTTTTTCTGAAATGAAATATGCGGGTATTCCTGCATCGCATTTACCTCTATATAGTCTTTGCAAGATAATGACTTTGCAAATTCCATATAGTATTTGGTGTTATCCTTGTCAAGGAAAATCAAGGGGCCTGCAAGCGATTCAGACAACTTTCCAGCGTATCGAAAACAGGCCTTTTCTTTCAAGGCGCTGTTTCAGGCGGGCTTCGATCTCTTCGAGAAGCCGCTCCTTGCGCCGATCCACCTCGTCCTGGGTTTCGTAGAGGGACATCCGCAAGGCGTTCCGCGTCTTTTCCATCTCCTTGATCTGTCGCTGGGCATTGACCTTTTCCTCAAGAAGGAGGATCTTCTTCGCTTCCGTTTTGCGCGCCTTGATCTCCCGGTCCAGATCTTTCAATTCGATCTCCAGGCTGTTTTTGACATCCTCGGCCCATTTGTCCAGTTTTCCCATTTCATCGTCGAAGAAGCCGCCGTTTCGTTGGGCGTTCATTTCCACGATGCCCGCCTGCATGACCAGGGCGATTTGCTGCAATCTGCTCACCGCCTCTGAATCTGTTCCAATGGTTTGCTCCACGACCATTGCCGGCAGGGAAAAGAGCCTCTGCACCTGATCGCCGTCCAGTTCCGCTCCGTCGTCGCCGACGGCGGCAAAAAGCAGATGATCCTCTTTTTCAAACGAATCGATCGTCAGGTTGGAGATGCAAAGCCAGCCGGATTTACCGGTCAGGGATTCCAGGATGGTGATCTTCTTCGGCGTATCCGTGTAATGAAAGACCAGTTCCCGGCTCGGCAAGGCAGGGTCCTTGCATTGGCCGATGATGCGTTGCGCCAGGGGATGGCCCGGCCGGTAGACGTTGACGTCATCGAGGCTCTTGCCGATTCTGTAAGGTCCGGGGTGGATTTTCTCATGGGGAAAGGGATTCCTTCTCAAGGTAAAGGAATGATCCTCGGCGGCGAAATCCGCGTAGGGTTCCAGATAGTAGCGGGTAATCGCCCAGAGCCAGTTTTCGTATTTCGACAGGTAGGCCTTGCTCGTCTCCAGGTTGATCCGCAGCTTTTCGTGGACTTTTTCGTCGAAGTTTTCCAGGAGCCGCTGGCGGGTCAGGCGCATTGTTTCGTCGATCTCCTCTTCCATCTCCGCCTGCAGAGCATCGAAGGAGGCCTGAATCTCCTCTTCCGTCCGGCAGTTCTGGTAGATCCGGGCGATCCGTTTCTCGAAGTCCACCCCGGATTCGATGGCGCCCAAAACCTCGTCACTGGCACCGAAGACGCCGTCGAAAAGCTTGAGCTTCTCAGAAAGCAACTGATAGACGCGCTGATCGGCGGCGTTTTTCTTGTTGAGAAAGTTGACCACGACAACGTCGCACTTCTGGCCGTAACGATGGCAACGGCCGATGCGCTGCTCGATCCGCTGGGGATTCCAGGGCAGGTCATAGTTTACGACCAGGGAGCAGAACTGGAGGTTGATGCCCTCGGCGCCGGCTTCGGTGGCGATCATGATGGCCGCTTCCTCCTTGAAATAATCCACGAGCGCCGCCCGTATGTCGGCGGTTTTCGAGCCGGAGATCCGGTCCGTGCCTTGATGCCTGGTCAACCAGTTCTGATAAATCTCCTTGGACCCCTTGTCCGTATTCGATCCGTTGAATAGAACGATCTTGCCTCCGAATTCGGTGGCCTCCAGGATTTCTCGCAGATATTCCTGGGTGCGGGTGGATTCGGTAAAGATGAGTGCCTTTTTCTTGCCGCCCTTGGCCTCGGCCTGCCGGAGCCCCTCCTGCAGCGCCGTCAGCAGGACCTCGCCCTTGGAATTTTTCCGGATCGACTTAGCCAGGTCTCTGAATCCTCGAAGAGAACGGATTTCCTCTTTCATGGCTGCCATATCTTGCGGGGTCAGGGGCGTCGTCTGACCGGTTTCAGGCTTTTCACCGCCGTTTTCCTGGTTCTCTTCCGCCCATTCCTCTTTCAGCTCGTCATAGGCCTCAAAATTCTCCGCAATGAGCTCGCCGATTTCCGTATTATGTCGCTGTTCGTCGAGGGTGCGGCTCAACCTTTGAGAAAGGGCTTCCAGTGTCCAGGAGATCGCGTAGGTCGACGAGGCCAGAAGCCGGCGCAGGATCAGGGTCATCAGTTGTCTTTGACTGGCCGGCAGGGCATAAAGATTGGGTCTCTGGAGATAATCGGAGACGAGGTCATAGAGTCTTTGTTCCGCATCAGACGGATAGAATTCCTGCGTGATGGGAATGCGATTGGTATATTTGACGTATTCCAGGACCTGACGACGCAGGGTTCTTTTGCAGACGGGCTTCAAACGCTCTTTAAGATCGTCGAAATTATCCGCGTTGGTCAATCGTGCGAACCGGCTCTTGAAGCTTTTCAGATCTCCAAAGGTGTAATCGTCGATGACGCTGACCAGACCATAAAGCTCCATGAGGGAATTCTGCAGAGGCGTAGCCGTCAAGAGCAGCTTCGGCGCGTGGGCGACGGCGGTTTTGACGGCGTTGGCGATCTTGTTGGAATTTTTATAGACGTTCCGCAGCCGGTGCGCCTCGTCAATGACCACGAGATCCCAGTCAACCTGCTTGATATAGGCGTCCCTGGCCCTGGCAAACTGATAGGAACAAAGGACGATTTCTTTCTGCACAAAAGGATTCAGGTTGCCCTTCTTGATTTCCTGATTGAACGACTTCGACTCCAGGATGAAGGAGGTCAGAAAGAACTTGTCCTGCAGTTCCTGATTCCACTGCTTGCGGAGATTGGACGGCAGGATGATCAGGATTTTTCTTTTTCGTTCCGCCCATTTCTGGGAGATGACAATACCCGCCTCGATGGTCTTTCCCAGACCTACTTCATCGGCGAGAATGGCGCCTTTGGACAGGGGCGAGCGGAAAGCAAAGAGGGCAGCCTCCACTTGATGCGGGTTGAGATCGACCTGAGCGTCGGACAGGGAAGAGGCCAATTTTTCAAGGCTGTCCGAGGGACAGCGCTTGGTCAGCTCGAAGGCGAAGTATTTAGCGTGGTAGGGGGTTATATTCATAAGTTTATGAAATCGTTTGCCGATTATTGTTCCGCTGAATCTCGAGCGCCTCGCCCGGCAGCGTCCGGAGCCGCCCGTCCAGCATCACATCGATCAGTTGTTTGTAGGGCCCGGTTTTAGTCGACGGCCATCCTGGTCCGGGTGGCTAAGACACCCCAATTTTTCGACGCCGCCTCGACCATATACCGCTCCCGCGCCAGGCGATCTTACACCCGCAGCAAAAGCCGGTAGTGGGTCCAACTCAATTCGGAACGTAGTGCGTCCCAAATTGGAAAGGTCTGAAAAAAAGCACGCATGTGCCGGAGGTTGCGTTCGTCAAATCCCTTCCCAAACTCCGCCGTCAGTCGTTTGGCAAGACGCGGTAGCAGCCTGGCGCCATATTGCGCCCGCTCCGCGCCGCCCTGCTCAAATTGATCAACAGATTGCTGACCAATTAAACGGCCGGGGCCAATGGCGGCAATGATGCGATCACTGTTCATGGATCAATAGTCCCTCAATGATCCGTTATCCATAGTTCCAGACGTCGCGGATGTCCGCAAGAGGAAGCGCCTGAACATTTTCCGTAAGACGATAGGCAGCTTTCCCCGGATAGACCACCCATAGCCGCTCCAATTTAAGGTCTTCAACGGCCGTCTTCATGGATCGGGTCAACCGGGGGGCGTCTTCATACTTGAATTCCACACCCCAGTTTCGTCCTCCCGCCTGCCAGAAAAGGTCGAGCTCCGCGCCGGCGTGGGTGTGCCAAAAATAGAGATCTCCATCTTCCTTTCCCAAGGTTCGGCAGACGCAATCCAGGGCAAAACCTTCCCAGGAGGCGCCGAGCCGGGGCGAGGCGTGCAATTGCTCCGGCGTTTCAATCGACAGCAGGGCATGAAACAGCCCGGAGTCGCGCAGGTATAATTTCGGACGCTTCACCAGACGCTTCCCGATGTTAACAGACCAGGGCTGGAGAATGCGGACCATGAACGTACCCTCCAGGATATCGCAGTATTTCCGGACGGTCATGTCAGAGATGCCGAAAGAGCGGCCCAGCTCGGAATAATTCAGGATCTGGCCGTGGTAATGGCTCAGCATGGTCCAGAAGCGGCGCAGCGTCCGGGCGGGGATCGTGATCCCCAACTGGGGGATGTCCCGTTCCAGGAATGTCGTCACGTATTGATTCCGCCAGAGCAGGCTTTCATCATCCGATGCCGCCAGAAAGGATCGGGGCAATCCCCCGCGCCACCACAGGGCCTTGATGGCGCCGGGATCGATATCGCTCAAGCGGAAACCGCCCAACTGAAAATATGCGATCCTCCCGGCGAGTGATTCCGAACTCTGGCGGATCAAATCCCGGGAGGCGCTTCCCAGGATGACGAACTTGCGATTTTTCCCTTGATCCACCAGGTAGCGCAGGAGGGAAAAAAGATCGGGCAACCGCTGGATCTCGTCGATGACGATGAGCCCCGTCAGGTCTTCCAGGGCGAGCTGCGGCTGCTCCAGGCGGGCAATATCCTGTGGGTTTTCCAGATCGAAATAGTAATCGACGGCGAGCGTTCTGGCCAGCGTCGTTTTTCCGCACTGCCGGGGGCCAAGAATCGCCGTAACTGGAAATACGGACATGAGCTTCGCTAACATGGCCTGATCCGTTTTTCTGTCGATAATGTTCATGGTCACAGCCTAAACGATCTATATTGAAAAATCAAGCTCTTTGTTTGGAATATCAATGATGAATATTTTTCGTTCCTGTCTCTCGTCTGGACTGATTTCAGGAAGGAGCACAAGGAAGGGTTCAGAAAGAGCTTGATGAACCCGCCAAGAGTCGTCATTCCCGCGTAGGTGGGAATCGATGCAGAATGTAAATGATCAAAAAGACTGGTCCCCGTTTTCACGGGAATGGCAGAAAATGCTGTTTTTTAGACTTTTGACGATTTCATCAATTTTGCTGTCCAATTTTTCTTGACACGCAATCGCCGTTTACATATAGTCATCGCACACCGAAAGCAAGTTTTAATCAAATAACGGATGACCTCATAATAAAGTCGTATAATTGCCTTTTTTGAAAATTCTCTCCTGACCGTTACAGCAGGATACAGAACTGTGTTTGGCATATTTTGGCTTTTTTATGAGGAATTCATAATGGGGGGCAGTATTTTGATTGGTTTGGCTACTGGACCGAACATCATATTTTAAAGGAGGGGGAAAATGAGAAAGAGACTTGGGAAAAGTGTTGGGATCGTTGTTGCCGTCATGTTTTTTCTGGTCGGATTTACGAACATTGCACCGGCGGCGGAAAAACCGATCGTCATCGGCGCTCCGCTCTCCACGGCGTTCCTTTACGGATGGGATGCGGAACGGGGCATCAAACTGGCGGTCGAGGAAATTAATGCCGCAGGCGGTGTAAAGGTGGGTGGGAAGAAACGTCCCTTCAGCGTCGAGGTGATTGATACCCGTGACCTGGAGCCCAGCGTGCCGGTCAGCGACGCCCTGCTCGGTCTGGAGAAACTCATCCTGGACAAGAACGCCGACTTTATCATCGGCGGCCCCGTTCGCTCTGAAGCAGCCCTGGCGGCGATGGACCTGTTGAACAAGTACAAAAAAGTAAGCATCCTGAGTACCGGCGTCCTGACGCCCGCCTACCATAAGAAAGTTGCTGAAAATTACGCCAAGTATAAGTATTGTTTTAGAATAACCAGCCACGTTATTGTAATGGCCAATGAGTTTGTCACCCTGCTTGCGGACATCAAGAAAGGCCACGGCTTCAACAAAGTCTATATCATGGTCCAGGATGTGGCGCATGCGCGGGGCGGCGGCGAGGCCATGAAAAAGATGCTGGCCGCCAGCGGTTGGGACGTGGTCGATATGAAAATCTTTCCTACGGGCACAACGGATTTCTCCATGGCATTGAACGATGTCGCAAAGACGCAGGCGGACATCATCTTCCTGTGGATGGACATGCCGGAAAGCGCCATTCTGCTGAAACAGTGGAGCGGCATGAAGTTGAAGGCCCTGCCCATGGGGTTTGTGAATGCCGCCGAGCAGCCCGGATTCTGGAAGGCCACAGAAGGCAAAGGAGAATTTCTCATCGTCAACCTGGTCAACGGTGGAAATGCGCCGGCAAAAATAACCCCCTGGACCATGAAGTTTGCCAATGCTTATGAAAAGAGATGGGGATTGGAGCCGGAGGGATACGGAACTTCGTCAAGCTACATGGCGGTCTACACACTAAAGGAAGCCATTGAAAAGGCCGGCGCCATTGACGCCGACGCCGTAATAACGGCGCTTGAAAATGTAAACCTCATGGGCGTCTACGGAAGGATAAGCTTTGACAAGGCGACCCATCAGGTCATCGCGTCAGACGATCCAAAATTGGGAGCAGTGACGGGAATCATCCAGTGGCAGAAGGGCAAGCGGGTGCAGGTCTTCCCTCCCAACGTAGCGGAAGCCAAAATATTGCTGCCGCCCTGGATGAAAAAATAAAGCGAAAAAATAAGGCGGCATTGGCATGGATATTCTTGTTTACGGTACCATCAACAGCGTCACCCTTTCGCTGCTTTCCCTCGGGTTTACGCTGGTATATAGCATCAGCAGGCTGCCTAATTTTGCCCACGGCGCCCTGTACATCACGACGGGTTATTTCATCTATCTGTTTCTGAACGGTTTGGGGTTGAGCTATCCCCTCTCCATCATATTCGGCATAGCGCTGACCAGTCTCATCGGCGCCATGATGTACCGTCTAATACTGATCCGGATCCGGGGGATGGAGATATCGGAAATCATCGCCACCTATGCTATCGGTCTGGCGATGATCGAGGGATTGCGGTGGGGCGGTTTGCGGGGCACAACTTTCACACTGCCATCCTTCGCTTCCGGTTCCCGGGATATTCTGGGAGTGAGTGTGGATGATCAGCGACTCCTCGTAGTCGTGGTCGGTTTTGCCGTTTTTGCCCTGCTGTACTTTTTTGTCCGTCTGACCAGGAATGGTTTGGCGCTGCGCGGCATAGCCCAGGATGAAAGAGCCGCCATGATGCTGGGGATCGATTCAGACAGGATGGCTGTCGTCTCTTTTGCGATGGGTTCCTCTCTGGCGGGCCTTTCGGCGGCATTGATCCTCCCGCTCGGGAACATTGTTGTGGAAGCGGGATACAATGTGCTGGTATTTTCCATCGCCGTGAGCGTCATCGGCGGCCTGGGCAGTTGGTCAGGCGCCATTATCGCCTCTTTTATTATTGGGTTTGCCCAGATCCTGACGGAAAAATTTCTTTCTTCACACTTCCAGATGGTAATTGCCCTCCTGGCCATCATCATCACGCTCCTGATAAAACCATCCGGCATCCTGGGAAGGCAAAAGGAACTGGAGGAAAGGGTCTAACCGTGGAAGCCCGGAGAAAAGAGAGGATAGACAGGGGCATAAAGGTAAGAAGCGAAGGGATATATGTCGTTTCTTCCCTGAAGGAGATGCTCTATGTTGCCGGACCGAGGGTATTCCTGATCGCCGGCCTTCTTTTGCTGCCGCTGGTCCTGGAAATGGCGCCCTACTGGAAGAGGGTCGTCAATATCATGTGCGTATATGGTATGCTCGCCATATCATTTGACTTTTTGGCAAATATTGTCGGGCTTGTCTGTCTCGGGGGGGCCATGTTTATTGGGGTAGGCGGTTATATGACCGCCATTTTCAATGTATATCTGCATTGCCCTGTTTACTTGGCCATCCCGCTGGCCGGCTTAGCAGGAGCGTCGATCTGCACGCTCCTGCTTTTACCCTGCCTTTCTTTGCGGGGGGTATATTTCGCCATTGTCACCTTGATGTACCCGCTGCTTTTCACCCGAATCATCGAGGCCTTGAATATCCTCGGGGGGACCAACGGCATCACCGGACTCGACAGCTTTCCCAACCCATATCTGGAAAATTACGTGATTATCATCCTGCTTTTGGTTTTTGTGTTCGGTCTGAGAAGATTGGTGGATGAGGATATCGGACTGGTGCTGAGGGGAATTAAGGACAACGACCAGTCCGTAAAGGCTTCAGGCATCAATGTGGCGCATATGAAGGCGCTGGCGGTCTTTATCGCCTCCTTTATCGGTTGCCTCGGAGGCGCATATCTGGCCCATCTTTACATGTGGGCGGGACTTTCCCTTTTCGCCCTCGATTTTTCCATCATTCCCATTGCGGCAGTGACGATTGGCGGCGGGGGATCCATGCTGGGGGCCCTCATCGGCACATTCATCCTCGTCCCTCTCTCCGAATTTTTAAGGTTTTTCGGTACCTTCCGGATCGTCATCTACTGCCTCATTTTAACGGGTTTCATTGTTTTCAAGAGTGAGGGACTTTTGACGTACTTCGCCAGGAAGTATGATCAATTCGAAAGATGGGCGAAGATATGAGCATTCTCTCCGTTGAAAATATCAGTAAAACATTTGGCGGCCTGCAGGCGCTGATGTCCGTCAGTTTCAGCGTGAAACAGGGCGAAATTTACGGGATTATAGGCCCCAACGGTTCCGGAAAGACGACGCTGATCAACTGCATTACCGGTTTCATAAAACCGGAAGCGGGGAAAGTTTATTTCCGGGGATCGAACATCAAGGGCTGGCCGGCCCATAAAATAGCGCGCGCCGGCATCGCCCGGACCTTTCAGGTGATGCGCCCTTATTATTCTTTGCCCGCTTATAAGAATCTCATCATTCCGCTGTGGTCGCCGCGCGCCCGGGCCATCGGAGGGTGGCGAGGCGGCGGCAAACATGGGGACAGGGACACGGTTGCGGTGGATATTCTCGAAGAGATCGGTTTCGAGAGGGATTCCCGCATCCCCTATAAAATGGCATCCACCTTGCCGACCGGCTATCTCAAAAGACTCGAACTGGCCCGGTGCATCGCGCTCCGGCCGGAGATCATATTCTGCGACGAGGTTTTTTCCGGCCTGAGCGCCAGCGAGGTTGCCGGCATGGTGCCCCTCATAGAAAAGTTAAAAATGGAAGGCATAACACTGATCATGGTCGAACACCGATTAAAAGAGCTGTTCCGGGTGGCAGATCGGGTCATGGCCTTGCAGTTCGGCGAAAAAATTGCCGAAGGTCATTACAAGGAGGTCATCGCCGATCCCCGCGTTAAAGAAGCTTACCTCGGCAGCGAAGAGGTGTAGGCATGCTGGAAGCCAAAGAGCTGATGGTATTCTATGAAAACATGCTGGCCTTGAACAATGTCAGCATTACCGCCGAGACCGGTTCGGTCATCGGTATTTTCG
Source organism: Syntrophaceae bacterium CG2_30_58_14 (assembly GCA_001873745.1). Taxonomy (GTDB): domain Bacteria; phylum Desulfobacterota; class Syntrophia; order Syntrophales; family UBA5619; genus UBA5619. The sequence goes on from MNZQ01000185.1 coordinate 11,023, forward strand.
GCTCCAACAGTGCGGGCAAAAGCACCCTTATGTACACCCTGTCCGGCATTATGCTGGATATCAAAAAAAAAGAGGCGATGCGGGGCGGAGAAAGGATAACGCTCTTCGGCAGTCTCACATTTGAAGGGCGGGACATATCCAACCTCCCACCCCATGCCCGGGCGAAGGCCGGCATCGTGTTGTGTCCGGAACGACGGCGGATATTCCCGGAGAGCAGCGTCCTGGAAAATTTAAAAATCGGTTCTTATCTGACCAGTGTCAGGGAAAGAAAAAATAATCTGGAATACGTGTTATGCGTCTTCCCGCGGCTCCATGAGTTCCTGAGCCGGCAGGGCGGTTTTTTAAGCGGCGGCGAGCAGCAAATGCTGGCGATCGGCCGGGCGCTGATGGCCAATCCGAAGGTTCTGCTTCTCGATGAACCCCTGCTGGGATTGAGCCCTGTCTATCAAAAGATCGTTATCAAAGCGATCAAGGAGATCCGAAAAACCAGGGGCATTGCCATTATCATATCCGAGCAGTACTCCAGGCCGGTGATTCCTATCATTGATCGAGGATATATCATTGAAAACGGTTCCAGCGTTCTGGAGGGGACAAAAGAAGAGCTTATGGACAATCCCGATGTCAAATCGGCCTACTTTGGAATTGAATAGCATCTATGGAACTCTACCGTAACGAATGCACTTACACCCAATTCGACGCAGCATGCAGGAAATATCCCGCCAACACGGCCATCATTTATCTGGGTGAACGGTTCAGCTATGCCTTATTGTACGAACTTGTGGACAGGTTTGCCGCCGGCCTCCTGAATGCCGGTGTGAAAACCAGAGAGAAAGTCATGCTTTTTATTCCCAACTGTCCCCAGTGGATCATCGCCAATTTTGCCATCAACAAGATCGGCGGGACCGTGGTGCCGGTTTCACCGATTTATACCTCCTATGAAATTGAATATATTATCAACGACGCCGAGGTGGAGACCGTAATTTGCCTCGATACCAACTGCATGTATGTTAATGAGGTGATCGGCAAGACCAACCTGAAACGGGTGATCGTCACCAACCTTGCGGATCTGATTCCCTGCTGGAAAAGATATTTCGGTTATATGCTGGATAAACTGCCGAAAGGAAAGATCAAAAAGGGAAAAGAGGTTTTCTATTTCAAGGATATCTTGAAAAATGGACGACAGCCGGCGCCCACGATTGATATCGATCCGTGGCAGGATCTCGCCTATATCATGTATACGGGCGGGACGACCGGTTTCCCGAAGGGGGTGGCCGGCAACCACATGGGAGAGGTGTCTTATATCATGGATATCGTGGAGAACGTCTTCAAGGGATATCTCTTTGCCGGTGAAGACACCATGATCATGGTGAACCCCCTTTTTCATATCATGGCCAAGGGATTTGCATTGGCGACCGCCCTGAATCAGGGGAACACGATGATTTTGATGCCGGTTCCGGAGGTCGATTCGATTTTGGAGGCCATCCAAAAATACAAGGTTCGCTGGATGCTCGGCGTGCCGATGTTATACAGAATGATCCTTGAAAACGACCGAGTCGATCAGTACGACATCCGTTCCCTGAAATACTGCTATTGCGGCGGCGATGTCCTCCCCGGCGAGGTTTACAACAAATGGAGGGAGAAATACGACAATTCCATCTACCAGGTCTATGGCTCCACGGAGGTGGGACATGTGGCCTACAGCCCCTTGGACAAGAAGCCCAGCCCCAAGACCGTGGGCAGGCCTCTAAAATCAAGAAAATGTCGGATTATTGATCCGGAAACGCTGGAACCGGTTGCCGCAGGAGAGGTCGGGGAACTGGCCGTTACCTCGCCCTATACGATCAAGAGCTACTGGAAGAAACCCGAGGAAACGGCCCACGCTTATATAAAGCAGGGAGATGATACCTATTACAGAATGGGCGATTTTATGCGGTTCAATGAAGATGGCGAGCTGGAATTTATGGAGAGGACCGCCGATATCATCAAATGTAAGGGTTACCGGGTCTCCGCTTCGGAGGTCGAGGCTGTCCTCCAGGATCACCCGGCCGTAGTCGGGTCCTGCGCCGTCGGCATCCCGGACATCAAGTTGGGAGAAAGAATCAAGGCAATTGTCGTGCTGAAACAGGATGCCAAGGGGGTAAGCAGCGCCGACCTGCTGCGATGGTGCAGGGACCGGCTCGCGTCCTACAAGGCGCCGAGCTACATCGAGTTCCGGGACATGTTGCCGAAGTCGAAAGTCGGCAAACTACTGCGCCGGGAAATCCGCGATGAAGAGCGGAGAAAACTCGGCGGCAATTAGACTGGGTATCATGAGCAAACGGGCTATTCTGGGCGGCATCCTTTTCACCATGCTGGCGCTGCTCCTTGCTTCCTGCCAAAAGGCCGAGAAGGGGCCGCCGAACGTCGCCGAAAATCGGAAGCTGGCGGATCATTCCAAGGAATTTGAAAAGAAGATCCATAAGGTTGCCGATGGCGTTTACTCCGCCGTCGGCTACGGGATCGCCAATGTCATCATGCTGGTCGGAAAGGACGGCGTCATCATCGTCGATACGATGACGACCATTGAGGAGGGAAACGAGGTCTGGAACGATCTCCGAAAATTGACCCCGCTGCCGCTGAAGGCGATCATCTATACCCATTTTCACCCCGACCATATCTTCGGCGCCTCGGCCTTCGCCGGAAAGAACGCGCCGGGGATCTACGCCCATGAAAGCCTTGACGACAGCGTCTCCCGCGCTGTCAGCGAAACGGCGCCGATAAACGGGTCCAGGAGCATGCGGATGTACGGAAACTTCCTGGACAAAAAGTCGATGATCAACATCGGAATCGGCCCATTTTTGGGCCTCGGCCCCGATTCCACCCTGGGCTACATCAAGCCCACAAAGACATTCCACGACCGCATGAAGGCAAACGTGGCGGGCATCCCCTTCGAGTTGATCCACGCCCCGGGAGAAACGGACGATCAGATCTATGTGTGGCTCCCGGACCGAAAGATACTCCTGTGCGGCGACAACCTCTACAAATCCTTTCCGAACCTCTACACGATCCGGGGAACCTGGTTCCGCAGCCTGAAAAACTGGTACCGTTCGGTGGACATCATCCGCGCGTTGCGGCCCGAATATCTAGTACCCTCCCACGGGAAGCCGATCATTGGGGCCGCCGCGATCTACCAGATCGCGACCGATTACCGGGACGCCATCCAGTACGTCCATGACCAGTCGCTCCGGGGGATCAATCAGGGGATGACGCCCGATGAGCTCGCAGACAACATCATATTGCCCGCCCACCTGGCCCAATCGCCCTACCTGCAGGAGTTCTACGGAAAGGTCTCCTGGTCGGCCCGCTCCATGCTGAGCGGAACCATGGGGTGGTTCAGCGGCGATTCGGCGGATCTTCAGCCGCTGCCGGTGAAGGAGAAGGCGCGGATGATCGCCGACATTTCCGGCGGCGAGGCCAAGCTTCTTGAGCATGCGAAGCGATATATCGAAAAGGGAAATCCCCAGGCGGCCCTGGAGCTTTCCGGCTACGCCATCCGCCTGAATCCCGAAAACAGCGAGGCGCGCACCATCCGGATCAAGGCCCTGACCTTGCTGGGGGAGCGGGAAAGCAACGCCAACGCCCGCCACTACTACTTGACGGAGGCGCTGGAGATACGCGATCAATTCGTCGCCAAGACCCTGTTGAAACCGACCCTGCAGACGATTCACGGCTTCTCGCTACCGTTTTTCTTCGATCAGATGGCGGCCAACCTCGATCCGAAGGCGAGCGCCGATGTCGATAAGCGGGTCGGCATCCAATTCGCCGATACCGGCGAGGCCTTCACGATCCACGTGCGCCGGGGCGTAGCGGAAATCATCCCCAAACTCGCCGACCATCTCGACATGCTTGTTCAGGCCGACTCCTTAAAATGGAAAGAGATGCTCGGGAAGCTCCGAAGTCCCGTCACCACGCTGGCAAGCTTTGATTATCCGAAAGGCAATGCGGTGTCGTTTGCGCTGTTCCTGAAACTTTTTGAAGCCCCGCCGATCCGGCTTCCGTTTGAAAACAAGAACCCGTGACAGGATCGGGTTTTATGGCTCATCCGGGTGATGCTTCCGGTAATGCTGAAAGAAAAGGAGGCCGAAATTATCCCTTGAGATATTTCTCTTGACAAGTGTAACCCCCTTGGTTACAGTATAGTCCATGATAAAATCCTTTATCCACAAAGGTCTGGAAGATTTTTTCTACGATGGCACCCGTAAAGGCATACAAGCCAAGCATGCTTCCAAATTAGAGGCGATATTGGATCGGCTCGATGCGGCAAATGAAATCAGGGATATGAACTATCCCGGCTCCGGCCTTCATCCGTTGCTTCCCAAAACGCAGGGGCGCTGGGCGATAAAGGTCTCCGGCAACTGGCGATTGACGTTTGAATTCAAGGATGGAGACGCACTTAATGTAGCCATCGAAGACTATCATTGAAGAGGATTATTTATGAGAACACGAAAAAGACCGCCATCTCATCCGGGAGCGATTCTGAAGCTTCATTACTTGGAACCGGCAGGAATTAGCGTCACAGATCTTGCGAAGGAACTGAGATTGTCGAGAAAAACCGTATCCAAAATTCTGAATGAACGCGGCACTGTGACAACGGACGTTTCCCTGCGCTTGTCCAGAGCGTTTGATACTACTCCTGAATTATGGTTGAATCTTCAGCGAAATTACGATCTCTGGCATACGGCAAATGAAACGACTGATTGGCAGGCAATAAGACCCTTATTAAAAGCTGCACATGTGAGCGCATAAAGGATATCTGTAACTGGAAGCAATAAAAAGTCAAACCAGACGAAAATGCCTGATTTCAATCCGCATTCACTGATGTTGTTTTCTGGATAATTATGGTATGGCTGGCGCAAGACCGTCGCTTCAAATGTAGAATGAGCATATCAGTAATATTCCCGAGTAAGTTCGAGTAGGTGCCATCATGGCACCGTTAGAAATTAGAAAAAAGGTCATAGAAGAATTAAGAAGGATTCCTGATGATAAAATGGAGAATATATACGAATTTATTCGCCATATAAGAACAGAACCACAAAATTTCCGGAAGGGGCTGGAGAATGTCGACGGGCCGGAATATGAGACGGTCATCGCCCTCGGCCCCCTCTGCATGAACTTTGACTTCGATACCATCATCGAGGCCAACTATCTCTGCAACTCTCAGGGCATCGACACCATCTCCGTGGGCGTCTCCATCGCCTACGCCATGTACCTCTACGAGCGGGGCATCCTGACGAAGGAACGGGCCGGGATGGAGATCCTCTGGGGGGATGGCCGGATGATCGTCAAACTCACCGGCATGATCATCCGCCAGGAGGGGATCGGCAAGCTGCTCTCCCAGGGGACCCTCCGAATGGCCGAGGCGTTCGGGCGCGATCCAGGAGAGGCAGCCCAGGTCAAGGGGATGGAGATGGCGATGCATGATCCCCGCGCCTTCACCGGCATGGCCATCTCCTACGCCACCGGCCCGCGGGGAGCCTGCCACCTGAAAGGCGATTACTACAACATCGAACTGGGGAACTTCATCCTGGAGTACAACATCCTCCCCGGCGACCGCTTCCAGTCGGCAGGCAAGGCGGAAATGGCGGCCAAATACCAGAATTTCAAGGACCTGTTCGACACCTTTGCGCTGTGCAAGTTTGCCGCATACACCCCGACGCTGATCTGCCAAATCATCAACGGGATCACCGGCTGGGATTACACCCCAGAAATGCTGCTCGCAACCGGCGAACGGTCCATTGCCATCAAACGGGCCATCAACAACAAGCTGGGGCTAACCCGCGCCGACGACAAGCTGCCGAAGATCTGCCTGGAGGTTCTGAAGGAGGGAAGTTCGGCGGACAAGCTGCCGGATATGGAGCTGATGCTCCGGGAATACTACGCCCGCGCCGACCTTGTTGCCGGCAACATGGCACTTATTACAAGCCGGATATGGAGCTGATGCTCCGGGAATACTACGCCTACCGAAAATGGGACTGGGAGACGGGAAAACCGACGAAAGAAAGGCTTCTGGAGCTCGGCCTGGAAGAGGCGGCGGCAGACCTTTACGCATAGGCGGACTTGATGACCATGATGGGTTTGAGTTTTGGGGCCAAAATCCTCTTGACACACAAGATCCTTTTTCGTATATTCCCGGTCAGAAAAAGCAATGTCTAATCAATGGGATTTCATCATTACTGACAAGGAGAACTTAACATGAATTTGCAGGGCAAGGTAGCCATTGTGACGGGCGGCAGCATGGGCATCGGGCGCGCGATCGCCCTTGACCTGGCGGCCCACGGCGCCGATGTTGCCATCAACTATCGCAAGCACGCCGACGAGGCCGGTCGGATCGTCGGCGAGATGGAGCGCCTGGGACGTCGCGGACTGGCCGTGCAGGCCGACGTAGCGTCATTCGCTGACGCACAGCGCATGGTCGATACCGTCCGCGAGAAACTCGGCCGGCTGGACATTCTGGTGAACAACGCCGGCATCAACCGCGACGCCGTCGTGTGGAAGATGGGCGAGGCCCAGTGGGACGAAGTAATCCTCACCAACCTCAAGGGCTACTTCAACTACATCCACGCCGCCGCGCCGGTTTTCAAAGAGCAAGGCTCGGGCAAAATCGTCAATATCACCTCGATTAACGGACTGCGTGGCAAGTTCGGGCAGTCCAATTACTCGGCGGCCAAGGCCGGCATTATCGGCTTAACCAAGGCGGTCGCGCGCGAACTGGGCAAGTTTAACGTCAACGTCAACGCCATCGCGCCAGGGCTGATCGAGACCGACATGGTTCATCAGGCGCCACAGGATGTGAAAGACAAGGCGCTTGCCGAAATCGTGCTAGGCCGGCTGGGCACGCCGGAAGAGGTGGCGCATGTCGTCACCTTCCTCTGCTCTGATCTCGCCCGGCACATCACGGGCGAAGTGATCAAAGTTGACGGTGGGCAATACATCTAATGGGCGAAATGCGAAATGTGAAACGGCAACAAATTGGAGCGCCAACAAGGAGAATCAAAAATGCGAGAAGCAGTCATCGTTGAAGCCGTGCGGACGCCAATCGGGCGGCATGGCGGCGTATTGAAGGATGTGCGGCCGGACGATCTGGCCGCGCTGGTGATCGCGGAAGTTGTCAAGCGCGCGGACGTCGATCCGGCGCTCGTCGAAGAAGTTTACTTCGGCTGCGCCAATCAAGCGGGCGAGGACAACCGAAACGTAGCGCGCATGGGGTCGCTGCTGGCGGGACTGCCGGTATCGGTAGCGGCGGTGACGTTCAATCGCCTGTGCGCGTCGAGCCTGGCAGCCATCAACGCGGCCGCGCGAGCGATCAAGGCCGGCGAAGGCGATGTGTACATCGCGGGCGGCGTCGAGAGCATGACGCGATCGCCGTACGCGATCCCCAAGACCAGCCCGGAGTGGGCCTTCAGGAACGTCACCGCATGGGACACGACGATCGGCTGGCGTTTCCCGAATCAGAAATTCAAGGACCGGTACGGCAACGACTCGATGGGCGAGACGGCCGAGAATGTGTACGACTTGACCAAAACGATCACACGTGAAGAACAGGATCGGTTTGCGCTGGCATCGCATCAGCGCGCGGTGGCGGCCATCGCGTCGGGCAAATTCGCCGAGGAGATCGTTCCTGTTCCGATCCCTCAGAAAAAAGGCGATCCGATCCTGATCAGCCGCGACGAGCACCCGCGTGCGAACACGTCGCTCGAATCCCTGGCCAAACTGCGGCCGGCATTTCGTCAGGGCGGCACGGTGACGGCCGGCAATTCGAGCGGCATCAATGACGGCGCCGCGGCGCTGTTGATCATGAGCGCGGACAAAGCGCGCGAGCTGGGCAAAAAGCCGCTGGCCCGCATCGTAGCGGGCGCGGCAGCGGGCGTCGAGCCGCGCACGATGGGCCTGGGACCGATTCCGGCGACGCGCAAGGCGCTGGAACGCGCCGGGTTGAAGATCGAAGACATCAGGCTGATCGAACTGAACGAGGCTTTCGCCGTGCAGGCGCTGGCGGTGATGGAGGAACTCAGCATACGGCAAGAGATTACAAACGTCAACGGCGGGGCGATTGCGCTGGGACATCCGCTCGGCTGTTCGGGCGCGCGGCTCATGTGCACACTGGTGCACGAGATGCGGCGTCGCGCCCCCAGCGAGCCGCGACCCTATTACGGGCTGGCTACGTTGTGCGTCGGCGTGGGGCAAGGCGAGGCGACGATCGTCGAGTGGGTGGACGGCTAATTGACGGTGGGCGCGTAGGACTAGTTGCCGGCTTGTCCGGCAGGAGTAGCATGCTTTTCCAACAACCGTTGAGTCATAGCCAATCATTGCGATGTATTGCGTCGAATTGTTGGCCCCCGTCAACGGCTCTACACAAAAGTTGGGCAGCTGCAGAGGTCGCAATCCCTTCTTAAATCAGGTCGGTTCGGTCCGGCGCGCCGCACGCGCGCCATTTTAGTGCAATCTGCATCAGTCGCAATCCCTTCTTAAATCAGGTCGGTTCGGTCATTAAAACCATGCTCTAATGCAAGAAACTCAGCGGTCGCAGTCGCAATCCCTTCTTAAATCAGGTCGGTTCGGTCCATCAACCACGGAATTCACAATATTTCAAACGAGTTCCATGGTCGCAATCCCTTCTTAAATCAGGTCGGTTCGGTCGCTTTCGGTATGTCCATCCCACATTTCCACAGTCAGGTCGCAATCCCTTCTTAAATCAGGTCGGTTCGGTCCTCCGGGCGCGCGTATTACTATGCAGCCGGCGGTCAGTCGCAATCCCTTCTTAAATCAGGTCGGTTCGGTCATTAAAACCATGCTCTAATGCAAGAAACTCAGCGGTCGCAGTCGCAATCCCTTCTTAAATCAGGTCGGTTCGGTCCATCAACCACGGAATTCACAATATTTCAAACGAGTTCCATGGTCGCAATCCCTTCTTAAATCAGGTCGGTTCGGTCGCTTTCGGTATGTCCATCCCACATTTCCACAGTCAGGTCGCAATCCCTTCTTAAAT
>MNZQ01000108.1 GCA_001873745.1 Syntrophaceae bacterium CG2_30_58_14
ATACCTGATTTGGCGGCCCAGCCCCCTCTGCCGGGCCAGGAATTTCGAGAAGCTCCTGGGCGCCCCCGTGAAGATCTACTACAAGAATGAGAGCCAGAGTCCTGCCGGCTCCCACAAGCCGAACACCGCCATCCCGCAGGCCTATTACAACAAGGTCTTCGGCGTTAAACGGCTCTCCACGGAGACCGGCGCCGGCCAGTGGGGGAGCGCGCTGGCGATGGCTTGCAAGATGTTCGACCTGGAGTGCAGGGTCTTCATGGTCCGGGTGAGCTACGAGCAGAAGCCCTACCGGCGGATGATGATGAACACCTGGGGCGCCGAGTGCATCCCCAGCCCCAGCGACCGGACCGAGGCAGGGCGTCAGGTCCTGGCCGCGCATCCCGATTCCCCGGGGAGCCTCGGGATCGCGATCAGCGAGGCGGTAGAGGACGCCGTCTCCCGGGAGAATTCCCGATATTCCCTGGGAAGCGTCCTGAACCACGTCCTCATGCACCAGACGATCATTGGTCTGGAGGCGCAGAAGCAGTTCGAAAAGATCGGGGTCTATCCCGACGTGGTGATCGGCTGCGCGGGGGGCGGGAGCAATTTCGCCGGCACCGCGCTCCCCTTCGTCCGCGACAAGATCCACGGAAAGCAGGTGCGGATCATCGGGGCCGAGCCCGCATCCTGCCCGACAATGACAAAGGGGCCGTTCGCTTACGACTTCGGCGACCTGGCGATGAAGACGCCGCTGCTGCCGATGTACACCCTCGGCCACGGCTTTGTCCCGGCGCCGATCCATGCCGGGGGGCTTCGCTACCACGGGATGGCGCCGATCATCAGCCATCTTCTCCGGGAGGGGTTGATTGAGGCAACGGCCTACGACCAGATCAAGACCTTCGAGGCCGGCGTCCAGTGGGCGCGGACCGAGGGGATCATCCCGGCCCCGGAGACCAACCACGCGATCGCTGCGGTCGTCGCGGAGGCCAGGCGCGCAAAGGAGGAGGGGAAAGAGCGGACGATCCTCTTCAACTTCAGCGGCCACGGGATGGTCGATATGGCGGCCTATGATGCCTACCTTTCCGGGAAACTGGCGCCCCATGAACTGCCCGATGAAGAGATCCAGCGGGCGCTGAAAGCGATCGCGGGGTTCCCGAAACCGTGATCAAATCGATTCTCCGGCCATTCGTTCCTTTCGCGAGGGGATGAATGGCCGGGGATCGGCACGGATTCCATCGGGCCGTCCCGTTCGGGGCGGCCCCTAAACAAATTGTGTAAAACGGATCTACGCCTCGTTTGGCTCGGAGGGCGTTGTCTCTTCATCCGCCGATTTGCGCCCCGTTTCATCCCGCTGTGTGGTTCTTTCTGATGGCATGGATGTCGGCTTCCCCATAATTTTCTTGCAACCTCCCGATGCATCCATTAGAGTTTTCCTAAGACATCCGTATTGAGGCCTTTATTTCGCCGCACAGGGTCTAAGATGTCATTCCCGCTTTACGTAGGTGTTCATTCCTGAAATGGGGAAAACCTTAACGGCGATCATCTTTGTGCTGCTCATGTTCGTGTCCCCAGCGGGCGCCGGTGTTGGGGAACTCCGCATGGAAAACAGCCGTTTCGTCATCCGCTATGCCGCGGGGGACGAGGGGCTCGCGGCGGAGTTGGAGCGCGAATCCCTCCGGATCCGGGAGAGGGTCATCGCCGATATCGGGGTGGATTTTGCTGAAAAGACGGAGATCTGTCTCTGCCCGACGCTGGAAGCCTTCCGCGAGGCCCAGCCCGGCGGGACCTGGATTCCCCTCTGGGCCATTGGGGTTGCCTATCCCGCACAGAACGTCATCGTCCTGCGTTCGCCGCGGGCGGCCAAGGGGAGCCGGATCGATGTTGTTGACGTCTTTGCCCACGAGTTCAGCCACATTGCCCTGGGGCGAGCCCTCGTGGGGGTGACGGTTCCGGTGTGGCTGAACGAGGGGCTTGCGATGTACGAGGCGCGGGAGTGGACCTTTTCCCGGATCTCCGTCCTGACGAGGGCCTCCCTCATGGACCGGCTGATCCCGCTGCCGGTCTTAACGCTGTCGTTTCCCGCGGAGGAGGGAGCGGCCGAACTGGCCTATGCGGAGAGCTTCATGTTTGTCTCCTTTCTCATCAACAAGGTGGGGCGGGAGGCCTTCCATCGCCTGATCCGGGACTACACCCGTTACGGGGATCTGGAGGGGGCGCTCCGGCGGGGGACGGGGATGAACATCGCTGATCTGGAGGAGCGGTGGCTGGTCTATCTGAAGCTCCGCGTTTCCTGGATCCCGATCATCACGAGCGTTTCAACGCTCTGGTTTATGGCCGCACTCATCTTCGTTTACGGGTACGCACGGAAAAAGCGGCAGGCAAAACGGCGTCTGAAAGAGATGGAGAAGGAAGAGGAATCCGAAGAATGGTATCCAAACGGCTGATCACGACAGGTCTTATTCTGATCTTTCTCGGGACTGCCTTGCTTTCCGGGGAAAGGGAGGGACAGCTCCCGGTTTCCCCCGCAATCAAAACACGGGATTCCCTTTTATGCAGGGGATGATCGGGACAACAAAGGGGGATGGGATGGCCGAGGAAAATGGATTAGCGGACGAAAGAATGAAGTCCTGTCGGGAACGAATTATCCGTTGTCCGCGACTCGGCGGCGAGGTCCCCTTTTCCTACTGTGAACGGGAGGCGGGGGAGCTTCCCTGCCGGCAGGTTGTTCGCTGCTGGAGTGCCGGATTCCCGGTCGAGGAATACCTGCGCGAGGCTTTGACGCCGGAGGTCTGGGATCGCTTCCGCAGCGAGGCTCCGAAAGACCGGCTGACGACCCTTCTCGACATCGTTGATGCGGCCCGGCAGCGCCGGAAAAAACAGTGTGAGGCCGGTGAAAAAAGATTGAATACCGATTGCGATCATTCCGGGGATTGAAACGTGGATCTTTTTGATCAACAGGATCAAAAGAACGACAACCGACCGCTGGCGGACCGGATGCGGCCCCGGAGTCTCGACGAGTACGTCGGCCAGGACCACCTGCTGGGCGCGGACAGCCTCCTGCGGCGGGCCGTTCAAGAAGACCGCCTTTTCTCGGTCCTCTTCTGGGGGCCTCCCGGCTCCGGGAAGACGACGCTCGCCCGGATCCTGGCCGGAGAGACCAAATCCCGCTTCATCAGCTTCTCTGCGGTCCTCTCCGGCGTGAAGGAGATCCGCGCCGTCGTTGATGAGGCCGCCGAGTTGTGGCGGCTCCACCGGCGCCGGACGATCCTCTTCGTGGACGAGATTCACCGCTTCAACAAGTCGCAGCAGGACGCCTTCCTCCCCCATGTCGAGAGCGGCCTGATTACGCTGATCGGGGCCACGACGGAAAATCCCTCTTTTGAGGTCATTTCGCCGCTCCTCTCCCGGATGCGCGTCCTCACCCTCAAGCCTTTTACCGAGGAGGATCTTGCCCGGATCGTCCGGATCGCGCTTTTGGACCGTGAACGGGGGTTCGGCGCCCTCGGCCTCGAGATCGAGCCGGAGGCGCTGACCCACATCGTCTGGTCGGCGGATGGGGACGCCCGCGCCGCCCTGAACAGCCTCGAAGCGGCGGTCTCGCTTGCAGACAGGGCAGGGGAGGGCGGCCATCTTGTCACCCGCGCCTTTGTCGAAGAGGCGATCCAGAAAAAGGCCCTTCAATACGATAAAAGCGGGGAGGAGCATTACAACCTCATCTCCGCCCTCCACAAGAGCCTCCGGGGGAGCGATCCCGACGCGGCCCTCTACTGGCTCGGCCGGATGCTGATGGCAGGGGAGGACCCCCTGTATATCGCCCGGCGGCTGATCCGCTTTGCCTCCGAGGATGTCGGGAACGCCGACCCGCGCGCCCTGACCGTGGCTATCGACGCGATGCAGGCCTACCACTTCCTCGGCTCCCCCGAGGGGGAGCTGGCCCTCGCGCAGGCGACGGTTTACCTCGCAACCGCCTCGAAAAGCAACGCCCTCTACGCCGGTTACGGCCAGGTCCGGGCGACGATCGAGAAGACGGGGACCCTCCCCGTTCCGCTCCACATCCGGAATGCCCCGACCCGATTGATGAAAGAGCTGGACTACGGCAAGGGGTACCTCTACGCCCACGATTTTGCCGACGCCTATGTCCCGCAGGAATACCTGCCGGATGAACTCCGGGGAAAGGGGGGCCGGTTCTACCGGCCGACCGATCGGGGGTATGAGAAGATCATTGGAGAGCGGATCGAACAGTGGCGGAAAATCCGGGAGGCCAATGCCGAAAAACAGCGGAAATGATATCTGGAGATGCTGCGATGTCCGGCATGATTGATGCAAAAAAAAACGGGGAGGCTCCGAGAGCCTCCCCGCATTCAGGAGTTGGAAAACCCATCGGTTTTCCTTTGGTCATTTTACTGTCGGCTGATCGTGCCCGCGTTCAGTCAACATGTGCTTTCGGATGTAGGGTACTGCATCTCCCGTGCCAGTAGTTCCTGACATCTGCAATACATTGAAATAAGACAATATTTCCGTGGATTCTGTTTGGACGCCATCTCCGGGGGGATCGAACGTGCGGCAAGAAACGTCACGGTCTCTGGGCGAGAGACCGTAGAAATCCATTGAAAATAAACAGTTGCATCCGGAACCCGGTCGTAACCGGAAATCGACAAAAATGTCGAAAACAGCCACAGCGGTTTTTGTTTGAGGTCTCTTTTCGCCACCCTTCCCGGGGGTGCGATACAAGAATTCGTTGACTTTCCGGGGGAATGGCCTATGATGGCCCCGCGGATTTCTGATGCGGACTTTAGGACGATAGCCCTGCCGGTCGACAGATTCGCCGATCGCCTTAACAAACGAAGTCCCCGAATTTCGATGATGGAAAGGCATTATGAGCCCTGAAGGAAAGATCGTCTGGCAGCAGCGTCCCCTCCGTTTCAATCGCCCCTTCCTCCAGCCGCTGGCCGTCGGTCTCGTCTGCGCGGTATTTATCGCCCTGATCCTGACGATGGGGATCATGGACCTCCAGCGGAGCGAACGGACCCTCATCGGTTTCATGGAAGACCAGGGGAAACGGATCATCGGGGTGGTCGAGCGGCTCACCGAAGAGAACCTGAAAACCATGATCATCGCGTCGCAAAGGACGGAAGGAGGCGTTTCCACCCCGCTGAGCGAGATGGTCTTCTCCCCCCAGAAACTGCTCACCGAAGCCATCGTTGCGATGGGGCGCGAGATCGACAACCAATGGAAGACGGAGCATCTGAGCGGGAGCTATATCCGCCGGTTTGCAGAGGAAAAGAACCTCTGGCTCGTGGCCGTTCTCAATGCATGGGGGGATGTGCTCTTCCAGAGCCGGACGCTTTCGGATGATCTCTTCGGTGGGAAGGCGCCCGCGACGGCGAGGGTCCAACCGAAGGGGACCGCCGATCTGATCAACCGCCTCAACCAACTGAACCGTCTGAAGAAGATCGGTTTTATCGCCCTCAGCCGCAAGGACGAAAGCGGGACGATCATCATCGCGCTGGACAAAGAGAGTTTGCGCTACTGGGGGATGCGGGTTTCGGTTGAAAAGGCGATGGAAAAGCTGGGAGAGGGGCAGGGCCTCGTCTATCTCACCGTCCGGGACAAGAAGGGGATGCCCCTCGGCAATGCCGGAAAGCTGCCGGAGGAGTTGAAAAAAGACAATCCGCTGGTTGCGAAGATCCTCTCCGGGACCATCCCGTTCGAGAGCCGTAAGGTGAACGTCGGCGGCAAGAGCCTTTTTGAAATTATCGCCCCGCTCCGCCTGGGCGGCGAGTTCGCCGGGACCATCCGCCTTGGCCTGGACCGGGGGAACACGGATCAGATCCTCGACGAGAACCGGCGAAACATGTTTATATTTCTCACGTTCGTCGTCCTGATTGCGCTGCTGTCCATGTGGCTCCTCTACAATGACCAGAACCGTCACCTCGCGGGAATTGTGGAGATGACCCGTCAATTGGAAAAGGCGGAACGGCTCTCCTCTCTCGGGCAGCTTGCCGCCGGCGTTGCCCACGAGATCCGCAATCCGCTGAACGCGATCAGCATGGCAAGCCAACGGCTGAAGCGGGAGTATATGCCCGCAGACGAGGAAAAGAAGAAGGAATTCGGCGTCCTGGCCGGGGTTATCCGTGACGAAATCCGGCGGCTTAACGGGATCATCGAGGAGTTCCTGACCTTTTCGAAGAGCCGACGCCTCGAGCTCCGCGACTGTCCGGTTCAGGAGGTCCTCCAGAAGATCGTGAATCTGATTTCCGCGGAGGCCGCCGCGAAGGGCATCAGCCTCCGGACGAACTGGGGGAGCGAATCGGTCGTCATCCCGATGGACATGGACAAGCTCCAGCAGGCCCTGCTCAATTTCGTCAAGAACGCGATGGAGTCGATCAGCGGTGAGGGGGTTGTCACCCTTTCCATCCGGCATGCGGAGAAGGGGCGGGTGAGTATCCGGGTCGCCGACACGGGCTGCGGCATCACGACCGAAGAGGCGGACCGGATCTTCAACCCCGAGTACACGACAAAGGAGAAGGGACTGGGGCTCGGTTTGCCGCTGGCTCACGAGATCATCCGCGGTCACGGGGGTGAGATCCGCGTCGTGAGCCGGAAGGGGGAGGGAACGACGTTCGAGATCCTGCTTCCCACGGAGAGACACAAAGAGAAGGGGGCAATCACCTCATGAAGAAGCTCAGCATTCTGGCGGTGGAAGACGGGCAGAACCAGCGGGAGATGTTGCGGGACTTCCTCCGAAAGGAGGGGCACATCGTCGGCGAGGCCGAAAACGGCGAGCAGGCGGTGCAGCGTGTCCGGGAGGGCCACTACGACCTGATCCTCCTCGATTACCGTATGCCCGGGATGGACGGGATGCAGGTCCTTCGCGCCGTCAAGGGGATGAACCCCGAGATCGACATCGTCATCGTCACGGCCGAGGGGACCATCGATATGGCCGTAGAGGCGATGAAGGCCGGCGCCCTGGATTACATCACCAAGCCGATCGAGTTCGAAGAGCTCCTCCTGCTGGTGAAACGCGTCGCGGAGAGGAGGACGCTGCTCAAGGAGAACGAGATCCTCCGCGGCTTTTTCCGTGGTGAACCGTTCGGCGAGAAGGGTGTGACGACGGACCGGATCATCTACCGGAGCCAGAAGATGAGCGCGCTGATCAACATGGCCGGCCGGGTGGCCGCGAGCCGCGCCACGGTCCTGCTGCAGGGGGAGAGCGGGACCGGGAAGGAACTCCTCGCCCGGCTGATCCACCAGTTGAGCCCGCGGGCGGCGCGGCGGATCATCGCGGTCAACTGCGGCGCCCTGCACGAGAATTTATTGGAGAGCGAGCTCTTCGGCCACGAGAAGGGGGCCTTCACCGGGGCGACGGCGAGACGCGTCGGCCGGTTCGAGGAGGCGGACGGGGGGACGCTCTTCCTCGACGAGGTCGGCGAGCTCTCGCCGCAGGTCCAGGTGAAGCTCCTTCGTTTCCTTCAAGAGCGCGAGTTCCAGCGCCTCGGCGGGAACCAGACGCTCCGCACCGACGTCCGGGTGATCAGCGCGACCAACCGGGACCTGGAACAACGGGTGAAGGAGGGGGCATTCCGGGAGGACCTTTTCTACCGCCTGAACGTCGTTATGATGTCGCTCCCGCCGCTCCGGGAGCGCCGGGAGGACATTCCCCCCCTGATCGACCATTTCCTGAAGAAGTACGCGGAGGAAAACGGCAGGGAAATCGAAGGTCTGACCAGCGAGGCGCAGGATGTCCTCCTCAAGTACGACTACCCCGGGAACGTCCGCGAACTCGAGAACATCATCGAGCGGGCCGTCGTCATCGCCCGGGAGGCGGTGATCTCTGTCGAGGATCTCCCGTTCCGTGAAAGCATGGAGGAGACCGCGGCAGGCCGAAAGGCGGAGGAGGGGCTTCTCCGCGGATCGATCGAGGAACTGGAGAGGAATCTGATCGTCGAGGCAATGGAGAAGGCCGGCGACCATCAGAGCCGCGCCGCCGACCTCCTCGGGATCAGCGAACGGATGCTCCGCTACAAGCTCAAGAAGTACGGCCTGAAGGCTTCATAACCGTCGCAGTACCTTCCGGACGACCTGCCTACCCCTTTCAATGAATCATTTTACGTACGAGGCCGTTCGTCATACCAGGGCTGCCGGTCCGCCTTCGCGCTTCCTGCGGAACCACTGGAGCAGAAAAACGACGAGGAACAGGGCGGCGCCGATCAGATCGGTCTGGAGCCCCGGTTTGATCAGCAGCAGGGCGGCGACAAGCAGCATGGCGGCTTCGTACCATCTCGTTTTGAGAAGGAGGCATCTCTGGACGGCCGCGGCGAGGCAGTAGACCCCGAAGGTGGCCGTCAGCAGGGCCGGGAGGATCTTCCAGAGGCTGCCGACGAAGAGCAACTCGGGGGCGTAGACGAACATGAACGGGATGATGAATCCGGCGATCCCGAGCTGGAAGGCCGCCCATCCAGTCTTCCAGGGATCGGAATGGGCGATTCCCGCCGCCGCATAGGCGGCCAGGGCCACGGGGGGTGTTATGTCCGCGCGCGTCCCGAAGTAGAGGATGAAGAGGTGGGCGGCCATGGGCAGGACCCCCATCTGGATGAGGGCCGGCGCCACCAGCGCGGTGATGATGACGTACTGGGCCGTCGTCGGCACGCCCATCCCCAGGAACAGGCAGGCGATCATCGTGAACGGCAGGGCCACATAGAGCTTACCCAGGGAGGCGTCGACGATCATCGAAGAGAACTTGATCCCCAGGCCGGTCATAGTGATGGAGCCGATGATGATCCCCGCCGCGGCGCAGGCGGCGGCCACCTCGACAGCGCCGATCGCGCCTTCCTCCAGACCCTCCAGGATCAGCTTCCCGACGACCTTCAGCGATTCCTTCCTGATGAGGCACATGAGGAAGGAGGTGGCAATCGTGGCGAGGATCGCCCAGAAGACGGCCCGCTCGGGAGAGAAGTCCTGCACCAGGAAGGCGATCAACAGGAAGATGGAGAAGAGGTGGTGCCAGCCTGCGGCGAAGGCGGCGCCGATCTTCGGCAGCTCGTTCCGGGGAAGGCCGACGAGACCCAGGGATACGGCCCGGAAATGGACCTGCATGAACGTCGAGAAGAAGGCGAGGGTCGCCGGAATGGCGGCGGCGATGCAGACCTTGTAGTAGGGGACAGAGAGGAACTCCGCCATGATGAAGGCGGCGGCCCCCATGATGGGCGGCATGATCTGACCCATCGTGGAGGCCGAAGCTTCGACGCCGCCCGCGAAATGGGCAGGATAGCCGGTCCGCTTCATCAGGGGAATGGTGAAGGTGCCCGTTGTGACCGTGTTGGCGACCGAGCTCCCCGAGATCATTCCGAAGAAGGCGCTGGAGACGACGGCGGCCTTCGCGGGTCCTCCCCGCGTCCAGCCGGTCAAAGCGAAGGCAACGTCGGTAAAGAACTGGCCGGCGCCTGTCTTCCGGAGGAGGGCGCCGTAGAGGATGAACAGGAGGATGAAGTTGGCCGACACCCCGATGGGAACCCCAAAAATGCCATCCGTGGAAAGAGACAGGTAGGTGCAGAGCCTCTCGATGCTGTAGCCCTTGTGGGCCAGGACGTCCGGTAGGTAGGGACCGAACAGGGCGTAACAGATGAATACGACGGCGATTAGCGGAACGGCCAGGCCCGCGGCACGGCGGGCCGCCTCCAGGACGATCAGCACCAGGACGGTCCCCATGACGACGTCCAGGGCGCCGAAGCTTCCCGCCCGGTTCATGATGCTGGTGGAATAGGTGAAAATCCACAGGCAGATGCCCACCGAGACGACAAGAAAGATTGCGTCGGGTATGGACATGCGCGTCAGCGGAGACCGCTTTCTGGAAAACGGGTAAAGGGCGAACAGCATTACGGACATCAAAAGCCAGTGCAGCGCCCGGTGGTCCAGGGCGAAGAAGGGGTGAAAGTAGGCGTAAAGCAGATGATAGCAGGAGGTGATCACGGCCGCGATGGAGATGAGCAGGGCAGGAAGGCCCCCGTATTCGCGTTTCCGTTCGAATTCATCGAGCATTTTCTTGGCGCGCCTCGCCGCTTGGGCCTCTTCCGTTTCCTGTTCCGTCGCGGCGGCACCTGGGATCGCCGGTTCTTTCTCTATCGTTTGTTGACGATCTTCATTATGCGAATCCATATGGAATCCCCCCCCTTGGCGAAGGACAACAGCGGTACGTCCCGGCCGTGAAGGGTCAGGACATGGTTGGCGACTTCTCCGACCCGGAGCAGAAACCGTGGGAAAGGCCGGTGCAGGCGCACCCGGGTCCACTCCCCGGAGAAGTCGGTTTTCCCGACATCGGGGTGGGACTCCAGACCCGCCCCGTACCAGAGATAGCTTTCCTCGATGAGGATGATCTCCCCTTCATCGCTGATCGTGAACAGATCCCGCACCGGCGTGTGATCGGAGGAGTGGCGGTATTCGATCGTGAAAAAATCCCCACGTTTCACGGGGGATTCCCAGAGCACCTCTTCCCCGACCGTACGGACGATCTGAAAGGTCAGACGCTCCTCCGCACAAGGCTCGGCCTGTACACCGCCCGCAAGGGACAAAATGGCCAGCAAAAGACAGAGGATCCTGCACACGTACGCCCCCAGTCCCTTCTGTTTTGAAACCCGGAAGAGAGAAGGAAGGGGCCGCCGGCGCCGCCCGGCCCCCCGACTGTTTCACTGCTCCGTATCTCCGATCTTCATGAACCGGTGCCGGTTTTCCTACTTCAGCGCCCCGACTTCTTTGAAATACTTCGCCGCCCCGGGATGCAGCGGCAGTGGGCTGTTGATTGCGTTCTGCGGCGTGAGCTGAGCTGCAACGGGATGGACGTTGATCAGGGCGTACTGCCCCTCCTTGACATTGCTGTAGATCGCCTTCACGATCTTGTAGGCGACATCATCCTTCATCTTCTTGTTGGCGATCATGACGTTGGAATCGCCCAGGCACAGGACGTCCTGATCCACCTTGGAGTAGGTCTTCCCCGGGATGACGATCTTGACGTAATAGGGGTACTTCTTAAGGATCTTGTCCGCCAGCTTCTGGTCCATGGGAACCAGGACGATGTCGCGGGTGGCCGCCAGGTCCATGACCGCGGAGCCTGGATAGGCGAAGTTGAAGAAGACCGCGTCCACGACCCCGTCCTTGAGGGCCTGGACCGATTCTGTCTGGGAGAGGTTGGCGATCGTCAGGTCCTTCGCCAAGTCGAAACCCGCCTCCTCGAGGATGATCTTTGCCATGGTCGAGCAGCCGCTGCCCGGCACGTCGATGGAAACCTTCTTTCCCTTCAGGTCGGCGATCGTCTTGATCTTGGACTGGGCCGTCGTCACGAGGTGCTGGGGCGCGGGGTACATCTGGAAGAGGGCGACGATGTCGTACTTCTTCTCAAAGGGCGCCTTTCCCTGGGAGGCGTTGTAGCCGACGCTTCCCATGACCATCCCCATGTCCGAATCGCCGCTGCCGACGAGGCGGCTGTTCTCCACCGAGGCCCCTGTGGATTCGGAGGCACAGCGGAAGCCTTCAACGGTTTTCTGAACCACGACGGACATGCCGCCCCCAAGCGGATAGTAGGCCCCGCCGGGGCTTCCCGATGCGAGTGTCAGGAAGATTTTGTCCGCGGCCGACGCCTGGACCGCAAATCCCAGGCACACGACCATCAAGACTGCCAATACATTGATCAATGAACGTTTCATTTTCTTACCCTCCTTTGTCATTAGCTATTTGTTTTCTTTTGGAACCGATCCATCCGCTCCTCCATTGCCTTCGTTACCGACCCTCCTATCCAAGTTGCAGGTGAAAGATCGTCTGGGGGCGCCCCGCCCCTTCTACTTCTTCCGTTCAGCGAATTCCTCTAACTTCGCTAGACGCTCCGGCGCCGACACCGTCGCCAGACAGGCCTCAACCTCGAAGTCCATCAGGGCCTCCAGGCTGACCTCCGAGGCCATGTTAAGCCCCTTCTTGATCAGGTTGATGGAGAAGAGCGAATTGGCGGCGATCTTCTTCGCCATGGCCAGGGTCTCCTCCATCAGTCTCTCCAAGGGGACGCACCTGTTGACGAGTCCGATCCGTTCCGCTTCTCTCCCATCGATGTAATCGCAGGTGAACAGCAGCTCCCTGGCCTTGCCGGGGCCCACAAGATCCTGAACGAGTCGCATTGCGCCGCCGGTCACGGAAGAGGAGACCCGCGCCTCGGGGGAGCCGAACTTCGCCTCTTCCGCGGCGATCCGGATGTCGCAGGCGAGCGCCAGCTCGTAGCCGCTTCCCAGGGCGAAGCCGTTCACGGCGGCGATGGTCGGTTTCGGATAGCGGATGATCTGACGGGAGATCTCCTGGAGATGGACCAGGTAGTCCCGGTAGGCCTTCAGCGACCGGCCCTTGGAGTCCTTGAGGTCGGCCCCGGTGGAGAAGGCCCGCCCCGTCCCGGTGAAGATGAGAACCTTCACCCCCTCGTCCTCGCGGGCGTCGGCGAGGGCCTGCTCCATATCGAGCCAGAGCCGCTTGTTCATGGCGTTGAGGACCTGGGGCCGGTTCAGCGTGATGACGGCGACCCCCTCTTTCTTCTCGTAGATGATGCATTCAAAGTCCATCTCGAATTCCTCCTTGGAAATTTATTGAAAATCGGATTCCTCTGCGCGCTTCCGGAAGCTGCTTGCCTTTTCCTTCACCCCAGATTACGTGATGATGATCCGGGCGTCGACGACGGACGCCCCCTGTTCGTGGACGATGATCGGATTGATGTCAACTTCCTGAATTTCCGGGTGATCGGCCGCCAGTTGGGCGACCCTCTGGAGGACCTCCTTCAGGATCCCGGTATCCTTCGGCTTCTGCCCGCGGACACCGCAAAGAAGAGGGTATCCCTTGATCTCATGGATCATCTCATCGAGATCCAGATCGGATGGGGGGGCGACCCGGAAGGAGACGTCCTTCAAGACCTCCACGAAAATGCCGCCGAGGCCGAACATGATGACCGCTCCGAACTGGGGATTCCGGATCATGCCGATGATGCACTCCTGACCCTTCTGCGCCATCGGTGCGACGAGGACGCCCAGGACCTTTTCCGGGCTGCTGACCTTTTCAGCGTTGGCGACGACCTTCGCGAACCCCTCGCGGACTGCCTGTTCGTCACCGAGGTTCAGGAGAATTCCACCCGCATCGGACTTGTGGATGATCTCGGGGGAGACGATCTTCAGGGCGACGGGGAAGCCGACGGCTTTTGCCGCATCCGCCGCTTCGTCCGGGGTTTTCGCAAGCGTGGCCGGGGGAAGGGCGACGCCATAGAGGGAGAGGAGTTCCCTGGCCTCCGTCTCCAGGAGATTTTTCCTGCCCGCCCGTTTGACCGCCTCGATCAGGGTCCGGGCCATAGCCGCATCCACCTTGACAGCGGGCAGGGGCCTGGCGAGGGCCAACTTCTCCCTCCTGGTCCCGAACTTGGCCATATAGGCCAGGCACTTCGCGGCCCGCTCCGAGGATGGGGTGAGCAATACGCCATTTTCACTGAGGATTTCCATGGAGCGGAAGGGGGCCAGGGCGAAGGAGGTGTGGACGGCGATCGGTTTCCCGTACTGTCGCATCAGGCGGACCAGCTCGCGGGAGGTCTTCTCTTCCAGTTCACCGACGTGCGGGGCGATGATCTCCTTGAACCCGCCAAAAAATCCCGTGACGTAGACCGAATCGATCCCCTGCTCCTCCATGAGGGTTTCGACGACCTTGTTGATCATGTCGGGGTTCTCCTCGGCCGTTCCACCGTAATCGATCGGGTTCGAGGCGGGCATCCCCGCCAGGAGGAAGGGGCGGATCCTCTCCTGGGTGGCCGGCGGAAGGACCGGGACCTCCAGCCCGAAATGTTCGGCATTGTCCGCGGCGACCGAGTTGTCCCCGCCCCCCTCGGAGACGATGGCGACCCGGTTTCCCTTCGGCAGCGGCATGTTGGCGAAAGCCATCGCGACGTCGAACATCTCGTCCACGTTGGAAACCCGGACGATCCCGGCCTGGCGGAATGCCGCGTCCACGACGGCGTCGGCGGCGGCCAGCGACCCGGTGTGCGAGGCGGCGGCCCGGGCGCCCGCCCCGCTCCGCCCGACCTTGAGGATCACGACCGGCTTGCGCTGGGAGACCTCCCGCGCCGCCCGGACGATCTCCCCGCCCTCCTTGATCCCCTCCATATACATCAGGATCACCTGGGTCCCCTCGTCCTGGCCCAGGTAGTCGATATACTCGTGGAACTGGACGCCGATTGCGTTCCCCGCGGAGATGATGTGGCTGAGCCCCACCCCGCGCATCTTGGCGTAGTGGGTGATCGAGTCGATGATGTTCCCGCTCTGGGCGATTACGGCAAGGGGGCCTTTTTGGATCGGAGGGACGCCGAGGAGGTTCATGTCGCCCGCGGCGGAGAAGAGGCCGGAGCAGTTGGGGCCGATGATCTTGGCGCCCCCCTCGGTCGCGGTCCGGAGGATCTCCGCTTCGATCCTCTTGCCCTCTTCCCCTGTTTCTCCGAGCCCTGCCGTGATGATCACGATCCCCTTGGCGTGCATTTTCACGCTGTCAGCGACGGCCTGCGGAATGAGCTTCGGGGCGACGACGACCATGACGAGATCTACGTCCTCCCCAATATCGAGGATCGAGGGGTAGGCCTTTCTCCCGAACAGGGTATCCCGCTTGGGGTTGATGAGGAAGATCTTGCCGGGGTAACCCCCCTGGATCAGACTCCTCGTCCGCCGTTCGGCGGCCTTGCCGGGAACCTCGGAGGCACCGATGACTGCAACGGAAGCGGGTTTGAAAAGACGGTTCAACGATTGCACGATATCCTCCTTATTCCGTGACTATTTTTGTCCAAAAAAGCACGAATTCCCGTTGCATCTGAATTGCTCAATGGCTGTCCTTGCGAATCCCCCGAACGAATCGGCGTTATCGATGAAAGGGTTTTCTTTTCTTCCGCCCGTTCTTGTAATCGGCGTAGGGGAGGACGTAAATCTCCTTCTTCTGCCAGAGGAATTCTCTTTCCTTCAGGGCCTTCATGGTCTCCTCCGGGTTCTGGACGCTCAGCTCCGTCAGGAGGGCATTGACCAGGCTCATGGCTGCGGTGAAGGATTCGATGAAGGAATCGAGTCGGGAATGGACCGGCAGAACCCAGTCGGCGTTGCGGGCGAGGGGGGAGACGAGGGAATCGGTGATGGCGCCGACCCGGGTGCCATTTTCCTTGGCGTATTCAAGAACATCGATCGTCAGCTTCGTGTACCTCGGAAAACTGATTCCGATGGTGAGATCATCGGCGCACATGCCGTGCAGGGTATTCCAGACATCCCCGTAGCCGGGGATCACCGGCGAAGCCTGCTTTCCCAGGAAACGCAGGTAGAGGGCCAAAACGAGGGCGGGGGCGTGCGCCCCGCGAAGTCCCACAACGAAGATGCGTCTGGCGTTCTTCATATCGGTGACGGCCTGGTGGAACGTATCCAATGAGATGTCCCGGAGGGTCTCGGAGAGGTTCCGGATGTCCTCCTGCATGATCTTCGTGAGGATGTCGCCGTCCGTCCGGATGTTCTTGACGGTTTGTTCGAGGCGCGTGACCGTGGTGAGACGATCCTGGAGTTTGGTGCGGAGCATCTGCTGTAATTTGGGATAACCGTCGAATCCCAGGACCTGTGAAAGCCGCACGACGGTCGCCTCGCTGACCCCCGCCTTTTGGGCCAGTTTCGAGGCCGTCAGGAAGATCGACTCCTCGTAATGGTCCATGATGTACTGCGCCGCCCGTTCCTGGGCCTCGGTCAGTTGAATCCGGTTGTCCGCGAGAAGGGTGTTGATCGGCATGAAATATTTCCTTCACTAATATATCTTCGTGTAAGAATTATTTCAGGATGGATATCATTTGTCAAGAAAAAAATGAAGAAAAAATAAGTGAAGTCCCGTTAATGGTTTACACATGGGGGAGGGGATGCATCAGGGAGGCGTCCCTCACGTCGATGGATGAAGATTCAGGAGCCGGTGGAATTTGGTTGTGAAGGCCGGCGACCACCAGAGCCGCGCCGCCGACCTCCTCGGGATCAGCGAGCGGATGCTCCGCTACAAGCTCAAGAAGTACGGCCTGAAGGCGGGCTAAGGGTTATATCCTTCCGCCCGGCAAAAGCCCTTTGGCCAAGAGGCTTAGCATGCCTTGGCCTTTTTTGTACGGTTCTCCTTTCAGCAGAAGATTTTCAACCTTCAGGCCCAGAAGTTCGTTCGGTTTCATCGTCAGCGGATTCCGGTTCAGGATCACCATATCGGCTATTTTCCCCGTATCGAGAGAGCCGCGCTCCTTTTCATCGAAGGCGGTCCAGGCCGCATTGTAAGTGAACAGTTTCAGCGCCTCCGGAATCGTGAGGGACTGCTCGGGAATGTAATGGTTGCAGGCGGCGTAGATGCCGACGATCGGATCCGGCAGCGTGCAGGGGGCGTCGGAGCCGCCGCTCAGGACGATGCCCATGTCGGTCATCTTCCTCAGGGGGGAGATCAGCCCCGCGCGATCCCCAAGGATTGTCTCCAGAAACTCAAGAGGTTCCAGATCCCACATCAGAAAGGCGGGTTGCAGCGGGATCTGGATGCCGAGGTCGGCGCACTTTTGAAGCCCCTCTTCGGTGGGAAGGCAGGCGTGGATGATCCCGTGGCGGTGATCCTGCCGGGGGAAATCCTTCAGGGCGGTCGCGATCGCCATAACCGCCTGGTCGAAGGCCGCATCGCCGATCGCATGCATCTCGATCTGCAACCCCTCGCGGTTGGCCCGTTTCGCGAACGGAATCACCTCTTCATCGCTGTGGAAGAGGATGCCGCGATTTTGGGGATGGTTGGCGTACGGCTGTCCGAGCGCCGCATCCTCGCTGCCGAAGCAGCCGTCCAGGGCCGTCGCGAAGCATCCCCCCACCCGGGGAAGCTTTCTCTTGCGGATCTTGTCGAGATTCATGGTCTGGAAGAAGAGTCGGGTTTGAAAACCGCTTTGGAGCCCCTTTCCCAGGATCGTCTCCAGGGTCACATCCAGATCGAGCGGGAAGCCGACGCCGGATGCGGTGTGCATCATGCCGATCCCCTTTTCCGCCATATCGTCGACGGCCCGGAGCATGTTCCGGAGGGTGCGCGGCAGCGAGACCTTTTTGGTGATGAAATCGGTGGTTGCAAAAAAGGCCTCCTGGTTCATCTCCCCCGTGTTTTCATGCCAGCCCCGCAACAATTTCACCTTATCCGGCAGCATCGCAATCATTTTGCTGTTCAGGATGCAGGCGTGGCCGTCATATTTGACGATGAAGATCGCCCTGTCCGGAGAGGCTTGATCGAGCTCGTCCCTGGATATCAGCCTCTTTTCCCGGACGGAGTGGGTGGACGCCCCGAACCCCATGATGATCTTGTCGTCGTTTTCCGTTGTGAATTTTTGGATCTGCCCGCACATTTCAGGCAGGCTCCGCGCATGGCGCACATCAAGACCCGCGTTGAACAAGGCGTAGGATGCAAAGTGCAGGTGTGTGTCCCCGAAGCAGGGAAGAAGGGCCCTTTCACCCAGAACCTCCCTCGGGGCGCCTTGATACGCCGCGGGAAGCTCATTCCCGACATGAAGAATCCGGCCTTTGTCTTCCACAAGGTATCGGTAAACATGATTTTCCCGATCACAGCAGATGATCGCGCCTTCATAGGTTTTCATCGTGGTTGCCCTCCGAGGCTCTGTTGCAGCTCCACCAGACGCCCCTTCATGCCATGTTTGATGGTCGCGTAGGTCTCACGATCTTTTCGGGAGAAGAAGGTGATCGGGGGGATAGTGAAGCGATCAGCGTGTGTTCATCACGCACACACAATTTGTGCCGCCGCGGATTCAGCCCCACCACCAACTCTCCATACCAATGGACCAGGGTGCTAACGAATTGAAATATCGGGAAACTGTGGAAATGCTTAAACAGATCCCCAAGGGATGTCAAGGGAAATTTCTTTACTGTGACCCAGATCTTGCTTGACCTTCAAAGAAAAAGCTGCTACTTTTCGTCTTACCGAATCTTACACACCCAGGAGGTGGCCATGATTACCACAACGCTGTCCGGCAAAGGCCAGATCGTCATCCCCAAATCTCTTCGGGAGAGCCGCCGATGGCGGCAGGGAACTCGGTTTATTGTCGAGGAGATAACCTCCGGCATCCTTCTAAGACCCAACCGGACTTTTCCGCTTACCAGTCCGGAGGACGGACTTGGCTGCACCGGCTACCAGGGACCAGTTATCAATGTGGAGGATATGGAGCAGGCGATTCAAAGGGATATCCGCAAGCGCTGGCGGAAAGGAAAAACGGCATGATCGCTTTTGACACCAACGTCTGGGTCCGTTACGTTACCAACGACGAACCCGACCAGGCTAAGCAGGCCTTGGCTGTTTTGGCCGGAGCGGAGGAAATCTTTGTCGCAAAAACAACGCTCCTTGAGTTGGAGTGGGTTTTGCGCGCCGCCTATGAGCTCTCCGCGGCGGCCATCATCCGGGCTTTGCGGCACATCCTCGGCTTGCCCAACGTGCAGATAGAAATGCCGGATCAACTGGAGAAAGCGATCGATTATTATGAAAAGGGGCTCGATTTCGCCGACGCCCTGCATTTGGCATCGAGTTCGGAAGGCGTATCTTTTTATACCTTCGATATCGCCTTCATCAAGCGCGCGCGCTCGCTCAAAGCCCCTGTGAAAGCTTTGTGACGAGGCGGCCGGCGATGCCGTTTGTTTCATGATCCGCACACAATCGCAAATCCGTATCCGATTTTTCCGTATCGCATCAACAATCTCTTCCAAACTCATGTGACACAACGTCCTTGTCATATCGGAAGAGTGATTACATTCAGCATGGCCTCCATTATAGACGGAAAAATATATTCACCCGGTCCGGCTCCCTTTCCAGGTTCATCATTGTATTGATGATCCCGTCCGTATCGAACCCTTCCTCCGCATGCCGGGCCTGAACGTAGCCGACCACCGCCTGGGCCGTATCGATCGGATCGAGGTCCGCGCGCTGGAGGTTTTCCGTCAGTTGCAAAGCGAGGATCTCGTCCTTCGCCGTGACGGCATCGATCACGCGGGCCGGGATCGTCGGCAACCCCAGCTTCCGGCAGGCCAGCAGACGCCGCTCGCCGGAAATCAGCAGGTACTTGCCGGCCCGCGGGGTCACGATGACGGGCTCCAGGACCCCCTTCTCACGGATGGACTCGACGTGCGCCAGAAACTCCTCTCCCTCCTGATCGATCCGGGAGCGGATCTGGCCTTCAACGGTGATCAGTGCCAGTGGAATGTCGAAGAACGCCCCCGCCGGCGCCGCTTTCGCCTTACTGCTCTTTGTTGTTGCCATTTCCGTCACTTCCGTCATTCATATGTGAAAGGTCTCCCTGCCACGCGGCAGGCTTGCATACGCCTTGTGATCCGGTCCGGTTATCGGGAATAGCATGATCCGGAGTTTAAGCCGTGCGTTGGAGATTGAGCACGTGAACGAGATTCAGGAGAGATCGAGATGCTGCTTGAGAGACGATCATGGAGCCCTCTTCGGCAGGGGCTCTTCAATGGGGAAAAGAGGCGCAGTGCTCAGCGGCTTCTGCCGCAGTAAATCCCACATTGGCAAATAAAATAAAAAGAATGCCGGTCTTTGTCAAGACAAAAAGCAGGGACAAAAAGAAGGCAGCTC
>MNZQ01000008.1:0-19675 GCA_001873745.1 Syntrophaceae bacterium CG2_30_58_14
ACTCCCGGGCAATGGCCTCGGCGTCGTCCTGCGTCAAGGTGGATTGCGTGCCGCTCCCCATCCGGATGCCGCCGGAGGTGCTGCTCCCCGGCATGACGATCAGGAGGTTGCTGCCGATGCTTGCCATCTGCTCGGAGATCCTCTCCCTTGCCCCGGTTCCGACGGCCAGCATCGTGATCACCGCGCCCACGCCGATGATGATCCCGAGCATGGTCAGCGCGGAGCGCATCTTGTTGACCCGGAGGGCCCGGAACGATATCTTGAAAGTTGAGGGTATGCCGATCATCCGTGCCACCGTCCCCTCATCCGCGTTTCCGACAACCTGGACCCATTCATCCTAAGCCTCATTCGACTACGCCTGTTTGGCGGGCTCGTCGCTGACGACGAGCCCGTCCCGGAATTTGATGATCCGCCGGCTGAAGGCGGCAATGTCCGGCTCGTGGGTCACGAGGATGATCGTGATCCCCGACTCCCGGTTGAGCTTCACGACAAGCTCCATGATCTCGACGCTGGACCGGGTGTCGAGATTCCCGGTGGGCTCGTCGGCCAGAATCAACGGCGCCCGGTTCACCAAGGCGCGCGCGATCGCCACCCGCTGCTGCTGACCGCCGGAGAGCTGGTTCGGATGGTGGTGCTCCCGCCCTTCCAGGCCCATCGCCTTCAGGGCTTCCATGGCCCGCTGCCGGCGTTCCCTTGGAGCGCACCCGTCATAGAGCATGGGCAATTCCACGTTCTCCAGGGCGGAGGTGCGGGGAAGGAGATTGAACCCCTGAAAAACGAAGCCGATCTTTTTATTGCGGATCTCCGCCAGTTCGTCCCGGCCCCGGTCGCCGACATCCATTCCGTCCAGCAGGTATTGCCCGCTGGTCGGCACATCGAGGCAGCCAATCACGTTCATGAAGGTGGATTTGCCTGAGCCCGAGTGACCCATGATGGCCACGAATTCCCCGTGCGCCACCGTCAGGGATACATCGTCCAGCGCGCGGACGGCGCTCTCTCCCAGTTCGTAAACCTTCGTCAGATGCCGCGTCTCGATCAATGCCATGTCGTTAGCCTATGTTTTAGCGGAAGAGCCCCGGCCCGCCGGCGGGCGATGAAGCGCCCTTTTTCGCCTGTCCCGTCGCCTCGATGATCACCGCATCCCCCTCCTTGATCTCCCCGGAGAGAACGGCGGTCTCATTCCCGTCGCTGATCCCCAGGGTCAGGGACGCCCGGCGGGGTTTCTGCCCGTCGAGAATCCAGACGCCCTGCGTCTTCGCCCCGTTCGTTGCGCGGACCGCTTGCGGGCGGCCCGCACCTGCCGCCCCCGCGCTTCCCCGGTCCGGCGAAGCGCCCGCCGGCTGCCACTTGAAACGGAGGGCGGCGTTCGGGACTTTGATAACACCTTTTTCCAAAGCGATGATGATGGAAACATTGGCCGTCATGCCGGGTTTCAGCTTCAGCTCCGGATTGGCCACCTTGACGACGACGTCATAGGTGACGACGTTCTGGACCGTCGTGGGCGCATTCCGGATCTCCGATACCCTGCCGGGAAAAGTGCTGTCCGGGTAGGCATCGACGGTAAACTGGACGGACTGCCCGACCTTGACCTTGCCGATGTCCGCCTCGTCCACGTTCGTATCGATCTGCATGCGGGTCAGATCCTGGGCGATGCTGAAGAGGGTCGGGGTCTGGAAGCTCGCGGCCACCGTTTGTCCGATATCCACGTTCCGGGAGATGACGGTCCCGTCCACCGGTGAGAGGATGCGGGTGTAGTTCAGGTTGGTCTCTTCCTGGTTCAGCGCCGCCTTCTGCTGTTCCACCTGCGCCTTCGCCACTTTCAACTGGGCCAGCGCCGAGAGCCGGTTGGTGTCTGCCGTATCCAGATCGCTTCTGGCAATGAAATTCCTGGCAAAGAGGGTCCGATTTCGCTCCAGCGTTCGGTCGGCGTCCGTGAGGGCGGCCTCCGCCTTTTCCACATTGGCTGCGGCAGCCTGCAAATTGGCCCTGGTCTGCGCCACCTTCGCCTCGGAAAGCTCCGGATCGATCTGGGCCAGCAGTTGCCCTTTCTTGACCGGGGAATTGTAATCCGCGAAGAGCTGCTTGACCGTCCCCGAAACCTGGGTGCCTACCAGAACGGTCGTCACCGCGCTTACCGTTCCCGTGGCGGTCACCGTAGCGCGAAGATCCCCCCGGGACACCTTCGCCGTCTTGAATTGGACGCCGTTTCCCCTGTTCTTCAGCAGGTAAAACCCGCCCAGCGCCAGAACAGCCGCCAAAACAACCGAAACCAGGATCTTCTTTTTCATGGTTCTCCCGCCGCCTTCTCCAGGCTGGATTGCGCCAGTTTATAATCGTAAAGGGCCGAAATTTGCGCCGTTTTCGCATTGCTTGCCGCCACGAGGGCATCGGTCACCTCGATGGGGCTGCCCACCCCCGAGGCGTAGCGGCCGTTGGCGAGCTCCAGGTTCTCCGCGGCCTGACGGACAATCAACTCCGCCGCCACACCCCGGTCCGCCGCCTCCTGCAGGTTCAGCCACGCCTGCCTGACATCCTGATCAATGGTCTGCCGGAGCAGGGCATCATTGGCCGCAAGGACCTCCAGATTGGCCTGCGCCTCCGTCACCTGGTATTTTGTCGAGTATCCATTGAACAGCGGGATGTTCAACTGGGCGCCGAAACTCCAGCCCTGATCCAGCGGGAAACTTCCCCCGCCCCAGCCGTAGCCGGCATTGCCCGTAACAGACGGATAATAGCCCTTCCGGGCGAGTTCGATGCTCTGCTCCAGGGATTTTCGCTTCACGGCGATCGCCTTCAGGTCCGGCCGGCGGTCATAAGCCTTCCGAAGGATTTCATTCAGATCGATCTCCGCCCGAAGCGAGGAGAGCTGATCCGCGACCTCGTAATCCGGGGCCTCCGACAGCCCCATGGCGTTGTTCAGTGCGACGCGGGCCAGCCGCAAGGCGTTTTCGGCTTTGATAAGGTTCAGTTTCGCGTTGGAGAGATCGACCTCGGCCTTGGTCACGTCGAATTTCGGTTTGGCGCCGACCTCGAAAAAAGCCCTGGCCTGATCGAGGTGCTGCCGGAACTGTTCCACCATCTCCCGGGAGACATCCCGGTTCCGCCCGGCCTGGAGAAGTCCGAAGTAGGCCTGCTTGACCCCGAAGCTCACCTGGGTGCGAATGTTGTCCAGATCCGAACGGAAGGAATCCCGGTTGAACTCCTGGATCTTCACCTGGGGGAGGTCTTGCCGAAGTCGTAGAGATTCTGGCTTAGAGAGACGCTGGAGGAGTAGCTGTCATAAACCTGCCCTGCGGACGTCGTCGGATCCGTCCGGCTGTATCCGGCCGATCCGTTCAACTGCGGATAGTAACCGGAACGGGCCTGGCCGATTCGGCTGTCGCCCGCCCTGAGGGTCCCGGCGGCCGCCTGGATGCCGGGATGCCTTTCCATGGTGATCGCGATGCAGCGCTGAAGATCCAGCGTCTCGCCCTTGCGGATCAGCTCCTCCGCGTCGGCCGCCGGCAGCAGCGACCCCAAACAGACCCCGAAACAGACAAGGAACAGAAGAAATTTTTTCATTTGAAAATGCACCTCAAATCCCCTTCAATTCCCCTTTGTTAGAGGGAAACTTTATTATTCCCCTCTTTGGCAAAGAGGGGTTAGGGGAGATTTTCATTGTCCTCTGTGACGGCAGGCCGTCATGAGAGTTTCATATCGGATCCCATCTCCTGCCCGATGTTCTTCACCGCCTCAGAGTCTGCAAGCAACATGCCAGGATCGGAGAAGGCGCATCTCCCTGAAATCATGAAGATCGAATTCCCTCTCCGCTTTTTTCTGCCAACAAAAACCGGATACTTTATATTCACCTCTATATCCAGGTGGATAAAAAGTATCCGCCGTTACGATGGTCCCGACCTCGGCGGGAAAAATCGCCCGCATATAGGCTACGACGCTTGCGGACCACCCGTCAACACACCGGGGAAGCGCAAGGCTTCAGAAAGATCCGACGGCTCAGAGCCCTGCGGCTCGCTTCCGTGGAAACGTAACACATGTATTATAATATCATCACTTTGCTCGTTCTGTCCAACAAATAACGAAAGGTCATCGAGGATTTCCCGGCACATCGCCTCCAGATGGAGGCTTTCCCCCCCAAACCTGTAAACGCCTTGATCCATCACGACCTCCATCACCGGCTCCGTAACGGCGTTCATTTTGCGGCCTCGAATTGATTGACATATGGACTCGCTTTTGCTTATGCTTCGTCCACGGAAACGCAATATATCCCGAGAAAGGCCGCGGACGATGCCCACCTGAAATGGGGCGTGTGCGGGGCATGGCAATCCGGATGAAAAACAGGTTTCGCATCGATCGCCGGCTTGAACCCGGACAATACCAACTGACGGAAGTGTTTGCCGATATCCGCAGCTATGGGATTCTGTCCGCCATCTTTGCCGACGCGGAAGAAATCGATCGGGTCGTGGCGAACACCAAGATGTTTGTGGTTGACCAACCCTACGAGATGTACGTCAACAACAACGATGCCTCCATCACCATTGGTCTGACGCACCTGCGTTGCGCCTCGGACGAATTCCTCTATCTGGACATCATCCACGAGCTGTGCCATGTCAAACAACACCTGCAGGGGAGGAATCTATACGATAGAAGCAAGGCCTACGTGGATCGGGAGACCGAAATCGAGGCCTATCGGATTACCGTAGCGGAGGCCCGCCGAATCGGTTTGAACGACGACGCCATCGCCAACTATCTCCACGTGTCGTGGATCACGCCTGAAGAGCACAAACGGCTTGCCCGCAGCTTGGATGTGGGTGGAAGCCTGGATGCGTGAACGCGGACTACCGGTGAACCGCTTCGGCAAGCAGGGCCTCGATAAACCGTACGCCCGCTTCGAACTGGGCGACGGGGATTTTCTCCTTCAGGAAGGAGATCGGGATGGATACGTTTACGGAACTCTTCCGGCCGGGCAGTATAAATCTTCTGGAGATGAAGAACCGGATCGTCATGGCCGCAGTAGGCAGTTCATTGGCCGATGCTGAGGGCTATGTCACCGATCGCGCGATCGATTATTATGTGGAGCGGGCCAAGGGGGGTGTCGGCCTGATCATCGTCAAGTTGACCTCCGTGATGAAAAATGCCCGCGGCTCCAAAAATCATCTGGCCGCGTATGACGACAAATTCATCCCACGCTTACGCGACCTCTCCCGTGCGGTGAAAGGGCATGGCGCACGGATCGCCCTGCAACTGGGGCATCATGGCAACAATGCATCGCATCCGCGGCGACAGCAGGGATTTCCTCCCGGCGAGCAAGTGGTCGTGGGACCCTCGCCCGTAGCATATATAGAGACCGGAGTGATCCCCCAAGAGCTGACCCGTGCTGAGATCTGCGAGCTCGTCGGGGCTTTTGCCTCGGCTTCCCGGAGAGCCAAGGAGGCGGGGTTCGATGCCGTTGAGTTTCACGGCGCCCATGGGAAACTGATAAGCCAGTTTTTATCCCCTTACTACAACAGGCGCACCGATGAATATGGCGGAAACGTCGAGAACCGGGCCAGGTTCGCCTCCGAGATTCTGGCCGCCGCCCGGAGGACGGTGGGACCGTTCTTCCCCCTGATCATGAGGATGGACGGATGGGACGGGTATGAAGGGGGATTTTCTCTGGAGGAGGCGGTCGCGACGGCCCCCCTGTTCGTCGAGGCCGGCGCCGACGCCCTCCACGTCTCCGCAGGCGCCAACGAAGCGACTCACTGGCAATTTCTGACCTATATGCAGGAATCCGGCGGGCTCGTCCACCTGGCTGAAGCGGTAAAAAAAGTCGTCACCGTGCCGGTCATCACGGTGGGTAAACTGGGGGATCCCCTGCTGGCGGAAGAGGTGTTGAAACGGGGCAAGGCGATTTCATCGCCATGGGTCGCCCCCTGGTCGCCGATCCCTGCCTGGCCAACAAGACCCGGGAAGGCCGCCTGGAAGAGATTCGAAGTTGCATTTACTGCAACAATTGCGTCGGCTCGGGGAGTTATAAAGGATGGTCCTGCACGGTAAACCCGTCTGTATTGCGGGAGAGGGAATATGCGATAACGCCTGCTCCCGTGCGCAAGAATGTTATGGTCGTCGGCGGGGGACTTGCAGGCATGGAAGCGGCCACGGTGTGCGCGCAGCGGGGCCATACGGTAACCCTCTATGAAAAAACCGGAGAGCTGGGCGGACAATGGAACATCGCCTGCCGGCAGGAACACAAACAGCTCTTTGCCGCCGTGACCCGGCGCCTCAGGCAGGAGATGGACGACGCGGGCGTAACGGTGGTCCTCGATACCGAGGTTACCACGGCACTGGTCGAAAAGCACCATCCCGACACGGTCATCATCGCCACGGGGGCAACCCCCGCAAATCTTCCGGTGCGCGGGGCAAATCGGAAAAACGTGGTTCAGGCCAATGATGTAATCCGCGGCGCTGCTCCGGCGGGTGATCGGGTTGTCGTCATCGGGGGGCGTCATGTGGGCATGGAGGTAGCCATCGCCCTTGCCCGGCAGGGGAAGGATGTCTCCCTCATCACCCGCCGGAAGGTGGGCCGCGACGTCCGGAAGGCCACCCGGCTTGCACTGCTGGACATGCTCATGGAACAGAAGGTGAGGCTTTACCCCTATTTTGAGGTTGTGGAAATAAGGGATGGCGGGGTTATGGCGGTAAATGAAGGCACTCTTTTCTTCCTCAAGGCCGATACGGTGGTCCTGGGGGTCGGGGCCACTCCGGAGAAGAGACTGATGAACATGCTCCGCCCGGTTGTTGCTAAGCTCCACGCAATCGGTGACTGCGTTGAGCCAAAGGACGCCCTGGCCGCGATCAGCCAAGGCGCTGAGGTGGGCCGCATCGTATGAACCATTTTCTTGTCTTTTTGCACGCCTCATACTGATCGGGCCGGTCAAAAAAGTCGTCGACAGGTTGAAAAAAAGCTGAAAAAAGCTTGACATCCGTTACGGAATTTGGATACTAAACATAAAAATTGCACACAAAGGAGTTCATGATTTTGGGTGCTGTCGATCTTGCCTACGAAGCGTTAAAATCAAAAATCCTCACCCAGGAATACCTTCCGGGCATGCAACTCAAAGAACTGAAAATCTCAAAAGAACTCGGCCTGACACGCACCCCTGTCCGTGAAGCCATCATTCGGTTGGAACGAGAGGGTCTGGTCAAGACCGTTTACAACCGGGGCGCATTCGTTACGGTGTTTTCAAGAAAAGAAATTGAAGACCTGTTTGAAGTACGGGAGGCATTGGAGATCAAGGCACTATACCTTGCGACGAGAAGGGCAAGCAGGGATGATATCGATACGATTGAAACAGCGCTGAAACAGAGGGAACTGCTCATAAAGACCGGGGTGGCTACGGTCGACTTTCGCGATGCGGGCTTGGACTTTCATCTCGGAATCATAAAACTCAGCAAAAACGAACGCTTGATATCCACATGGCAGACGATGCAGAGCCAGCTCTCTCTGGTAAGGGTTACATCGACCATGATCAAATCGCGATATTTAAAGGCATTCGAGGAGCACAAGAAAATCCTGGCGCTGGTTGGCAATGGAGATTTCAAGCGGGCGGAGAAACTCCTTAAAAGGCACATCTCATTTGCCAGAAATAACATGCTTTCATCACTTTCCGATGATAGTGAGTATCACCCGGATGCAGGGAAAATTGAAAGATCTCCGCGGCAAGCCGCGGGGAATGGGCTCGCTAACGGATTCATCTAAATACTGGAGGTGCAGGTATGATCAATGGAGCACGACGCCTTCGTGAACTTCTGAGCCGGGAAGGCGTCCTTCTGTGTGCCGGAACCTACGATTGCGTTTCGGCCAAGGTTGCGGAACGCGCCGGTTTTCCGGTCCTGTCCATCAGCGGCGCCGCGCTGGCGGCAAGCGTTCTCGGGTATCCCGATGTCGGACTGCCGACCATGCCCGAAGTGTTGAACCAGGCGCGGAACATCGCCCGGTGCGTGGAGGTCCCCGTCACCGTCGACGCCGATACGGGCTATGGAAACGCCCTGAATGCGATGCGTGCCACGCGGGAATTTGAAGCTGCCGGGATCGCGGGCATGATGATCGAGGATCAGGTGTTCCCCAAGCGGTGCGGTCATTTTGAAGGGAAGAAGGTCATCCCCGCCGAAGAGATGGTCGTCAAGATCCAGGCGGTGTGCGAGGCCCGACGGAACGAGGATTTCGTCATCATCGGCCGCACGGACGCGCGGGCGATCCACGGCATAGACGAGGCCATTCGCCGCGCCCTGATGTACTGCGAGGCCGGGGCGGACATGATCTTCGTCGAGTCTATGATGAGCGTGGAGGAGATGCGGAAGGTAGCCAAGGCCATCCCGAAGCCTTTGAAGGCCAACATGAATGACGGCGGGAAGACCCCTCTGGTCCACTACAATGAGCTCTATGCGATGGGTTACAAACTGATCAACTATTCCGGCATGCTGCAGCGGACGGCCATCCGGGCGATGACGGACGTGGCGGAGATCCTCAAACGGGAGGGTACGACCGCATCAGCGTATCCCGAAAAAATATGTGACATGACCGAACGCAGCGAGCTCCTGGGCCTGTCCCAGTTCTACGAACTGGAGGAGAGGCTCTACGGAAAGTTTCTCGAGACCGAGGGAAGCTGGCGCAGGGAACTGGACGAGCGCTCCGCCGCCCGGAAGTCCGAAAGCCGGAAGATACCGATCTGAACGAGAAACTCCCGTGGTTTCGGAGAATTCGTGAGGGCAGGAACTTTTTTCCAACACAAGGGGTACCGACATGGGGAAGACCATCGCGGAGAAGATGCTGGGAAAGCACGCCGGAAGGGAAACGACGGCAGGCGAGATCGTCATGGCCGATGTGGACTTTATCATGTCCGTCGACGGCAATCGCCCCCTGAGCATCCAGGTTTTCCGGGAGATGGGCGGCAAGAATCTCTTTGATCCCAAGAAATTTGCGCTGGTGATCGATCATGCCCCTTCCTCGCCGACAGCCACCGTAGCCAACACCCTCAAACTGGTAAGGCAGTTCGCTCATGAGCAGGGCTGTATCCTTTACGAGGCGGGAGAAGGTTCCTGTCACCAGCTCCTGCCGGAGCGGGGCCACGTCCTGCCGGGAGATCTGGTCATCGGCACGGATTCCCACACCTGCACCTATGGCGCTCTTAATGTCTTCTCGACAGGCGTAGGCGTAAGCGACGCTGCAGCGACCATGATCTCCGGCAAGCTATGGTTCAAGGTTCCGGAAACCATCCGCTTCGTCCTGAAGGGGCGCCTGCCCGCCGGCGTATATGCCAAAGACCTGATCCTCCATCTGATCGGCAGCGTGACGGCGGATGGGGCCACTTACAAGGCCGCCGAGTATGTGGGTGAGTCCATCTCCGCCTTGAGTATGGATGGGCGGCTGACCATTTCCAACATGGCCGTGGAGATGGGGGCCAAAGCGGGCCTGATGGAGGCCGATGAGAAAACCCTGACCTGGCTGAAGGGCCGTACCAACCGCCCCTTTGAACCGGTCGTCTCCGACCCCGATGCCCGGTTCGTCAATGTCCTGGAATACGATGTTTCCAAACTCACCCCTCAAGTGGCCCTGCCCCATCGGGTCGATAATGTCGTCCCCGTGGAAGAGGCCCTGGGCAAACCCATCCAGCAGGCCAAC
This sequence comes from Syntrophaceae bacterium CG2_30_58_14, assembly GCA_001873745.1. Taxonomy (GTDB): domain Bacteria; phylum Desulfobacterota; class Syntrophia; order Syntrophales; family UBA5619; genus UBA5619. The sequence goes on from MNZQ01000008.1 coordinate 9,662, forward strand.
ATTGTCGCCTGTACAAATTCCCGTTTGGAAGATCTTGAAATCGCCGCCTCCATCCTCTCCGGTCGGCGCGTCCATCCCGGGGTGAGGCTTTATGTAGTCCCTGCATCCAGGCCCGTTCAGATGGAGGCTCTGCGACGCGGTATCCTGCAGGCACTCTTGGAGGCAGGCGGCATTCTGGGAGTGCCCGGATGCGGCGCCTGTTCAGGAGGGTCGCATTTCGGCGTGGCCGCCGATGGCGACCATGTCATTACCACCGCCAACCGCAACTTCCGGGGACGCGTGGCCAATCCGGAGGCCTTTATCTACCTGGCCTCTCCGGCCACGGTGGCTGCCTCGGCCCTGGAGGGCAAAATCGCCGACTGCAGAAAATACGTGAGGTAAACCATGCTGCTCAAGGGAAAGGCCCATCTTTTTGGAAACGACGTCAATACGGACGACATCATCGCCAGTAAATACAAGTCTTCCACTACGGACATGCTTGAGATGTCCAAGTATCTCATGGGGAACGTCGATCCGGATTTTGTCCGGAGGATCGCGCCGGGGGATTTTATCGTGGCGGGAAGCAATTTCGGTTGCGGCTCATCCCGGGAGACGGCGCCGCGGGTGATCAAATTGGCGGGGCTTTCAGCCGTGCTGGCCAAAGGATTTGCCCGCATCTTTTTCCGCAATGCCATCAATGTCGGATTGCCCGTGGTGGAATGCGACACCGGTGGCATCGAAGAAGGCGACGGGTTGGAAGTGGACCTGAGCGCCGGCCTGGTCCGAAATCTCACTCGGGGAACGGAAGTCAAGGTAGCCCCGCTCCCCGCTGTGATGCTGGAACTGCTCCGCGATGGCGGTTTGTCGGAGCATTTCAAGAAACATGGAACATTTCACCTGCAAAGCATTGATGAAGGCAACTGACGTTCAGATGATACTGGCGACACCCCGTGTGGCCTGCCAGACGACTTAAACCCTTTTCAAAAGGAGGTAAACGTCCATGCTAAGCAAGACTTTTCGTGTGGCCCTGGCTATCCTGGCCGCAACCACTTTGGTCCTGGTTTCAGAACAGGTCAATGCGCAACAGGCGTACCCCACAAAACCCGTTCAACTGGTGCCTGCGGGCTCTCCGGGCGGCGGTCTGGATATCCACGCCCGTGCGATCGAACAGGCATTGACCGTGGAAAAGATGTTGGATAAACCCTTCACGGTCCTGCACAAGGGCGGCGGAGGGGGAAACCTCCTGACATCCTACCTGGTCAACCAGAAGGGAAATGGGTACGTGATCGGCATCAACAGCAACCGCGTTCTTCTGAACGAACTCATGGGGACCATCGAATACGGCTACAAGGACTTGACGCCCATCGCGCGCCTGACCACGGAGTACGAATGCTGGGCCGTCCGGGCCGATTCAAAGTACAAAACAGCCTTAGAAGTCATGGCCGATTTGAAAAAAGACCCCACATCCGTGACCTTCGGCGTCGGCACCGTTCCCAGCGATGATCAGTTCAATATCCTGCTGCCCGCCAAGAAGAACGGCGTCGATTACAGCAAGATCAAGATCGTGGCATTCGACGCGGGGGGAGACGCCATGGCCAAGTTGCTGGGTGGTCACGTCCCTGTTCTGTCTACAGGTTTCTCGGAAGCGATCACTCAGGCAGAAGCGGGGAAGGTGCGCATCCTTTCCGTATCTTCCCCAACCAAACTTGATCGTGTACCCAAAGTTCCGTGCTGGAAAGATCTCGGAATCGACGTTGCCATTTACCATTGGCGAGGGATCTATGGCCCGCAGGATATGCCCAAAGAGGCCTACGGCTATTGGATCAAGAAATTCGCGGCCTTGGTCAAGACAAAGACATGGAAAGGATCACTGGAAAAGTTTGAGCTGTTCGACGCCTTTCTCCCCGGTGAGGAGTTCAAGGAGATGCTTGCGAAGGACAATGAAATCTATCGTGAATTGCTTGGCCCCATGGGCATGCTGAAAAAGGGGAAGAAGTAACGATGAAGAATCCGACAAACCTTTCGGAAACGCTGCTTCCGGCCCTTCTTCTGGTTGTAGCGGGCCTCGTTTTCATCGGCGCCTGGCGTCTTCCAGACACGGCAACTGCCGATCTCGTGGGGCCGAAGATGTATCCCGGGGCGCTGGCGATACTGCTCGCCTTCCTTTCCGGGCTGCTTCTCATGGGCGCTGCACCTCCGCACGGAGGGGATGCGGGCATCAATTTCCCCGGCATCGTGCGACGGTTTCTCCCCTTGGTGCTTTTCTCGACCCTGTATGTGCTCGCATTACCCCTGTTGGGTTTCATGATCGCCACTACGGCGCTGCTGATGGCCTGCTTTTACCTCCTGGGGGAACGAAGGCACTGGCTGAATTTCCTGATCGCGGCCGGCTGTACCCTTGTGACTTACCTTCTCTTTGCAACGTTGCTGGGGATACAGATGACTGCATTCCCCGGGTAGTATCTGTATGTTGTCAATACCCACTGGCCTTGCAAAGCCAGTGGGTATTGACAACGCATTTGTTGATCCGCCGAGATCATCGATGACCAATCGTGGAGATCAAAAAAATGGACGCCATCCCTTTGTTAATGAACGGCTTTTCTCAGGCACTGACAGCACCGAACCCTCTATCGGCTCTCATCGGATGTTTTTTGGGAACGGTGGTGGGCGTTCTGCCGGGCATCGGCCCCTCCACAACGGTAGCGCTGATGATTCCCATTTCCTTTGCCATGAATCCTGCCACCGCCCTGATTATGATGATGGGCGTTTACTGCGGTGCGATGTATGGCGGGGCCATCACCTCCATCCTGATCAATGTCCCCGGAGAGGCATCTTCGGTGATGACCGCCGTGGATGGTTACCCCCTGGCCAAACAGGGGCGGGGCGGGGTGGCAATGGTGCTCTGCCAGGTCGGATCATTCATCGGCGGCACGCTGTCCATTGTGGGTTTAATGATCGTGGCCCTGCCCCTGGCGAATCTCGCCCTGCAATTCGGGCCTGCAGAGAATTTCTCGGTCATGTTCTTTGCGTTGATCCTCGCCGCGACATTGATCAGCGAGTCCATGCTTCGCGGAATAACCGCCTTGATCTTGGGGCTCATCTTGGCCTCCATAGGAACCGACCTCCAGACGGGCATAGGACGACTCACCATGGGGGTGCCCGAACTGCTGGATGGCATCGATAACGTGGTCGTGATCATCGGTGTGTTCGGCGTTGGCGAAGTGCTGTGGTACGCGGTTTCCACCTACGGAAAAGCTGAAGCCACCCTCGAACGGATCGGAGCGGGTCGCTGGATTCCCAATCGCAAGGAGTGGCGGGCGGGTTTGGGCCCCATTTTCAGGGGTTCCCTGACAGGATTCCTGACCGGCCTGCTGGCCGCAGGCTCTGTTCTCGGTTCGTTTCTGTCCTATAGTTTCGAGAAGCGTCTATCCAAGCATCCTGAACAATTCGGCAAGGGGGCGCTGGAGGGAATAACCGCCTGCGAATCGGCGAACAACGCCTCCACCGGCGGCGCGCTGATCCCCCTGTTGACGCTTGGGATCCCCCATTCCGGAACGACTGCCGTTCTGCTGACCGTGCTGACGATGTATGGATTGAAACCTGGTCCGCAAATGATGATCGATCAGGCGCCGCTCATGTGGACGGTCATTGCCTCCCTCTATATTGCCAACGTCATCCTGATCGTCATGAATCTGCCGGCCGTAGGAGTCTTTATAAAAATTCTGGATGTCCCGTTGAAGTTTCTGATGCCGATCATTCTGGTCTTCGCCTCGGTCGGAGCCTTTTCCATCAACTCGTCTTTGACAGACGTGGTCCTGGTCCTGCTCTTCGGCGTCATTGGATTTTTCATGCGCTGGTCAGGATTCACGCCGGTCGCCTTGGTGCTGGGAATGGTCTTGGGTGAGCGGCTGGAGCAGTCGCTCCGCCAGGCCCTCATGATATCGTCCAACGGCGGGCTGATCTTCCTGACCAAACCGATCAGCCTCGTATTTCTGCTGCTGACCGCGGCCATTGTGGCTGTGGATCTGCTGACCCGCAAAAAAGGGCGAGTCGCCGATGACAGTGAAGGATAGGAAGCAAAATGCCGGTGCAGGCCGGTTCACGCCGTGAATCAGTCCGGTCATGGTTTTTCGAAAATATATTCCGGAGGTGTTGAATGGATAAGAGACAGAAGTTGGCTGAACTCGTTGAACGTCCCGGCGTCGTCGTGGTGCCGGGCACGTATGATGCGTTGACCGCCAGGATAGCGGAGCGGGCCGGGTTCGAGGCCATCTTTGCCACGGGAGCGGGGATTTCCAACGCCCATCTGGGCCTTGTCGACGTCGGACTTTTGACCGTGGACGAATTGCTGCGGACAATCAAACCCATGTGCGAGCGCACGAGCATCCCGCTGATCGTGGATGCGGATACCGGTTTCGGCGGCTATTTGAATGTTCAAAGAACCGTCCGGGAGCTGGAATATGCGGGTGCCGCGGCCATCACGCTGGAGGACCAGATGTTCCCCAAGCGGTGCGGCCACTTTCGGGGGAAACGTATGGCGGCAGTTGGGGAGATGGTCGGCCGTCTGAGCGCCGCCGTCGATGCCAGGGGTGATCCGCATTTTCTGATCATTGCCCGAACCGACGCCCGGGCGAGTGAAGGTCTGGAGGCGGCCATCGAACGCGTCCACCGGTACTTTGCGGCGGGCGCCGACATCGGTTTTGTCGAGGCGCCGCAGACCGACGAAGAGGTTCGCGCGGTAGCGGACGCCTTCAAGGGAAAGCCCATGCTGCTCAATCTGGTGGAGGGAGGAAAGACGCCTCTCTTCTCGGCCGCCGAACTGGGCCAGATGGGATTCAAGATCATGCTCTGCGCCAACACGGCGTTACGAGCCGCCATCAAAGCCGTCGGACAGGCGATGGCGGCGTTGAAAGAGGATGGCGCCCAGACGAGGGTTCAGGGCATGATCTGCACCTGGCAGGAACGGCAATCCCTCGTGGAATCCGAATCCCTTATGGATCTGGAAATCCACTACGATCAGATCGCCATGGGGGAGGATCCAAAAAAATAGAGGAATACCGTTCATGGGACAGAATCTCACTTGTAAAATCATCACGGAGCATCTGGTTGAAGGAGAAATGATTCCGGGGCGGGAGATCGCTATTTCCGTTGACCAAACGCTGACCCACGACCTGCAGGTACTCGGCTGGCGGCAATTCGAGGCCATGGGCCTGCCCGGCGGCCGGACCGAACTATGGGTCAATTATACGGACCACAATATGCTACAGGCCGATTTCCGCAACGCCGACGATCATCGCTACCTGCAGTCCGTATCCGCCAAGTACGGGGCGCTTTTCTCCCGGGCAGGCAACGGCATCTGCCACCAGGTGCATCTCGAGCGTTTTGCTGCGCCGGGCAAAACGATGGTGGGTACGGACAGCCACACCTCCACCGCCGGCGGCATGGGTTCCCTTGCCATCGGCATAGGGGGGCTGGATGCGATAGCCGCGACCGGCGGTGGACGGCTCTACATTGCCATGCCCAAAGTGTTGGGCGTGAAACTGTCCGGTAAACTGGGGCACTGGGTCGCGGCCAAAGACGTTATTCTGGAGATGCTGCGTCGCCTCACGGTGAAAGGCGGCGTGGGTAAGGTCCTCGAGTACTACGGTCCCGGCGTAGCAACGTTGAGCGTGACGCAGCGGGGAACGATATGCAACATGGGAGCGGAACTGGGGGCAACCAGTTCCCTCTTCCCCAGTGATCAACGAACGAAGGCCTTTCTGGAAGCCCAGGATCGAGTTCAGAGCTGGAAACCCTTGTCTGCGGATGGCGACGCGGCTTATGATGAGGAGATGGAGATCAACCTCAGCGAGTTAGAGCCACTCATCGCCAAACCCCACAGTCCGGGAAACGTTGTCAAAGTGCAGGAAGTGGAAGGCATCACTGTAAATCAGGTGTGCATCGGTTCTTGTACCAACTCTTCATACGAGGATCTGATGTTGGTCGCCGCCGTTCTCAAGGGCAGGACCATACACCCTAATCTCACGCTGACCATAACCCCGGGGACCAAGCAGGTGTACACGATGATCGCCCAAAATGGCGCGTTGGCCGACCTCATCGCCGCCGGGGCCCGTCTCCTCGAGGCGTCTTGCGGACCGTGCTGCGGTCAAGGCCAGGCGCCGGCAACGGGCGCCGTATCGCTGCGCTCCTTCAATCGCAATTTTCCGGGTCGCAGTGGTACGCCGGACGCTCAGGTTTATCTGGCAAGCCCTGAAACCTGCGCAGCCACAGCTCTATACGGAGTCATCACCGACCCTCGCACATTGGGCGTCCCCATTGTCATTGAGTCTCCCAGACACTACCTCGTGAACGACAACATGATCCTGGCCCCGGCAACGGATCCGGAATCCGTGAAGATCGTCTGCGGCCCCAACATCAAGCCGGTGCCAGTCGCTCAACCGGTCCAGGATACTCTGCGACACCGCGTACTGATCAAGGTCGGAGATCATATCACCACTGACCATATCCTGCCGGCCGGAGCCCACATTCTCTCCCTGCGTTCCAACGTCCCGGCCATTTCTGAATACATGTTCACTGCGGTGGATCCGGCCTTTGTCCGGCGGGCGAAAGAGTGGGGAGGAGGATTCGTGGTCGGCGGTCTCAACTACGGCCAAGGCTCAAGCCGGGACCACGCCGCGATGGCGCCCCTGTACCTGGGCGTCAAGGCCATCCTTGCCAAATCCTACGCCCGTATTCACTACACCAACCTGATCAATTTGGGCATCATGCCTCTGACCTTCGCCGACTTGGGCGAATGGGAGAACCTGGAGCTGGGCGATGAGCTGGAGATTTCCGGCATCCGTGAGGCACTACGGGCAGGAAAGACATTGGAGGTCAAGAATCTGACCAGGAACAAAACCTTCCAGCTCACCCATGGATTCACCAAGCGGCAGGTGGAACTCATTCTGGCTGGCGGGTTGTTGAACTACATCAATCGGGATCGAGGCGTCATCGCGTAACCGTGACCCCCATAAGGGCATGGCCCGGATATGAAGGTCACGGTAATGCGTCTCAGGCTGCGGCAACCGCTTCCATGAGCAGGGCTTTAATGAACATGACACCCGCTTCGAGCTGGGCGACGGGGATCTGTTCCTTCGGCGTATGGGGATCCGCGGCGCCGAGTCCCAGACCCACGCAGACCAATCCTCGCAAGTTGAAGACGTTGGCGTCCATGCCGCCGCCGGAGGTCCAGAGACGGGGTGCGATGCCCAGGGAGCGCGCCGCACGAAAGGCGTTGGTCACAACCGGGTGGGTTTCCGGAATGGTGAAGGTTTCAAAGGAGGTCTCCCGCCGTACCGTCAGGCGGGCGCCGGAGGCGGCCGCCGCTTCGTTAAAGGCATCGAGGACCGCCTGGACTTCCCGCTCTAACTTCTCCAAATCGGTGCTCCGGACCTCGATAGCCACATCCGCGCGATCGGGAACGATGTTCCGCGCTTTGCCCCCGCTGATGACGCCGACGTTCGAAGTGGTCTCAGCATCGATGCGGCCGGTGCGGAGTCGGGCAATGGCCGAGGAGGCGGCAACGATGGCGTTGATCCCGGTATCGGGACGCCCTGCATGGGCGGCCTTTCCTTCCAGAACAAAATCGAGGTCCACCTTGGAAGGCGCCCGGTTGATGATATTGCCCACCGGCCCGTCCCCGTCGAGGATGTAGCCGAAGTCCGCCTTCAGATCCGCTTGCAGATATTTGGCGCCGAAGAGCCCCACCTCCTCCTGAACGGTGAACAGGATCTCGATCGGGCCGTGGGGGATCGCGTCCGCCTTTAGCCCCGACAGGGCGGCCAGGATGATCGCAATCCCCGCTTTGTCGTCCGCCCCGAGAACCGTCTCGCCGTTGCTGTAAACCACGCCGTCCCGGACCACCGGGACCATTCCCTCCGTGGGGCCGACCGTGTCCATGTGGGCACAGAGCAGGATGGTGGGTCCGGCGGCGCTGCCCGGAATCCGGGCAATGAGATTGCCTGTGTCGCTCCCCGAACGGGCGGCCGAGTTATCCACGGTCGCATCAACGCCTAATTCCCGGAGCCTTGCGACCAGATATCCGGCGACCCGACCCTCCCTGCGGGAAGGACTGTTCAGCGAGGCCAGTGCAATAAATTCATCCACAACCTTGATCTTCATCGTTTCATCTCCTCCAATCGTATGCGCCCGATACCGTCAAACCGGGCTCTTTTAACCCATAGCCTAATTCTTCCCCTTCAGCACCTCGATGAAGGCGTCGATCCGGGTTTCGATCTGGCCCTCGGAGAAGTTCCGCTCATCGACCATGTCCGCTTCGATCATGAGTGTCGGCAGCCCCTTCTGCTCCCGGATGATCCGCTGGATGTCGTACTGCCCGAAGGAGTAAGGCTTGCAGCTCCGGTTAGAGTGCATCACGATGCCGTCCACGTCGTATTTGTCGGCCATTTCCATCACCTGCCGGGCCATCACGTCCACGCCGATGTTGAGGTAGATCCGGGTGTGGCACTCGGCCATCGTCCCGAGAAAATCGTTTTCATCGACGTACCGGAGGGCGCCGCACCAGGCCGAAGTGTAGGTGTCCGCCACGAGGCATGCGTCCTGGGAGGCGAACTTCTCGGAGAGCCACTTCGTCCGGTACCAGACGGGGAGGTTGTCCCAGAGGAGCCGGTATTTCTCGCGCGGAACGGCGCCGATCCCCGCGGCGACGCGCTCACGCATCTCGGCCAGCAGCATCTTGTAATAGTCCACGGTCTGCTGCGTCCCGCGGAGTGTCACGATCAGGGCGAGGTGGAAGAAGGCATCGAAGGCGCTGATCGGCGCGGGCCGGTTCATCGCCGTGTCGAGGATCTCCTGCCAGAGCCGCTGTCCCTGGACGGAGAGGCGCCCAACCTCCTTGATCCGGTCATAATCGAACCTCTTCCCGCAGGCCTTCTCCAGGAATGCAATGTACTCGTTGATCTGCCCCTTGACGTAGCGCTTCGCCTCCGCGGAAAAACCGGTATGGCAGACGGGGGTGTCGAGGATGAAGAGCGGAACCTTGAAAAACCGGGCCTGCACCTCGTACCATTTCATGACGGTCCCGCAGATGTTGTTGCAGCAGACGAGCATGTCAGGCCGCGGGAGGCCGCCGATCGGCCCGCCGTTGATCGGGGCGCAGGCGATATCGGCGCGGGCATAGGAACAGAGGTCGCTCGAATAACCCATCGCCTCCGCCTTCCCGCAGAGATCCGCCCCCATCTTGCTCGCCCCGACCATCGCCCCGTGGTTCTCCGGATAGACGGGGATCACGTCCATTGCGATCAGCGGCTCCACCGGACCGCCGCTGGTGATCCAGGCGACCTTTTTCCCCGTCTGCCCTGCGGTTTTCGCATCGATATAGTAGGCCGTCATGATCTCCTTCATCTTTGCGACCGTCTTGATCTTCCGCTTTTCCTTCGCCTCGTCTTTTTCCGCCATCGTTTTCTCCTGACTCATTGACGACTTCGTAAGAAGTCGGATCTTGCTATTTTTTGTCATTCCCGCGAAAGCGGGAATCCAGAGTGTAGGGTGCGTCTTGACGCACCGCTCATTTATTGGTGCGTTACGGCTTTCGCCTAACGCACCCTACTTCTGCTTTCGCTGCACTGCGACGGCAGGGCACCCGAAAAATGTTTCAATCGCGCTGCATGAAACCCATTTCGATCATTTAAATTCATTGGATCATCTCGACAAACGCCTCGAACCGCGTCCGGAGCTGCCCGTCGGCCGGGAGCCGGTCCTCGACCTCAAGGAGCAGGCTCGGTACCCCTTCCCGGTCCAGCGCCTCCTTGAGATAAGGGTAATCGAAGGCGTGGGGGTCGCAGAACTTCAGCAGAAAGAAGATCACCCCCTGCGCCTGCCTCTCCCGGGTGAGGCGGACGAGGTAGTCCGCCCGGTCGGTAAGGCCCCGGTGCTTCGCCGGACAGACAACCCGCTCCAGGTAACGGTCGGCGATGGCCGTCACGGGATCGGCGTTCTCGTCAATGAGTCCGCTGAAATAGCGGGAACCGGTGCAGA
>MNZQ01000008.1:19684-20720 GCA_001873745.1 Syntrophaceae bacterium CG2_30_58_14
CCCGCCTCCTCGATGATCGTGTAGATGTCGGGGTGGTTGCAGACGCCGCCGGACAGGACGATCCGCTTGGGCGCCGGGCCTGAAACGGCAGTTCCTTTTTGCGCTAATCCTGCGACTGCCTGCCCCGTGCCCTTTTTCGCCAACTCCTCCGCAACCTCCTCCAGAAGGGACGCCGCCCGGGTCCGTTCCATGATCATCGCGGCTCTGGTCATGGCATAGAGATCGCTCCCCTTGAGGATCTCCGGCCGCTCACTCTTCAGATTATAGATCCGTGTGAGGGCGGCGCGGATCCGGTTGCAGGTCCGGATCGCGGCCCGGAGCTCTTCGTCGGAGATCGTCACGCCTAACTTCTCCCCCAGTTCCCCGCGGAACCGCCTCAGCACATCGATCATGTATTGCCGGGCGCCTTCCGTATCCAGCTTGACCGGCAAGACCAGGTCGAGATGGAAGCAGGCGGGGACGTTCAGCCGCCAGATGTCGGAGAGGCGCTGGATCGAGTCGCAGGTGTGGGGAAAAACGACGCCATCGAGGAACGCGAGACGACCGCCGAGGGCGTCCTCCAGCGCGCCCCGGACCAGCGAGCAGCAGTAGGACTGCAAATGGGCCTCGGCCAGCCGGATCTTATCCCCCGAACCGAAGAGCCTAAAGGGGTGCGCCCCGGAGGCGAGGATGATTTCCTCCGGCGCGTAGGAGCAGAAGGTCCCGACAACCTTCCTGCCGCTTTCCGCCTTGAATCTTTCCACGTAACCGTTTGGATCTTTCAGAATTTGATAGCACTCTTCAATCTGCTTCATCAATTGGTAACGTTCAAAAGGTTGGTCAAAAAGTAAATTGAAAAAATCACGGTCTCTCTTTAGGGTACGTTTTGGGAAACAAAACCTTGAAGGAGAGACCGTGATGAAACGATGCATTAGTATAACATGTGAATTTGATCTGGCAATAGGAAAAGTAAATTTGAACGAGATTGTTTACAAACTGAAGGACATTAGGGATTCTCTGATGCTTGGGATGCTGAAACAGATTCTCATGTCCTATG
>MNZQ01000011.1 GCA_001873745.1 Syntrophaceae bacterium CG2_30_58_14
GAACGTGCCTTGGGGCAGACCCGGACCAGAAAGACAGGAGCATAGGCAACATGGCGGCATGGATTGTCGCTGAAACAATCAGGGCAAGAGAGAATCGCCTTTCCGCAACCGGCAGACGGATCATTTTCCCGAACTCCTTACAAGGGGAACAGCCCAGCGACCTCCCCGCCTATCCTTTCAGAACTCAAATGAGATCCCACACTTGACCGTTTTTTCCGGCATCGGATAATAGGTCTGCGGTGAAAACGCGGTCCCCTTCACGCCTGAAGTCGCGTACAGCTCATTGGTTAGGTTTTCCACCCCCGCAAAGGCCGATATTTTATAACGGCCAATCACAGGGCGATAAAACAGGAAAAGGTCATAAATCCGGTATGATGAAAGTTTTCCCCCCGTGTTGTCGTTGTCCCCGCTCAGATAAGCGTCGCTGACGAAGCGAATCTCGGGCCGCAGGATGAAGGCGCCGGGGAGATGCCATTCCGCACCCACGCGGACCATCCGATTGGGAACCAGGGGCAACTCCCTGCCGTTGTAAGGACCCGCTTCAAACGTGGCCTTGTGGTAGGTGTAGCTGCCGTAAATCTTGAACCGTTTTTCCCAGAGATAGGAAAACGTCCCTTCGGCCCCCTCATGGCGGGTCCTGTCCAGATTCTCATTTCGGTTGGTTGCGCTGTTCCAGGCAATCTCATTTTCCATGTCAATGCGGAACAGGGTCAGACCGACCGTAAGATTCTTCAAAGGATTCAGAGAGGTTCCCAGTTCCATGGTCTTGGCCGTCTCCTTTTCCAGATCGGCCAGAAAACCGTTCCCCCAGCCATAATACGAGGCCTGTTCGTCGATGAACGGCAAACGGTAAGCCGTGGCGTACCTGGCAAACACCTTGGACTTATCACCGATCAGATAGGTGAGTCCCAGTTCATGGGCATCTCCCCGGTGCGTTTTTTTCGTATCAAAATCGACCGTGCCGGGAAGCGTGACGCTGTTCCCCTTGATGGACGCCTCTTCCCATCGGTAACCGGCACTCAGGATCAATGGCCGGGCGAGATTGAACTCGTCGCGGAGGTAATATCCCGTGGTCTCCCGTTCCAGATCGACCACGCTGAGCTTTTGGGTCCTCTCCCGGTTCGTGTAGCGATCCATTGTAAAGGGTTCGAGGTAATAATCGACCCCGGCCGTCAGCTTGTTGGCGCGCCCGAAAATCTCCTTCTCCAGGATGTATTTTGGGGTCACGGCATACGTCCGGATCGTATAGCTGTTGAAAGAGTTCCAGGAGGCGTAATTGGTCGCCGCATCCTTGTTCCCGGCGGAAAAGCCGATCTCGGCGCGGCCGAAATCGCCCAGAATCGAATCGATCCGAAAACGCAGCTCCGTCTGCCGGTCCGTTCCGTCATCATCCGAACTGGCCGAAGTCCAATAGGTCGGTCTGGCGGGCTGATACTGCCGGCGATCCATCGCCATTTCCGCTGCGGTGAGGTTCCCGGGCAGTTCATACTGAGTTCGGTTGAAGGACGCCCCCATGGACAGACCGAGATGTTCGCCGGCATCATAGGCCAGATCCAGTCCCGCGCCCTGGGAGGAGACCGTCGACCGGTTCCGATACCCGAGGGAGAAATAATTCTCTCCGCTGACGGCATAAGACCACTTCTTTTCCGAACCGCTCACCGCTGCCTTCTCGTCGTGGAGTCCGTAACTTCCGGCCACGGCGGAGATGTGGAATGCCGGTTTGCCTTCTCCTTTTCTCGTTATGATGTTGATGACGCCGGCCACGGCGGAATCACCGTAGAGGACGCTGCCCGCGCCCCGGACGATTTCGATCCTTTCCACCTGGCTCAAGGGGATTTGAAACCAGTTGACGGAGGCCATATCCGGCCGGTTCAATCTTCTTCCGTTGAGCTGAATCTGGACCTTCCCGAAGGGGTTGTCGCCGCCCATCCCGCGCAGGTCGATGATGGAAAGGGGCTCATGACCGCTGTACGAGCGGAATTGAATCCCCTCCTGCCGCTCCAGGATCTCCACCAGGCTCGTCGCCCCGGAATCCCGGATCTCCTTTTCCGTGATGACCGTGACATGGGCGGGCACCTTCCGGATCTCCTCCTGATCGCGCGTCGCCGTCACGACCACCTCCTGCAGGACCGCCATCCTGCCGGCGTCATCGGGCGGCGCCCCATAAACGGGAACCGCACAGGGCAAAAGAGTCAAGCTGAAAAAACCAAACCGCAGAAATCTTGAAAAGCCTGTCATTTTTCCTCCTTCTTTTCCTCTCGAAAAGTTGGTGTCTTCATCCGCCGGTCAAATATCCTGGCTCGCGGCTCATGCCTACTCTCCGCGCCTTCCCGGTCTTCAAGAGACCAGTGGGCTTCCCTCGGATTTCGTTCCGCTTACAGTTGCGGGGCAGCGCCGGATTCCCACCGGCTTCCCTGACCTGGCGAATGGCCGCCGAGAAGGGAAACCCTCGGCAGTCCGGTTAATGGATGATGGTCAACAGCGACGTTGACCCTGTATACCTCCTCGATGTGTGATTCGGTAATGACCTCCCCGGGACGCCCCAGAGAGTGGAGCCGCCCCTCCTCAAGCAGGGCGATCCGGTCACAGTAAAGCGCCGCCAGATTCATATCATGCGTGACGGACACGACGGTGAGGCCTGCGCTTCTGCTGAGTGATCGAATAAGATCGAGGGTGCGAATCTGGTGGGCGATGTCGAGGGAGGAGGTAGGTTCATCCAGAAGGATGACCTCCGGTTCCTGCGCCAGCGCCCTGGCGATCAACACCCGCTGCCGCTCGCCCCCGCTCAGGGTCTCCATGAGGCGCGAAGCGAAGGGAAGAAGGTCCGTTGCGTCCATGGCGGACCGGGCGACGGCAAGATCCCTTTCCGATTCAAACGCCAGCCGACCGAGATGGGGGGTCCTTCCCATCAGGACGACTTCCTCCACCGTCAGGGGAAAGACCCATGACGCCTCCTGGGGCACAACCGCGACCAGCCGCGCCACATCCTTCCGCCGCATCTTCCCGGGGGCAATGCCTTTGAGGCGGATTTCGCCCTCGCAGGGCGATCGTATCCCGTCGATCAGGTTCAGGAGCGTGGATTTTCCGGAGCCGTTCGGCCCCAGGATCCCGAAGAACTCCCCTTTTGCCACGGTCAGGGTGACATCCTGAAGCACCCGCTTTTCGCCGTATTTAAAACTGATCCGTTCCAGTTCAAGGATGGGCATCACTCAAGCCGACCTCTTCATCAGATAGGCAAAATAGGGGGCGCCGCAGAGGGCCGTGACCACCCCGACCGGCAGCTCGGCAGGGGCCAGAACAATGCGGGCGATCGTATCGGCGGCCATCAGGAAGGCGCCGCCGAATAACAGCGAGGCCGGCAGCAGCAACCGGTGATCGGACCCGAACAGCATCCGCACGATATGGGGAACCATGAGACCTACGAAGCCGATGATGCCGCTGACGGAAACGGCCGCCCCTGTCACCAGCGAAGCGGAAACGAGCAGGAGCATCCGGGTCCTCTTCACCGGGATCCCTAACTGAAGGGCCGTCTCCTCGCCGGTGAGAAGGATATTGAGATCGCGGGCGTGAAGAACCATCACGGAAAAACCGGCGACCAGAAACACGGCCGCCAGGAGAATGTCGTTTTCTCCCGCCATCGCCAGATCCCCCATCAGCCAGAAGATGACGCTGTGGATCTGCTCCCCGCTGGTGATGGAGACGAGAAACATGATGAGCGCCGAGAAAAAGGCGTTGACGATGATCCCGGCCAGCAGGGTGCGGTCCGTCCGTCGTTCGCCGGTCACGCCGGAAAGCCCCCATACGAGCAGTATGGAGAGGAGTCCGCCGGCAAAGGCCAGACCGGGGATGCCGAAGGGAAGGGAACCGAGGCCTGTGACAATTGCAATAACGGCGCCCACGGCGGCGCCGCCGGAAACGCCGAGAACATAGGGATCGGCCAGCGGGTTGCGCAACAGACCCTGAAAGACGACTCCCGCGCACGACAGGGCAGCGCCGACCAGGCCTGCCAAGAGTATCCTGGGGATCCGGATCGAAAAAAGGATCGTCCGCTCCGCCCCGGTCAGGGGATCGGATGCGCCGGGGAAACGGACAGCGGCGAGAATGCCTTTGAAGACGGCGGTAATCCCGATCGGAGCGGGACCCGCCACAAGGGAAAGGACAGAAACGCCGGCCAGAAAAGCCAGCAATAAGAGACAAACCCTGAAAATCCTGATCAGGGTCAGATGGGGCGCCGGATGGGTCAAGATCTTCCTCCCGCGGGAATGCTTCCGGTGGATTGGTTTTCCGGCTTGGGGCCGCCTACTCGCCCGCCTTCCCCTCGCGATTCCCTCGCGAGAGTGGCATCTCGGGCTTTCGTTCCCTTCACGGCTGCGGGGCAGCGGGGGAATCTCACCCCCCTTCCACTATCCACCATGATCTTTTATGATAATAATAATTATACAAAGAAGCTGCGGTTTGTCAAGCCGCTTTTTTCGGTTTTCAAATTGTTCATGCTCAAATGGTTCATGTCCCAGTTGCCAGTATTTCATTGACAATCAAGGTCGTTCCACTTATACTCTCACCACATAGAGGCATTTGTTATCCGAAAAAGGCAAATATTAGGAGCGATATCAGTGAGTTATTTATTGTTATTCTTCACCCCGTTAATATGAGGCGCTGACAGAGGACCCGGGCGGTCCTCCGGAAAACGCCGTCCTGCCGTCTCTCCCCCCTGACCGATTAGCCCCCTGAGGGTCATGCCGCGGAGATTACGGCATGGCGCATTCAGGAGGCGACATTGGTCGATCAGTATTCAATAAATTCAATTTATTTCAAAAAAATCAGGAATATTTTCCATCAGGGACTGGTCCATCCCTGGCCCTACCGGATTGTCCGCATGGCCTTGGCGGCCCTCTTCATTTATGGCGGCGTGACCAAGCTCTTCGATTTTATCGGGACCTGGGCCTCATCGGGATGGGGACGACGTGTCTGAGCTTTTCCCGGCGGGTCCGGGAATATCACGAAAATCAATATAAGGAGGTATTCAATGAGCGGAATTAAAAACATCTTTGCGGGGCGTTGGGGCATCATCGGCGTCGGAATCGTGATCGGCATTTTAGCGCCGCTTTTGCAGAAATGGGGAAATCCCGGCAACATGGGGGTCTGCGTAGCCTGCTTCGAACGGGACATCGCCGGCGCCCTCGGCCTTCACCGGGTGGATTTGGTGCAGTACATCCGCCCCGAAATCGTTGGTTTTGTCCTCGGGTCGCTGGCGGCCGCGTATCTGTTCAAGGAATACCGCTCCCGGTTGGGCTCTGCGCCGATCGTCCGGTTTGTCCTCGGTGTCTTTGCCATGATCGGGGCGCTGGTGTTTCTCGGATGCCCCTGGCGGGCGGCGCTTCGTCTCGCCGGCGGCGACGGCAACGCAATCCTCGGCCTGCTGGGCCTGATCTTCGGCATCTGGATCGGCACCCTTTTCCTGAAAGGGGGATTCAACCTCGGACGGACCCAGCAGACCCACCATACAGCGGGATGGATGCTTCCCCTGTTCATGGTCGGGCTTTTGCTGCTGATGCTGTTCTTCCCGCAGGTGACCGGCGAGGCCAAAAGCGGGGTCCTCTTTTACAGCGTGAAGGGGCCGGGATCGATGCATGCCCCCCTGGCGGTCTCTCTTGTCGTGGGTCTTCTGATCGGGTTTATAGCCCAGCGGAGCCGCTTCTGTACCATGGGGGCCATCCGTGACTTCGTCCTCTTCCGACAGATGCACCTCCTTTCGGGATTCATGGCCCTCATCATTACCGCCTTTGTCGTCAACTTCATCCTGGGACAGTTCAAGCCGGGATTCGAGGGTCAGCCCGTCGCCCACACGATGCACATATGGAATTTCTTGGGAATGGCCCTGTCGGGTCTGGCATTCTGCCTGGCCGGCGGATGTCCCGGCCGCCAGCTCTTCCTGGCCGGCGAGGGAGACGGAGACGCCGCGATCTTTGTGATGGGCATGATCGCCGGGGCCGGCATCGCCCATAACTTCGGCATGGCCAGTTCGGCGACCGGCGTCGGGCCATACGGAATCCCCGCCGTGGGGATTGGGTTTGCGGTATGTCTGTTCATTGGATTGACCATGAGAAAAAGCATTACATAAGGAGGAAGAGATGGTTAAGATGATAGATGCTCGAGGACTTTCATGCCCCCAGCCCGTCCTGATGACCCTTAATGAGATCAAGGCAGGCAAGGCAGATGAAATCATCATCATGGTGGACAACGATGCTTCGAAGGAAAATGTTTCCCGTGCCGCAGTCAGCCGCAGATGGACGGTGACCGACATCGGTGAAAAAGGCGGTGTGTTTAACGTGAAAATCAGAAAAGGTTGATTGAGGATTTTGACAGCCTTGCCCAGTAGGAACCGCTGACGTTTTCGAAGATCAAGGCGAATTCAACCTACCCCCAGGTCCGGGAAGAGGAGAAATCCATATTGTAGGCCGAAAGCCGCGCTACCGCCTCGGCCATGGTCTGTCGCCGCACCTTCAACGTCGCCGAAACGCCATGTCTCCGATGGCGGTGGAAGGTGGAGCAACTGTCGAACCGGGGAGACCCGAAGGGAAAGGCGGGTGACGACTATTCGATCCGGGTCTATGTCATGTTTTCTTACGACCCGACCCAGGCGATACTGGGGGAGCGCCTGACATACGGCGCCGCCAAAGCGATCTACGACCAATATCCGCCCCACAGCACCCTGAATTATGTCTGGACGGGCCGCAGTATTTCCGAACAGATCATTCAGAGTCCCTACACGGACAAGGTCTTCATGGTCGTGCTGGAAAAGGGGAAGGAACGGGACGGCCAGTGGGGGAGGAGTCGGTCAAGGTCCTGGAGGACTACCGGCGGGCCTTCGGCAAGGATCCCCCAGCAACGGCGGGCCTGGCCGTGATGAGCGATACGGACAACGCCGGCGGAAGCGCCGTGGCATATCTGGATTTTATTGAGGTTGGGAAATAAACCATAAAAAGGAGGTTGGAAGATATGAAGACAACCGTTGACGCCAGAGGGCTTGCCTGTCCGCAGCCCGTACTGTTGGCAAAAAAGGCGATCGCGGAGAACGAAGAGGTGATCGTTCTCGTGGACAATGAGATCGCCGTGGAAAATATCCGCCGCCTGGCCGTGAAAACGGCCTGCGGCTTCTCCGTGACGGAAAAGGAGGGTGGGGTCCGGGAGATTGGACTGGTGAGGATTGGTGCGACGGGCCAAGCCCCCGTGGATGCCGGCGCCGTCGCCGCAGAGCTGACCTGCGCCATTGTGCCGGAAAAGGAAACGGGCCCCATCGTGGTCGTCCTCTCCGACAACCGCATGGGGCGTGGGGATGACGTCCTGGGAGACGTCCTGATCCGGGCCTTCATCCACACCCTTGCGCAACTCAAACCGTTGCCGGCGACGATCATCTGTTACAATGCCGGGGTCAAGCTCGCCGTGAAGGATTCGACGGTCCTCGATGACTTGCAGCAATTGGCGAAGGCCGGGGTGGACATCCTGGTCTGCGGCACATGCGTGAACTATTTCGGGCTGGGCGATCAGATCGCGGCAGGACGTATTTCCAATATGTACGACATCCTCGAAACGATGGCGGGCGCCGCCCGGCTGGTGCGTCCGTGATGGAAGCGCCGCCGTACGCCGTATTTCTGTTTCCTTCGGTCAGCCATGCCCTGAAGGCGGAAAAGATCCTCAAGGAACAGGGGATTGTCCATAAACTGATTCCCGTTCCTCGCCATATCAGCTCTGACTGCGGGGTCTGCCTCCGTGTTGCGGTGGCGCAGCAGGGGCTTGTGGCAGAGGCGCTGCAGGGCCTGGTGACCTGGGAAAGAATGGTTCTTCTATAAACCGGAGGAAAAGGATGGAACCCGATCCGGGAAAAAATCAGACCATCTATTTCGATAACGCCGCTACCTCCTGGCCCAAGCCGGCGGGGATGATCGAGGCGATGAACCATTACAGCGGGATGATCGGCGGCAGTCCCGGCCGCTCCGGTCACCGGCGCTCGCTCGATGCGGGGCGGATAATCCTGGAAACCCGCGAGGTCCTGGCGGAGCTTTTCGGAATCGATGATTCCCTTCGGATCGCCTTCACCAAGAATGCCACGGAAGCGCTGAATATCGCCCTGCTGGGTATCCTCCATTCGGGCGATCATGTCATTACCTCCAGTATGGAACACAATTCCGTCATGCGGCCATTGCGCTTTTTAGAGACACAGGGGGTGCAAATATCGGTTGTTTCCTGCTCCGGCGACGGCAGGCTGGACCCCGAGGATGTCCGCGCCGCGATTCGGCCGCAGACCCGACTACTGGTCGTTACCCACTCCTCGAATGTGACGGGAACCATCCAGCCCATTGCCGAACTGGGACACATCGTCCGGGACCATGGATTTCTGTTCTGTGTGGACGCCGCCCAGACAGCAGGGGCATTGCCCATCCATGTTGACGAAATGGCAATCGACCTCCTTGCTTTTTCAGGCCACAAGTCCCTCTTCGGACCTCAGGGGACAGGTGGGCTTTATATCCGGGAGGGGATAGAAAAGCATCTCCGGCCTTTGATGATGGGCGGCACGGGGAGCCGCTCTGAGTTTGAAAGGCAACCGGATTTTATGCCCGATAAATACGAGTCGGGAACCCCCAACACCATCGGGCTCGCCGGCCTTGGCGCCGGGGTTCGTTTTGTCCTCGCGGAAGGGGTGGAAGCGATCCGCCGTAAAGAGGAAGGGTTGACCGAGAGATTCCTGAAGGGGCTTGCTTCCCTGAAAGGCATTACTGTTTATGGGCCACCCGACGCCGCGAGCCGGACAGCCGCAGTCTCTTTTAACATCGCCGGTGTTTCTCCTTCCGAGGCGTCTCTTGAACTCGATGAACGCTTTGGTATCCTCTGCCGGCCGGGACTGCA
The DNA here is from genome assembly GCA_001873745.1 of Syntrophaceae bacterium CG2_30_58_14. Taxonomy (GTDB): domain Bacteria; phylum Desulfobacterota; class Syntrophia; order Syntrophales; family UBA5619; genus UBA5619. The sequence goes on from MNZQ01000011.1 coordinate 8,905, forward strand.
TTGCGCCCCCGCCGCGCACCGGACGATCGGGACCTTCTCCCGGGGAACGATCCGTTTCGGATTCGGTTACTTCAACAATGTCGAGGAAATATCCTTTGCCCTGGAGGCGATCCGATCTCTGGCCGTGGGAGCTTGATATCCACAGATAGAGGGACAGAAAGACAGACATGGCGGCATCCCACGGAGACTATTTTCTTGCAAGAATATAATAGAAACCCGGCTCATCAATAAACACATCAATACCCAAGGCTTCTGTTTGCAACAAGGCACGCATCGCCGCCTCGTCAGGCAGATGGTCGTGCATGACGGCATGGCATGACCCGTGGTGTTTGTTTATCCCCTCCGACGAGTCGAAATGCGACACGGCAAAAACCCCACGCGGTTTCAGGAGACGTGATAGGGTCGTCATGGCTTTTTCCTTGTCATGAAAATGGGGGAAGCACGAGAAACAGATAACCACGTCGCACGAGGCGTCATCCAGCGCTGCATTCTCAGCGTCCGCGAGGATGAATCGAATGTTCTCCCCCCCATGCAGTCTCCGATTGGTTTCTATCATCTTATCCGCGAAGTCCAGCTCATAGAGAATGCCGGTCTCTGTGATCCGTTCGAGAATGAGTGGTACCAGCACGCCGGGTCCGCATCCGACGTCTAATACATGGTCTCCCGGTTTCAACGGCAGGAGTGAAAACAGGCGATCAAAGTCCTTTTCATGCTTATCGTGGCGCCCGGTTGCGGGATCTTTGTACCACATATCACGCCACATTTCTGCATGATCGTTGAAAAACTGCTTTCGTGTTCGATAGATTTCATCGGGCGTCATTTTCATAGAACTTGTTCCTTCCCTTGAGTATTGCCGAGCGGCGTTTTGGTGAAAAAGTGTATGCGACGGCAAAGATGGTTGTCGCCATGAGAACCACCGACGCGCCGGACGGAAGGTCAAAAATGTAAGACACGACAAGACCGGAAACGCAGGCGCCGATCCCCGAGGCCGCGGAAATGAGAAAAAAGTGTTCCAAATTGTACGTCAACTGGAGCGCTGTGGCGCCGGGTTGCACGAGTAAGGCGAAGATGAGCAGGCCACCCACCGTCGCAAGGTTTGAGGACACGACGGCCCCGGTTAGAAACAGAAGCGCGTAATAGATCATCCGCTCAGGCACGCCGCTCGCTGCGGCAAGCCGCCTGTTAAACATCACGGAGCGAATCTCCTTGAAAAATAAAAATACAAAAAGGACAAGGAGCGATGTGATAATCGTCAATATCCAAATGTCCGATCCGGACAGCGACAGCAGGCTTCCCCACATCAGGTTGAGGGCGCCGGCCTTTGTCCTCGTGAGAATTCCCATGCCGAGAAACGCAAGTCCCATAAGAAAAGAGAACATGATGCCGAGCATGTTCTCGGGAGACATGTCCGTGCGATCCGAAAGCGGGCCCAGGACTCCCGCCACCAGCAGACAGAGGATAAAACCGCTTAAAAAAGGATTGAAGTCAAACAGCAACCCCAATACGGCGCCCGCAAAAGCGGCGTGGGACATCGAGACGCCTATCAGCGGCATCTTCATCAGAACCACAAATACGGACAGCAGCGAGCAGCTCGCGCCGCACAGCACGCAGGCGATGGCGGCGCGTTGGATGGGCGGGTACGTGAGCGCTTCGAGCAAATGTTCAGCCATAGGAAACGAATCTCCTGCCGTTGCGCTCAAAAGTCTCCAGCGGGTAACGGAACAACCTGCTCAACCGATCACCCGACAAGGCGGTGTTTATGTCTCCATCGAAAACTTTTTTGCCATGATCCAGCAAGACGGCGCGTCGCATTGCCGAGGGAAGCATATTGAAATCATGCGTGACGAAAAGAAACGTCAGGGCTTCCTGTTTGTGAATTTCATCGATAAGGTTCAAGACTTCCTTCTGGACAGCGATATCCAGATTTGCGGTCGGTTCATCCATGAGAAGGATATCCGGTTGTTGGAGAATCGCCCGCGCCAGCGACACTTTCTGCCGCTCGCCGCCGGAAAGCAGGCCCAACGGCCTTTCCGCAAGGTGGGTCAAGCGCATCATGTCCATGAGTCGCATCGCATCTTCCTTCTCTTGTCTGCCGGGCGAGCGGAACAGCCCGAGCCGGCCGATTGCACCGGTCATCACGGCCTCCGACGCCAGAATTGGAAACGCCGGATCGATTTGGAACAATTGCGGGACGTAACCAATACGCACCCTGGTGTCACGAGAGCGTCGCCACGATTCCCGTCGTCCGAAAAGACCGAGCGTCCCCTCGAACCTTTCCAAGCCGGCTATGACATTCAGAAGCGTGGTTTTCCCGGCGCCGTTGGGACCAATAATGCCGACAAACTCGTTGCGCGACACGTTAAGGCTGATTCCGCCCAACAACAAGCCCTTTGCCTTTCGGACAGATATGCCGTTAAGTTCTATAATGGACTCATGATACATCATTTTAACCATCCGGTTTCATTTTCGACCCACCGCCGCCACGATGGCGTCAACATTCTCTCCGAGTGTGGCCAGATACCCTTTTTCCGATGGAAAATTGGTCAGGACCACGTGCGGCACCCCCAGGGATTCGGCGATTCCTTTTCCTGTGTCGGGTCCGGATTGAAGATTGTCCACGACGGCTGTTGCCTGTTGTTCCCTTCCGATTTTCGAAAGGCGCACAATTTCCCTGGCGGAGATCGCCTCCGGTCTGCCGTATTCTCCAACAACACGAAAACCCATCCACACAAGCGGCTCTTTCTGCATGGAGGAGGCGATGATCGCCTTTCCGGAGATCCCCGTCCGCCTGATGTTTTCAACGAGCGACTTCGCCCCTGCATTCACCTTGCGGATCGCCGCTTCCTTCCGCCTCATGATTTCATCCTTATCTTCTGGAAAATGATTTGAAAGTCCGCCGGCAAGGACACCCAACCCATATATATAGGAGTCTGGCGCCATCCAGTTGCGGCCTCCCGCATCCATAAGAATTTGCGCTCTTCCGCCCAAGCCGGCCTTGTCCATGAAAGGCATTCCCCTGAATAAAACAATCAGATCGGCCTTTTTCGTTTTCTCGATGTCTGAGAGTTTCACGTCATAGTGGCCAGGACACTGCCCTGAGGGCAGTATCGATTCGATAGAATATCGACTCGGAGGCAGAAGCGATGCGATCATTCCGGACAGGATCGTGTCCGATGCTACAATGCCGCGCACCATTCCCACCTTTCCTTCTTGGGAATTGCCGGAAAAGCAGGGGAAAACGCACAGAATCCCCACGACTGCAATCACGAAAAACAATATCCCTTTGCTCCGCATCAACCGATCCTCCGAAAAGCGGAGGGGTGTTCATGAACACCCCTCCTGATCTGAAAAAGAAAGCCTGTCAGTACTTCAGGCTGAATCCTGCAAAAACAGTTGTTCCAGGCATGCTGTAGCCTTTGGCATATTCATAATTTTGATCAAAAATATTGTTTACCGCCATAAAGACCTCCGAGTCCCTCAGGTGCAGCGGTCTGTAATCGAATCGATAGCTCAGCCGGGCGTTCACCAAAGTCATGTCGCTGAGCTTGTTGGCATCGGTAAGCTGCGTGTAGTTGAACGTTGCGGTTCGCGCGCTTGTGCCCGCATACACGTCCTTGAGGTGTTGCAAATCCAGGAAGAGCCGGTATCTTTCCAGAAACTTCCAGTTGGCTCCGGCCTGAAACTGGAAACCGGGCGTGTAAGGCATCCGGTCACGTTCAATGCCGTCACTGCCCTTGGCTTTGGCTTCCAGCCAGGTGGCGCCGGCGGTGAACTCAAGATCTTTCACAGGGGTTACTTTCCCCGTGAGTTCCAAACCGCGGATCTCATATTCTCCGATGGGATCATTAAACTGGGTTGGGATGGCGCCAAACATGTATGCCTGGACGCGATCCTTGCCTTTGTCATAGAAAGCCGTTGCCCCCAGCGAGGCGGTTTCCGGCCAAGTGTGGGTTAAGCCTACTTCATAGTGGTCGACCACTTCCGGTTTGATCTCACTCCAGTACTGGCTTGGATTGCTCACGGGCGCGCTGGTGAGCACGAAGTTCATCAGCACGACCGGCGAGGGATAGTTGACACCTTGGGAGTAATTGATATTGAGATCGGTATTGCCGTAGCCCGTCACCAGACCTGCCTGGACCGCTGACTTATCCTCGAACTCGTTGTGTTTGAAATAACGGAAACCTGCCGAGGGGATGATGTGGAAATCTTCCGATCGACCGACCATTTGACTTACGGCCAGATAGGGAGAAAAGAGTGTTGTATCGGGGAAATCCCACACCCTTTCGGCTCGACCACCGTTGATCCCGGCAACCGCGAGCCCACTGACTGTCCGTTGGGTATTCTTCAGTTCGGTCATATCCAGGTCCGCTCCAAACAGGATTTCTCCACCCGACCAAAGATGAAGTTTTTCTTTGCCCCGTATTCCATAAAGCGAAATCTCCTGCCGGGACCAGAGGCCGTCGGTGCCGCCGGCGTACCGCTTACCGTTTGTCAATTCCTGCAACAGGTCAAAATCGGTATCATTCCTATAGGCCTTCAGATAACCGCTGAATTTTTCGTATTGGTGGTTCAGTGTCAATGTCGTAAGAAAGGTTTCGGTATCGTAGCGTTCCGCTCCGGGCCAGCTTACTCCGTTTGTTGCCGTGGGTGTGACGTTCGGCATGGGAGCCAAGGTCTGACTGTTGACTTGGTTGGCCAGGAACCGGATGTTCCACTCCTTGTTGATCTGATAGCCGAGATTTGCATAGTAACTCTGCTGCTGGGCACGGGAATGGTCGACATGGCCGTCTGTGGACGCCCAGCTTTGGGACACGTAGAAGTCATACGGCCCCTTCTTGACACCGCCGGAGAGACTCTGGCTAAATGTGCCGTAACTGCCCCCGCTGAAATCTAACAAGACCTCTTGACCCTCTTCCTTTAAATACTTGGGCAGGACATTCACCGCCGCATAACCGTTGCCGAACTGAGAGGGCTGCGGGCTCTTGAAAACCTCTATCCCCCCGATCGTGGAGATGGCGATGCCGTCGCCCAACACCTGGCCGAATAATGCCCCATAGCGGGGAACTCCGTCAAACTGAACCGCAAAATCAGAGCTGGGATGGCTGGCGCCTCGGCCGCGAATATAAAGGCTGTGGCTGGTCTGGCTTCCCATGAGATTCTTGCTTTGAAACATAACCCCCGGCACATTGCGCAGGGTGGACTGGAAGTCATAGGCATTCTGTTGTTTGATCTGTTCTTCGGTCACGAGATTGTACTGCGTACCGTAACGGGTATCGATAGGAGTAACGGGATTGCTGTCCGGGGCGCCTATGACGGTGATTTCTTCCAAAACCGCTTTCTGGTCCTTCTTTTCTCCCTTCTTGTCCCCTTTCTTCGGCTCTTCCGCCCATACCGACATGGCTACAAAAAAAATGCAAAAAAGAAGACAGGTTGTTATTCTTACAACGTTTTTCATTGGACGATCCTCTCTTTCTTTTCACCACCTCCTTTGTTATAATAAGCAACGGGAAGGCGGTGTCATGTACATCGCTTTCTTTCATCGGGGGGGCGGGGTTTTTCCCGCCAAGGTTGGCCCTGTCCCTCCGATACTTGCCGCTTCCTTCCGGCACTTCATCACCGAGATGTTCCGATCACCTCCCTTCTGCTACTTTTGTGGAATGGGCCGCATTCATGTCCCGTCACCCTTTGAAACCTGGAGCCTGTATGTTATGGGGAGACGAACAACGATCCTGTAGGACACCTTTTGGGAAATCACCGTTCTTGCAACCCCCTCTATCGCACTGTCGTCAAGAAGCCGGTAGCCCGAGCTCTTCTCTACCTTAATCTGGCTTGTAGTCCCGTTTTCCAGCACCATGAAGGAGAGAAGCGTCTTTCCCTCAAACCCCATCCTCCTCGCCCTCTCCGGGTATCCAATATTCTTCATGACTGCATGACGGATATAGTTGTAGTCTTTGCCTTCTTCGAGCATGATCTCGCCGCTTTTACCTATATCCCTACCGCCGCCTTCCGCGCCCTCTGACTCACCGGCAGAACGTCCGTGCCCCAGAAGGGAGTTCCCCGACCCGGAAGAACCCGCGTAGGTTGCCGGTGTGCCATGTACGACCATTTCGCCTTGGGCATCCGACGCAGTGACGATGGTCGGAACAGGAGACGGCTCGACCTGCTCTTTCGCCGGGTCCGATGCGGTGACGATGGTCGGAACAGGAGACGGCTCGATCTGCACCTCTGCCGGGATGGTTTCCGGATTCTGCTTAACAGGCCGATCCGGCTCGACTATCCTCTTGGGCATCGTCTCTCCTTTAAGGATCCGTGGTTTTTTCTCAATTATCTCCTTTTCGACTTTCGGTAGAGACCCCTTTGCAGGATCCATCATGAGCGAGAAATCGATCTCCAGCACCTTGACCGGGCTGTCCTGCACGGCAAACGAAGCAGCCGCCAGGAGCAGTATGACGCATGAGTGCACCAGAATGGAGATGGTTGTTCCCAAGTAGTTTTCTCTCATTGACCTATCCATTCGGTCTGGAGGCTTACCTTTCTGAAGCCCGCCGTCTTGAGGAGATCAAGGATCTCGACGAACCCCCGGAGGGGAATATCCTTGTCGGCCCTGATAACAAAGGGCGTCTGTCTCGGTATGGCGGTAATACATGCCTTGAGATCTGGGAGGGTGACGGCCTTGCCCTTGTAAAGGATGGCCCCCTGCTTATTAATCACCACAACCTGCGTCACCGTAGCCGCTTCATGTTTTCCCGCTACCTTCGGCAGTTCCACGGGTATGATGCCCGTTACCGCAAAGGTGCTTGTGGTAAGCACTATGGTGAGGAGTACAAGCATCACGTCGATGAAGGGGATCATGTTGATATAATCGAATTCCTTTTCATTCATGACGGTCATCCCACTCCAAAAGAATTACTTTGACCCGCCGCAAAAGGGTATTGTAAAAAACGATGGATGGTATGGCAACCACCAGACCTATGGCGGTCGCCTTGAGGGCGAGGGCGAGCCCCACCATGATACGTGTGGCATTCACATACCCTTCGACACCTATCGTGTAGAAGGTCAACATGATGCCGAGCACGGTACCGAGAAGGCCAATATAAGGCGCGTTGCTCCCGATGGAGGCAATTATTCCCAGCTTTCTCGTAATCGCTATCTCCAGAGTGCGCCTGCTCCCTTTGTAGCCACCGGGATCAACCCGCCTGAGGAAAACCCAGCGCTCCACAAAAACTGCCATGGAAATGACAGACAGGAGAATCAGCAGTCCGATGATGCCATAATCTACCAAGTAACCCAGCCATGCCATCACAAACCCCCTGTCGCGGTCTGAACCGCGTTACCGATCGCGAACCTCAGGCCGGGCTTGAACGCCAGGCTCAGCCTGTCTTTTTCGAAGAACCGCGACTTGACATCGAGGGACATGTCTGCGATCCCCGTCTCGTCATAGATCATAGCCCCGTCCTCCTTGCTCTTGGCCCACCTGTAGGGAAGGCCCAGAACCAGATCGGCCGTTTCGACAAGACCATAGGAGAGGGTGGTCGCTGCCTGCACGCCGGTCGACTCGGTGGAAACGCCATTGATGGTCTCTTTGTCGGAGTCATACTGGCCGGTGACCTCAACCTGGAACTTCCCCTGCCCCTGCGTGCCCGTGTCGTCCGTGATCAGTGGATGGGCGCCCCAGGCGACCATATGAACCAAAAGAAACATACTCACAACCAAACCATGGATGACATGACGCATTCTTTTTCGTTCCTCCTTTCCCATTTGAAACCATTATCATGCCATGAATATAATATTCGTGTTACGAACGCACAAAAAAATAATATGACTACCCGATCTCCCTGCCCGTGCTCGACATGCTGATGGTCCCGTTCCGAACCCCCTTGATGGAGGTCAGAGCGTCGGCCAGCCGCTGCACCTCTTCCGCATTTCCCCGGGCGGCGATGATCTCCAAACAGTTGTGGTGATCCAGGTGGATGTGCTGGGTCGAGATGATCACCTTCTGGAACTCGTGCGGGGTGTCCGTCACCCGGGAGAGAACGTCCCGCTGTTGGTGGTCGTAGATGAGCGTGATGGCGCCGGCCACTTCACCGCCCTCCCGCCATTCCCTCTGGACCAGCTCCCTGCGGATCAGATCCCGCAGGGCCTCCGAGCGGTTGGTGTACTGCCTCTCCCGGATGAGTGCGTCAAACCTCTCCAGGAGGGGCTTTTCCAGGGAAACACCGAAGCGGACCAGTTCTGACATCTTTCGATCACCGTATCACGTTATGCGGTTTCATAACACATCCGTGGGTCCTGTCAAGGGCCTTTTTATGAAGAGACGCGCATCGTCGCGCGAACGTCTGCGGCCAGCCTGCCCGCTCTTCGTCGATCGTTTTTAATCCTTGAGCTTCTCCAGCTCACCCATCAGGACCTCGAGCGGCGGCCGCTGGTTGATGTCGTGGACGTCGATGTAGCGGATGATCTCCTTTCCCTTAGCGAGTCATGCGCGGGCCTGGTCGCCTTCAACGCAATCTCCCAGGTTTTCTTTTACAGCGTTTACGCCTAACTGTTAGTCACAATCCTACCGCAGCTGATCGTCCCGGTCACCCTGATCGCCCACTACGTCCGTCTCTCGACGAACCCTATCTGCAAAAGCAGATCTGCCTCCATCCCCATCCGAGCGAGCTGATGCTCCGGAACCATGGATAAAAAGGGGAGGCCGGGATCGACGCTGCACGGGACCATCGAGGTTGAACTGTCCTGGAAAGGCAAGATGCCACAAGGGGAAAAACAGCTTGACAGAAATTAACATATTTGTTAATGTGCGGGCCATGCAATGGGCAATCGAATATTACGGAAAGATGGTTGAAGATTTTATCTTTGAAGAGCTTCCGGACCGGCTTCTTGCCCGTTATATCCATTTGTCCAAACGAATGCTGGAATACGGCCCAAACCTGAAAGAGCCGCATACCAAGGCAATCGGCGACGGTCTCTTTGAGATGAGATTGAAAAGCGCAGAAGGCATTGCCCGCGTGATGTATTGCACGGTCATCGGGAGTCGGATCGTGATGCTGCACGGCTTCATCAAGAAGTCCCTGCAAACGCCGCCGAAAGAATTGGAGATCGCGCGCAGGCGCATGAAGGAGGTCAAAAAAAGATATGCTGACGCATGAAGAATTAGTTGAAAAAGCGCTATCGAGACCTGGCGTCAAGGCAGCATATGACGCATTGGAGGATGAGTTCGCCCTTTTCGACGAGGTGCTCAAGGCACGCAAGCGCGCCGGCCTCACCCAGGCGGAAATCGCCGACCGCATGGGGACGAAAGCGTCTGCCATTGCCAGGATCGAGGCCTGCGGAGGCAGCAAACGGCATTCCCCGTCCGTCGCCACGTTGCGTCGGTATGCCGAGGCGGTGGGCTGCAAGCTTAAAATCGAGTTGGTGCCGAGATAAGGTAACGGAATTTAGACAACCAAAGCATTTCACCAACATTGGGAGTCTTTCTACATTTCCCTCTATAGATCATGCCTTTGATCAATTCCGGGTGGTCAATATCCTGGTCCTGAATTCACCTTGACAAATAGAACTTACGTTCTAAAATAGACGGCCTGTTTTCCTCGGAGGTGAGGAATCATGGCCGCCCCAGCCGCCATGTATAAGCCCAGCAATCCGCAGGCAACAGATTATTATCGCTGTGTCGAGGATCATCTGGAAACCTTCATCCAAGTCTACGAGGAACGGTTTGAGCGGACCTACGGATTCTTCCGTAAGCGGGACGGCGGCATGAAGGAGTTCGTCGCGTTCCATGCGGAACACAAGCTCCTCATCCTCTCCCATAATAAAACAGGAAAAGGTCATAGATCCGATAGGAGGATAGTTTTCCCCCCGTGTTGTCGTTGTCCCCGCTCAGATAGGCGTCGCTGACGAAGCGAATCTCGGGCCGCAGGACGAAGGCGGCGCCTATTTTTTCGAGCTGGCCGTCGCCGTCCTGAAGGAGGGCGGACAGTTCTCCATCATCGTGGCGAACAAATGGATGCGGACCAATTACGGCGCGCCGCTCCGAAAATGGCTCCGGGAGCAAGGGCTGGAGCTGGTCGTCGACTTCGGCGCGCTGCCGATCTTTCCGGAGGCGACCGCCTATCCCTGCATCGTCCGTCTCCGCAAGGGGTCGAAACGGAAGAGCTTCACGGCCTGCAACGTGAAGCGCCTCGCGGATCTCGACCTGGAGGCGCTGGTCCGGACCGAAGGGACGGAGGTTGCGTTCTCCCTCCACGCTGACCGATTCCGGCTGGACGCTGACGGGAGGCGCCGAACAGCGGCTTCTGGAAAAGCTCCGGAAGACGGGAACGCCGCTCGGTGAGTACGTCGGGGGGAAGATTTACCGCGGCATATTGACCGGCCTGAACGAGGCGTTCGTCATCGACGCCGCGACCCGGGAACGACTGATCGCGCAGGATCCGAAGAGCGCTGAGATCGTCAA
>MNZQ01000081.1 GCA_001873745.1 Syntrophaceae bacterium CG2_30_58_14
AGGAATTTTATCTTGGCATCGCCAAAGAGACATCGGTCAAGGGTTACAAGCGGTATCGCCGAAAAGTCCGGTTCCGATAATAGGGAGAAAACATGGTGATCGATACACTGCCGAAGGCCCTGGTCCGGATCGCCGGCGCGCAGCCTGAAAGGGTGGCGATGCGGCGCAAGGAGCTCGGGATCTGGCACGACATCCACTGGTCGGAATACCTGGATAAAGTCAGGGATGCGGCCCTCGGACTGCACGAGCTCGGCATTTGCAAAGGGGATCATGTGGCCATCATCGGCGAGAATCAGCCGGAATGGCTCTTTTCGGCCCTGGGCGCCATGTCTTGCGGCGCCACGTTTGTCGGGATCTACTCGACGAATCCCGTCAAGGAGTGTGAATATGTCGTCGGCCATGCGGGCGCCGTGGTCTATATCTGCGAAGACGAGGAGCAATTAGACAAGGCGCTTGCCTTCCGGGGGAGCACGCCGGCGCTCCGGAAGATGATCGTCTGGGACATGGAGGGTCTCCGGGATTTCCGGGATCCGATGGTGATGAGTTTCGACGACCTGCTTTCCCTCGGCCGGAAGACGGGGGGGAATGACCCGTCGCTCTTCGAGAGGCTCGTTGCGGAGGGGCGCGGGGAGGACATCGCCGGGATCATCTACACCTCCGGGACCACGGGCCCCCCCAAAGGGGCCATGCTCGCCCATGAGGGGTATCTCTGGGTCGGAGAGCAGGCGACCGCCGTCAGTCGGGGCACGCGGGATGACGAGACCATCTCCTTCCTTCCGCTGAACCATGTCTATGAGCAGATCTACGATCTGATGATCCACCTGACGATCGGTCACATCATCAATTTCACGGAGAACACGGACACGGTGATGATGGACATGCGGGACGTCTCGCCCACCCTGTTCCATGCCGTTCCCCGGATCTGGGAGAAATATTATTCCGGCATCGTGCTGAAGATGGCGGACGCGACCTGGTTCAAAAGGTTCGCCTACAAGACCGCCCTCGGGATCGGCAGCCGCTACAACGACGAGAAGCTCGCCGGGCGCTCTCCGGCGCTGATGCTTTCCATCGCCTATCAATTGGCCTACTTTGCCGTTTTCCGGAAGCTCAAGGAACGGTTAGGTTTTGACCGCGTCACGATCGGATTTTCTGGCGCCGCCCCCATCTCTCACAATATCCTGAAATATTTCCAGAGCATCGGAATCCCAATCCGGGAAGGATATGGGATGACGGAGACCACGGGGATTACCCACATGTCCGATGAGCAGCATTTCAAGCTGGGGACCGTGGGGAGGGCCCTTCCCGGGACGGAGGTCCAAATCGCCGCGGATGGGGAGATTCTCGTCCGTCACAAGGGGATCTTCAAGGGGTACTACCGGGATGAGGAGACGACCCGGGAGGCGCTCCAGGACGGATGGATGCATACCGGAGATGTCGGAGAGGTCGATGAGGATGGCTTCCTCAAGATCACCGACCGGAAGAAGGACCTGATCATCACGGCTGGCGGCAAGAACATCGCCCCCCAGTATATCGAAAACCTGCTGAAGTTCTCCCCGTACATCAACGATGCGGTCGTCATCGGCGACAAGCGAAAATTTGTAAGCGCAATCATCGTGATCGATGAGGAGAACATGGTGAAGTACGCGCAGGATCAGAAGATCCATTTCACCACGTTTGCCAGCCTGACGAGGGCGGAAGAGGTCGTCCATCTCATCCAGGAGGAGGTGAACAAGGTGAACGCCCAGATGGCCCGCGTAGAGAACATCCGCAAGTTCCGGATCCTCGACAAGAAACTCTATACGGAAGACGGGGAGGTGACCCCGACCATGAAGGTCAAACGGAAATTTATCAACGCCCATTACGGGGAGTTGATCGAGTCGATGTATAAAGAGTAACGTAAAGGAGCGCTGGATATGGCAGAGGAGACGAAACCGCGGTTGACGCGGGCGGAGCGCCAGCAGCAGGAGCGTGAGGCGAATCTGAGGCATTGGGAGGAGCAGGACGCGCTGCTGCTTCGTCACCGTCAGGAGGCTTACGGGATCGGAGGCGTGGTCCAGACGGAGCGCCTCGCGAAGCAGGGCAAGAAGACGATGCGGGAGCTCATCCGGACGCTGATCGATCCGGGAACGGATTTTTTCGAACTGGGGCTCGACGCCGGTTACGACATCGGCAAGAAGAGGCTCCACGGCGGGCCGGCCTATGAGGAGGAAAAACGGGGGCATATTCCCGGCGGCGGCGTAGTGACCGGCGTCGGCATCGTCCACGGGAAGGACTGCATGATCTTCGCCAATGAAAACCGGATTGCGGCGGGGAGCTACTTTCCGATCACGCTAAAGAGGCACATGCGGGCACAGGCGATCGCCGAGCAGTGCGGCCTCCCCTGCATCTATATCGCCGATTCCGGCGGCGTCAACCTGCCGCTGCAGGTCGGCAGCTTCGCGGACGACGGCCATTTCGGATCGATGTTCTACAACATGTGCCGGATGTCGGCCAAGGGGATCAAACAGTACACCCTCTCCACCGGCGGAAACACCGCCGGCGGCGCCTACATCGTCTATCTTGCCTCCGAATCGATCATGATCGAGAAGATGGCCTATGCCTTTTTGGCCGGTCCGCCGATGGTGAAATCCGCGATCGGCGAGACGGTTTCGATGGAAGACCTGGGCGGCGCCTATGTGCATACGCAGCACTCCGGCGGTTGCGATCACCTGGTCCATACCCAGCAGGAAGGGATCGAGAAGCTCCGGGCGATGATGGAATTCGAACCTGCGCAGAAGATCTGCATCGAGCGGCGGGAATCTCGGGAGCCGCGATACGGCTTCCGCGAGATGATGGCCTCCACCCCGATCAACACCTACCAGCACATCAACATCCGCGAAACGATCCGGTGTCTCGCCGACGACAGCTACTTCCACGAATACAAGGCGAAGTACGGCCTTGCGCGCGGGGAATCGATCGTCTGCGGGAAAATGTGGCTCAAGGGGATCCCCGTCGGGGTGATCGCCGCGAACGCCTCCGGGGTGATCTATATCGAGGCGGCGCGGAAGGCGACCGAATGGATGATCCGTTGCGGCAACTCCCGGATCCCCGTCCTGTTCCTCCAGGGTTCCCCCGGGTATATGGTCGGCAAGGCGGAGGAGTGGGGCGGGATTGGCAAGTATGGCTCCGATATGGTCCGCGCCTGCAGTTGCCTCGAGGCGCCCAAGGTGACCTACGTGATCGGTCCCGACCACGGCGCGGCCAACTACGGGATGTGCGGCCGGGCGTTCAAACCCCGTTTCGCCTTCACAAACATGCGCGGCCGGACGACGGTCATGTCCGGCGAGACGGCCGGGTTCATCTTAGAGACGGTCCGGCGGAAGAACATTACGGACAAGGGCGGGACGGTCGACGAGGCGGAGATGGCCGCATTCCGGCAGCGGATGCGTGACCGTTACGACGAGGAAGGCCACCCTTTCTACACCGGGTCGCTTCTGTTTCACGACGGCGTCATCGCCTTCAGCGAGGCGCGGGAGCGGCTCGCGCGGGCGTTCGAGATCGCCCTCCACGTGCCGATCCGGGAATCGGTCTGGGGAGACATGAAGGTCTGACATAGGAGGGTTTATGCCTGAGATTCTATTGCGGGAAGAGACGGAAGACGGCATCCTGATCCTGACGCTGAACCGTCCGGAGGCAATGAACTGTTTCAATTTCGATCTCCTCGCGGCGCTCGCCGACACGATCCGCGAGGCGAACTTCGATATGGATTTACGGTGCATCATCATTACCGGCGCCGGCGGCGAGGATCCAAAGAAGGCCTCCTTTTCGACGGGGGCCGATCTGAAGGAGCGACGAACCCTGAGTCCGGATCAGGTCCGGCGCTTCATTTTCACGATCCGGAACACGTTTACCGCCGTGGAGCAGGTTCGGGTTCCGGTCATCGCGGCAATCAATGGATTTGCATTCGGCGGTGGGATGGAACTTGCGCTCGCCTGTGATCTCCGGATCGCGTCGTCCAATGTAATCATGGGGCTCACCGAAACGAGTCTCGCGATCATTCCGGGGGCGGGCGGCACGCAGCGGTTGCCGCGGATCATCGGGATCGCGAAGGCGAAGGAGCTGATCTTTACCGCTCGCCGGATCGACGCGAAAACGGCGTTAGATATCGGTCTCGTCAATCGGGTTGTTGAACCGGCGGAATTGATGCCCGCGGTGCAGGAACTGGCCCGCGAGATCGCGAAGAACGGTCCCATCGGCGTCGCCCAGGCGAAATTCGCGATCAATAACGGGATGGAGGCCTCCCTCGGCGTGGCCCTCCCGCTGGAGTCCAAGGCCTACGAGGTGACGATCCCGACGAAAGATCGGCTTGAGGCCCTCGCCGCCTTTGCGGAAAAGCGCAAACCGGTCTTCAAGGGGGAGTGAGGTGTTTTTTTCCGTTGTTCAGGAGCATTCTGAACACCTTGTGCCGGAAGCCTGTCCTCGACCTGATCGGGGAATGGCCTCCAGCTTTTTCAGCTCCAGGGGCGGGGCGACGCGGAACATGCCGCCATCACCATAAAAACAGCCGTCGGTCACCAAGCAGTCTTTACATTTCACGCGAGCAAACCCGTTGTGCAGATCGCCGCAATCGAGATAACGATAGATCACCTGCTCGACATAGGGCCGCCATAATGTAGAACGAGCGTTCTATTTGTCAAGAGGGATTTTCTGATATTCATGTTGACCATCCCGCCGGGATGACCGGGGGGGCGGTAAGGGAAAGAGGGTTGAGAGACTCGTAATCATTGTAGGCAGAGCCGGGCCGGGCGTACTGGTCAGCGTAGCTTTTAAAAAAGGTTGAAATATATAATATATAGTGCTATAGTACATAGTCTCAGGGGGTGATGTGCGACTCTTCAAAACAAAGTGGTTCATGCGTTACGAGCGGCAGGAACGGCTTGAGGATCATAGCTTGTGTGACGCCATTGAACGTGCGGAACGGGGGCTTGTGGACGCCGATTTAGGCGGTGGGATCATCAAGCAACGGGTGGCGCGAACAGGACAAAGCCGCTCGGGCGGATACCGGCTACTAATCGCCTACCGTTCCGGCAAGCGGGCTGTGTTCCTCTACGGCTTTGCGAAAAGCGAACGAGATAACATCGAGGCGGACGAACTGGAAACGCTGAAAGAGATTGGGGCGGCGTGGCTTGAGGCAAAAAAAGAGCGCCTTGAATATGCAATTAAAGAGGGGATTCTGAGGGAGGTAAGCTATGACGACAGAAAAAAATAAACCTGGCCGACTTACACAAGCACTACTTGAAACGGCCAAAGACATGAAGGACGCCGGCATTTTGGGTAAAGCGACTTACGAAAAAATTACCATGCGTCACCTCAGCTTGAAGGATAAAAACAAGCTTGTTGAACCGCTGACAGGTAAAGACATTCGCATGATACGCGAACAAGCGCACTTGAGCCAAGCGGTTTTTGCCCGCTATCTCAACTTAACGGCAGGGTACGTTTCACAATTGGAGCGTGGCTCAAAGCGTCCGATAGGCGCGGCACTCGTGCTGCTAAATGTGATCCACCGCAAAGGGATTGAGGCTATTCTTTAGACAAAAAAGGTAATTGACAGCGGTATTTTTCAGGGATTAGTGTCAGTCAGGCCAAGTTCGCGATCAATAACGGGATGGAGGCCTCCCTCGGCGTGGCCCTCCTGCTGGAGTCCAAGGCCTATGAGGTGGCCATCCCGACGAAGGACCGGCTGGAGGCGCTCGCCGCCTTTGCGGAAAAACGCAAGCCGGTCTTCAAGGGAGAGTGAGGTGTTTTTTTCCGTTCACGCGTTGATGCGCGCTTTCTTATTTAAGAGGGGTGCCGTCATTTAACGAGAAAGACGCCCCTTTCCCGGTCCTGAAAATAGACCCGGATGTGTTTTCCCCGATTGGTCCTCTCAAAGAACAGCTCCCCGTCGTTCCGGCATTCCGGACAGCACCTTCCGGGCAGGATGACGGCGAAGACGCTGTTCCCGGTATCGGCGACCGACTCGATCATGACGAGCCCGCCGCAGTCGTCGCAGACGCGGACCGTTTCCTCCTGCCTCTCGCTGATGCCGTCCGTGTCGTAATAGATGAATTTTTTCCGCTTCATGTAGCGATTGGCGCCGACGACCCTTCTCTTCATCTCATGCCGCTCCCTCCAAAGACCCATCACCGCACGCGCTTCCTCTTCGATGGCCCTCGTGATGTCAGGCGACTGGCGGAGGGAGAGCGGGTCGTAATCCGGTTCGCGGACATGGCTGTAATCGAGTCCGGCCATCGCCAGGATGATGCCGACATTGACATAGGGGAGCGCCTTTTCGATGGAATAGCCCCCCTCCAGGACGCAGATGTCCGGGGCGAGCCTTTCGTTGAGGAGAGCATACCCCTGCGCAGAAAAACGCATGTTCGTAATCGGATCGGTGTAGTGGTTGTCCTGTCCGGCAGAGTTGACGATCAGATCCGGCTTGAACGCGTCCAAAATGGGCAGAATGACCCGGTCGAGGACCATGAGAAATCCCACATCCGAGGTCTGCGGGGGGAGCGGGATGTTGACGGTCGCCCCGAGCGCGTTTGGCCCGCCGAATTCGTCGCGGAAGCCGGTTCCCGGGTAGAGCGTCCGGCCGTCCTGGTGGATGGAGATGCAGAGGGTATCCGGGTCGTTCCAGTAGATGTCCTGGGTGCCGTCGCCGTGGTGGCAGTCCGTATCCACAACGGCGATCCGTTTCGGGCCGTAATGATGCCGGATGTATTCGATCATGATCGCTTCGATGTTGACGTTGCAGAATCCGCGGGCGCCGTGGACGACGAGCATCGCGTGGTGGCCCGGCGGCCGGACCAGCGCGAAGGCGTTGTCGACTTCGCCAGAAAGAACCTTCTCGGCCGCGGTGATGGCGCCGCCCGCCGAGATGAGATGGGATTCCGTGACCACGCTGCCCGCATCCGGGACGCAGATGTGCGCCCGGTTGATATCCTCCGCCGTTGCGATCCCCGGTTTGTATTCGCGGATGTTATCAAAATCGAGGAGGCCCTCCTCGAAGACCTGATCCTGGGTATAGAGGAGGCGCTCCTCCCGTTCGGGATGGCAGGGCGAGATGGCCCAGTCGAAGGCGGGGAAGAAGACCAGACCTGTTCGCTTTTGCGGTTTCAACGGCATAGGACGTCACCCCGTCTGAGGTCGGCAATACAGCCCGGCTTCACCTGGACCTTGACCCGGATGTTTTTGCCGGACGTATGGTAGTCGCGGACCATGTTGAATTCCTGGGCCTCGACCACCTCGATTTCGGGTTCCACTTCGACGGCGCCCATGCCCAAGACCTTCTCCCGGAGCTTTTCCCGGCCGATGCGGATGGCATCTTCCATCGTGAAATCGGGTGGAATGGGGGTCTGGAAGCCCTCTTCCGCGATGGTCAGCGTCCGCCGCTCGGTGTCGGCGAGCAGGGTCATCTCCGCTGTCGTCCGGGCGAGGGCGGCCCCGATGGCATTGGCCACTTCGGCATGGATGGGGATATGCGCTTCACAGTCGAGCAGCCTGCCCAGCTCAGGCGCGAGCGGGCCTGCGGGTCCACCGACGACATAGAGCGTCCGGGGATTCAGCTTCTTGCCCTCCAGCATTTCATGGATGGTATAAACCGGCCGGTTGTTGGTCTCATCGAGGACAGCGCGGACATGGCCGGCGATCTTCCGGCAGGTCTCATCAAAGATGGCCCGGGCCGCTTCGACGACCGGGCAATTCAGCGCGGCGGCGATGGGGGTAAGGGAGGCCGCCGCCTTTTCCGCATCGCCGATCACGGTCATTCCGAGAACGATCATCGCATCCGTTGGCGTCGGGAACGGCCCTCCGCAAGCCGCGGCGACTCCTTCCCGTTCAGGTCCGATGAAGATCCTTCCTTCTCGAACGCGGACGACGCTGTCGCCGCCGACGCCGATCGACTTGGTTCGCAATCCCCGGATCAGTGTTCGGTGGCCTTCAATGGTGACGCCGAAGGCTTCGAACAGGGGGACGCCAGCGGCAAAGAGGGCGATATCCGTCGTCGTCCCGCCGATATCGAGGGCGATGGCGTCGCTGCCGCAGCCGGTTGTCGCCAGGATCCCCATGATGCTGGCCGCGGGGCCGGAAAGGATCGTCTGGACAGGATATTCCACGGATTGCGCGATGTCGAATGTTCCCCCGTCCGCTTTCAGGATATAGATCGGAATCGTGATTTTCCGGGTATGGACGAAACGAAGAACCTGCGTGACAAATCTTTGATAGGGTCGAAAGATCGCTTCGTTGAGATAGGCGGTGGCGATCCGCCGGGGGAAATTGAGCCGCCCCGACATCCGGTGACCCAAAGAGACGTGTTGGAGCGGATCGTGGTCAAGCTTCCGGACAATCTCCCGAAGTTCCAGCTCCTGCTTGGGATTTCGTGTGGAAAATTTTCCGATGATGCCGACATTCCGGATCCCTTCGGAACGAAAACGGGACGCGATGCGGGATGCCTCTTCTTGGTCGATGGTCGCGATTTCGATGCCGCGATGGTTCAGATAACCGGAAAGGATATGGGTATTCGAATCGATTTGAAGAAGGGCGGGGGGAAGACCGGGGCCGCTCACCGCCATGATTCCGACGGGATCGACCTTGTGTTGGACGATTGCATTCGTGGAAATCGTGGTACTGAGGACAACCCTTTCCAGTTGATCGATGGTCGCCTCATCCACCAGCTCGGTGGTGACCTCGAGAAGGGAACTCAGAAGGTTTTCCGGGTTTGTGAGGGCCTTGGCCTTTTTCAGGACCCTGAGGTGATCGATCAGAACCGCATCCGTATGTGTGCCGCCCACATCAATACCCAGGATCATCTGCCTCTCCCATCCTTCATCCTTTTATATAATGATAAATTTGTCTTGACAAGGTAAAAATAAAGCGTATTTTGTCCAACGGTGCCAGTTATGCATCTGCAAACCGGCATCAGCATTAAAATCTGTGAAAGGAGGTGACATGTCGATGAAAAAGGTATCTGCTATTATTCTTTCAACGCTTTTCTTCTTGACGTTATCGCTTGCAGTTGTTGGCTGCAAGAAGGCGGAAGAGCAGAAGCCGGCTGAGACCACAGCTCCGGCTCCCGCACCTGCACCTGCTCCGGCCCCTGAGGCAGCTCCCGCAGCGCCCGCGGCTCCTGCAACAAAGTAGGATCTTTAACACTACGAAAAAAACGGCCGGCATCCGCATGCGGCCGTTTTTTTTGCCTGAATACCTTTTTTTACGTCAAAATTATTTTTGACGGCAACGGTCGCATTGTTGTATGATCCATGCCGTCGAAGCAACCCCGCCGGCAAAAGGTTTTCAAGTTGAGAAACATCCGTCCTTGTCCGAATGAACGAACCAGAAGAGGAGGTAAATCATGAGCAAAAATGGTGATTTTATTGCAGGTCTTGTCGTTGGCGGTCTGATCGGAGCGGTGATCGGCATCCTGTACGCGCCGAAAAGCGGGAAGGAAACCCGCGAGGAGATCGGGCAGAAGGCCGATGAACTCCTTTCCAAAGCAAAAGAGGAGTATGGCCATGCCGTTGAAAAGAGCCGCAAGGCTTACGAGGCGACCGTTGAGCGCCTGAAGGAACTGGAGGAGACGGCAAAAGAGAAGGTGGAAGAGGTGGGCGAGAAGGTGGACGAGCTGGCCGGCCGGGGGAAAGAGACCTTGCAGGATGGGAAAAGCCGGCTGAAGAAGGCCATCGAAGCGGGGGTCGGTGCGTTCCGGGAGGAACAGAATAAACCCTCTGAACATCCAATGAAGGAGTGACGCCGTGACCGACAACATTTTGATCCTATTGAGTGCCGCCTTTCTGCTTTTCGCCGGACTTTGCGTTCCCTTTCTCATTCAGATCCTGCGTACGGCAAGGGAGATGGCCTTCACCCTCCAGGTCCTCAATCAGAGACTGCCGCTGATCATGAAGAATCTGGAGGAGATCACGACCAACATCAACCGGACGTCGACCACCGTCCACCGACAGGTCGCCGAAATTTCTCTGACCCTGAGGCGGGTTCAGGGGATCGTCGGCGTCTTCCTCGGAGTGGAGGAGGTTCTGCGGCGCCGGATGAGTTTTCCGTTTGCGCGCACCCTTCGGACCTCCATGGCGGTGGGCAGGGGGGTCCGGGTCTTTATCGACTGTCTCACGGGGGGATGTCCGGAAGGGAAGGGCGGCCGTTCATCATAGGTCGCCTTGATGGGGTAATAAACCGCAGAACCAGGCAACCGGGGAGCTGATATGGCCGGTGTAACGTATGGGAGCAGGGGGGGACGCGTCCGGGTCCAGACTCTTCCGGACAAGGTCAGACCCTCCAGGTCGGCCGAAGAGGTCGTCCGGGAGATCAAGGCGTCGCAGCAATTCGGCGGGGAGGAGTACCGGGAGAGGTCACTGGCCCTGCATGGTTTGATCTGCGGCCGCTGCGGCAGAGAGTTTGATGCCGCGAACCGCCACCTCCTGACCGTCCATCATAAAGACGGCAATCACCACAACAACCCTCCGGACGGAAGCAACTGGGAGAACCTTTGCGCCTACTGCCATGAGGATGTCCACAGTCGGGGAGTGTTGGGAGATTACATGGAAGGAACGGCCGCCTCCCGGGAGCAGGTTGTCGTCTATCGCGATGAAGCCGCCGCGGGGGGGATGGGGGTCCTCGCCGATAAACTTAAAAAAGCGCTGGAAAAAAAGAGGTCATCACCGAATTCATAACTTAGGGAGGGTCTTAAGATGGGGAAGATGTTGTGGCAGCCTTCGGAGGAACGGGTCAGGAACAGCAACATGTACCGCTTCATGTCGTTCGTAAACGACCGACATGAGCAGACTTTCGCCGATTATGACGGCCTGTATGCCTGGTCGGTGAATCATATTCCCGAATTCTGGGCAGCGGTCTGGGATTTCGTCGGGATCCAGGCCTCCCGGGGCTATGATCGGGTGATTGATCACGAACACAAAATGCCAGGGGCAAAGTGGTTTCCGGGCGCCCGTCTGAACTTTGCGGAAAACCTGCTGCGTTTCCGGGATGATTCCGTGGCCCTTATCTTCAAGGGCGAGGATCACCCGACGGTTAAGATGACCTACGCCGAACTGTATGACGAGGTGGCCAGGCTGGCGAAGAGTCTGAAGGCGTGCGGGGTTGGGGTCGGCGACCGCGTCGTCGGATTCATGCCGAACATGCCCGCGGCCGTGACGGCGATGCTCGCCGCGACAAGCATCGGGGCGGTGTGGTCCTCCTGCTCTCCCGATTTCGGGATCAAGGGCGTGCTGGACCGTTTCGGGCAGATCAAACCGAAGGTTCTTTTCGTTGCCAACGGCTACTTCTTCAAAGGGAAGAGCCTCGATTCGCTCTCCCGTGTGGCGGAGATCATCAAGGATCTTCCGTCGATCGAGAAGGTCGTAGTCGTTCCCTATACGGAAAGCGAGCCGGATATCAGCGGCCTGCGCAATGCCGTCCATTACAAGGATTTCCGGGCGCCGGAAAGCGGTCTGAAAATCCAGTTCGAGCAGCTCCCGTTCGAACACCCGCTCTACATCATGTTCACCTCGGGGACGACCGGTCTGCCAAAGTGCATGGTGCAGAGCGCCGGCGGGATCCTGATCCACCACCTGAAGGAACTGATCCTCCATACAAACCTCAAGCGGGAGGATACGATCTTCTATTTCACCACCTGCGGCTGGATGATGTGGAACTGGCTCGCGAGTTCGCTCGGCGTCGGCGCGAAACTCCTCCTCTATGACGGGAACCCCTTCCATCCGGACCCGGGCGTCCTATGGCGTACGGCCCAGGAGGAAGGGATCACCATCTTCGGGACCAGCGCCGGTTACATCGCTGCGCTGATGAACGAGGGGGTCCGGCCGGGCAATGCGTATGACCTTTCCGCCCTCAAAACCATCCTCTCGACGGGGTCGCCCCTCTCCGAGGAGGGGTTCGAGTTCATCTATCGGGAGGTCAAGGAGGATCTTCAGCTCTCCTCCATCTCCGGCGGCTCGGACATCAACGGCTGCTTCGCGCTGGGAAACCCGATGGGGCCGGTCTATTCCGGAGAACTCCAGTGCCGGGGTCTTGCGATGAAGGTCGAGGCCTTCGATGAGAACGGGAAGCCGGTGATCAACCAACAGGGCGAGCTCGTCTGCACGGCGCCTTCCCCCTCGATGCCCATCTACTTCTGGGACGATCCGGGAAGCAAGAAATACCGAGCCGCCTATTTCGAGGTCTATCCGAATGTGTGGCGGCACGGGGATTACATCCTGATCAACGAGCGGGGCGGCGTCGTGATCTACGGCCGCTCCGACGCCACTCTGAACCCGGGCGGCGTCCGGATCGGGACGGCGGAGATCTACCGTCAGGTCGAGAACGTCGAGGGGATTGCCGACAGCATCGTCGTCGGGCAGAACTGGAAGAACGACGTCCGCATCATTCTCTTCGTCAAGATGGCGCCGGGGAAGGAACTCACCGACGAGCTCCGGGACCGGATCCGAAAGCTGATCCGCGTGAACGCATCCCCGCGCCACGTTCCGGCCAAGATCATCGCCGTGCCGGACATTCCGTACACCCTGAACATGAAGAAGGTCGAGCTTTCGGTGAAGAAGGTGATCGAAGGGCAGGCCGTTCAGAACAAGGACGCCCTGAAGAATCCGGAGGCGCTCGACCACTATGCGGGGATAAAAGAACTTCAGGAAGAGTGACGACCTCTTCGTAAAAAATCCCTCAAACGGTCATACCGGCGAAAGCCGGTATCCAGAACTACTTTAAAACACTGGATTCCCGCTTTCGCGGGAATGACAACACGGGGGATATCTTTCAATGATTCTCATAACGGGAGGGGCGGCCATCGGCCGCCCTTCTTCATTTCAGCAGGACGCGGAGGTTGTCCCGTTCCGTCACCAT
This sequence comes from Syntrophaceae bacterium CG2_30_58_14, assembly GCA_001873745.1. Lineage (GTDB taxonomy): Bacteria > Desulfobacterota > Syntrophia > Syntrophales > UBA5619 > UBA5619. The sequence continues at coordinate 12,877 of MNZQ01000081.1, forward strand.
CTTGTCGCCCACGGAAGTTCCGCAGAAGGTGCAGGTGTAGTCGTATTTGTCCCCGTTCGCAAGAACGAGGAGGAGGCGCTTCCGCACCGGGACGGCGCGCCTGCACTTGGGGCAGAAGAGTTCCGTGGCGTCGAAATCCTTGTATTGTTCCTGTTTCATCCCTCATCCATTTCCGGAATATTCTGTGCATCTTCCAGCCAGACGGCGGCCTGGCTGTCGCTCGGCGCCCGGTAATCGCCCCGCGGCGAGAGGGACCCGCCCGAACCGACCTTGGGGCCGTTGGGGACGCAGGAGCGCTTGAACTGGCTGATCTGGAAGAACCGGTAGAGGTAAATCTCTATCCAGCGGCGGATCTCGCCGATCGTGTAGGCGTTTCGCTTCGACTCGGGGACGTCGGGCCAGTCCCCCCGCGTTCGGTCCCGCCAGGCGCAATAGGCCATGAAAGCGATCTTGGTTGGCAGATAACCGAAGCGCGTTGTGTAGAAAATGTTGAAATCCTGGAGTTCGTACGGGCCGACGATCTCTTCCGTCCTCTGGGATGGCTGCGCGCCTGTATCGCCCGGGATCAGCTCGGGGCTGATCTCCGTTTCGAGGATATCGAGGAGGACCGTGGAGGCCTCGGCAGAGAACTGCACGGAGCGCGCGACCCAGCGGATCAGATGCTGAATCAGCGTCTTGGGAACGCTGGCGTTCACATTGTAGTGGGACATGTGGTCGCCGACGCCGTAGGTGCACCAGCCAAGGGCGAGTTCGCTCAGGTCGCCCGTGCCGACCACGAGGGCGTTTCTCCAATTGGCAATGCGGAAGAGATGCGATGTCCTCTCCCCGGCCTGGATGTTTTCAAAAGTGATATCATAAACCGTTTTCCCCTCCGCGTAGGGGTGTCCGATATCCTTGAGCATCTGCATGCAGCTTGGCCGGACGTCGATCTCGTTCGCCTCCACACCGAGCGCCTTCATCAAACAAAGGGCATTGTGATGGGTCTTGTCGGATGTTGCGAAACCGGGCATTGTATAGGCCAGCACGTGGGAGCGCGGCAGCTTCAGCATGTCCATCGTCCGGGCGGCGACGATCAGGGCATGGGTGGAGTCGAGTCCCCCGGAGACGCCGATTGCGACCTTGTCGATTCCGGAGGACTTCAGACGTTGCGAGAGCCCCTGAACCTGGATATTGTAGGCCTCATAGCAGCGCTGTTCCCTCTTGGCGGGGTCCGTCGGGATGTAGGGGAAACGCGCGTACTCGCGGTTGAGGAGCAGACGTCCGCCGCCGGGATCCAACTTCATTTCGACTAGGCGGAAACTCAACAGCGCCTCACGGTGGGTGAAGGCGTTCCGGCCGAAGCTGGTCTGCCGCATCCTATCCTGCGCAAGACGGTCCAGATCGAGGTCGGCCTGGATCATCCGGGAACCGTCCGCGAATCGCTCCGATTCCGCTAACAGATTACCGTTTTCACAGATCATGGCGTGGCCGTCCCAGGCAAGGTCCGTTGTCGATTCCCCGGGGCCGGCCGCGGCGTAAAGATAGGCGGCGACGCACCGGGCGGACTGGTTCGCGGTCAGGCTTCGCCGGTATTCCGCTTTCCCAATCGTCGCGTTGGAGGCGGAGAGGTTTCCGATCACGGTCGCTCCGGCCAGCGCGGCAAAGGAGGAGGGGGGGATGGGGACCCAGACGTCCTCGCACATTTCCAGGAAAAAGCGGAAATGGCGGATGTTGGAAACATCGAAAAGAAGGTCGGCGCCGAACGGGATCTCACGCTGGTCGCAAAGGCGGATGGTTTTCGCAAGCGTCTCTTCGGCGGGGCTGAACTGACGCCCCTCGTAAAATTCCCGGTAGTTGGGGAGGTAGGACTTCACCGCCACCCCCATAATGCGGCCGCGGCAGAGAACGATTCCGCAATTGAAGAGGCGGGAGTCGACTTGCAGCGGTGCGCCGACGACGAGGATCAGGTTGAGGGGTTCCGTCTCGCAGGCGATGCGCGCGATCGCGCGGAGGGTCCCCTGGAGGAGGGCCTCCTGCTGGAAGAGGTCATCGTTGGAATAGGCGGAGAGGCCGAGTTCGGGAAAGAGGGCGAAAACGGCTTTCCGGTCCGCGGCCTCGCGGGCGAGGCGAATGGTCTCTCCGGCGTTGAATCCGGTGTCCGCCACCTTGACCTCCGGGATGCAGACGGCGACCCGGATGAAGCCGTGACGGTACAGATTGAAAAACTTGCTTTCATTCCCCATGGTTATTCCTTCTCCACGCAGGCGTAGGCGCTGTGGTTGTGGATGCTTTCAAAATTTTCCGCCTCGACGCTGTACCAGGTGAAATTGGGATCCTGGCTGAGTCGAACGGCAACGTTTCTGACGACATCCTCAACAAACATCGGGTTTTCATAACCTTTTTCCGTGACGAATTTCTCGTCGATCCGCTTCAGCAGGGAATACACTTCGCCGCTGGCCGACTTTTCGATCAGTTTGATCACGTCCTCGATCCAGAAGAATTTACGGAACCTTACCCGGACGGTGACGATGCTCCGCTGGTTGTGGGCGCCGGAGCGGCTGATCTCCTTGGAGCAGGGGCAGACGGTGGTCACCGGGACGACCATCCCCACCATGAAATCCATGCCGCCGTCGTTGCAGGTTCCCATAAACTGACAGCGGTATTCCATCAGACTTTTCGCTTTGGACCTTGGGGCGGTCTTCTCGATAAAGTACGGGAATTCGATTTCGATATGGGCCGATTCAGCGCGCAGTCTGGTCCGGATCTTCTCCAGGATGCTGTGGAATGTCCGGATGTTGACCTGTTCCCGGATCTCATTGAGGACCTCGACGAAACGGCTCATGTGCGTCCCCTTGAAATGGTGAAGGAGGCTCACATACATGTTGATCGTCGCATTGACCTGCTGCGTTTCGTGGGCGCGGTCCAGCACAACAATGGGGTATTTGAGCCCCTTGACCCCGACCTTCTTGATGTCGATATTCCGTTCGTCTTTCAGGTTCTGGATGTCGATCATAGGCTGTAGGAGACGCGGGCGTTCTCCGTTTCCCAGACGGTCACGCGGGAGAGCGGGGTCTTCGCCGGCTTTGCTTTTTCTCCGATCCTTTCATAGAGGAAACGGGCGATCTGTTCGGACGAGGGGTTCATATCTTTGAAAAAAGGAAGCTCATTCAGATATTTGTGATCGAGCTCCTCAAGAACTTCATCGGTCCAGCGCTTCAGCAGACGGAAATCGATCAGCAGACCCTCTTCATTGAGCTCGGCGGCGGCGGCCGAGATCTCCACGATAAAGTTGTGTCCGTGGAGCCCTTCGCACTTGCCGCCGATCTCTCGGAGCAGATGCGCGGCGGCAAAGGATTTTCTGATGGTGACTTCGTACATGAATGAACCCTCCAGTAACTTGTGTAAGACCTATATCATAAAACATCTTCTTGGATAAGCAGGAAAATGAAGATTGTTAACGCAGGAATGAGCGTTTCAGATGCGGCAGGCATCGTCAATCGTCTTGCCGGGAAAGAGATGGCTGAGGAAATCGCCGCAGGGGAGGCAGAGTATCCCCTCCCGCAATAATCGCTCCCGGCCGCGGTAGAGAAAGAGCGCCCTGCTCTCCGGATACTCGTCCCGGAATGATTTGAGACCTCTCAGATCGCTTGGCCGGATCGTTGCAGTATTTTTTACCTCCAGCGCCCACAGTCCCTGGGGGCCATAGACGACGAAATCAACCTCGACGCCGGAGCGGGTTCGCCAGAAATAGAGATCGCTCTTTTCCGGCGAATAGGCAAGCCAGCCCCTCAGGTGCTGGGCGACAAGCCCTTCCAGCGCCTGTCCTTCCATCTCTTCGGGACGATCCAGCAGCCCCCGCGGCCGCAGGGATCTGAAAACCCCCGCATCGAACAGGTAGAATTTCGGATGCCCGGCGAGTTCCCGCTTCGCCCTGCGCGTAAAGACGGGCAGGCGGAAGCCGAGGAGAATATCCTCCAGAATCGTCGTATATCCCTCCACGACTTTTCTCTCCACCATGCATTCCCGGGCGACGTTGCTCAGGTTGAGAATGGAGGCATGAGAAAAGCTGATCGCCTCCATGAAACGGGAGAAATTCCCGACGTTCCGGACCAGCCCTTCCATCTGGACCTCTTCCCTGAGATAGAGGGCGGCATAGGAACGCAATACGTCGTCCGGGTTTGCCGAGGAATAAACGAGGGGAAGCAGACCACGCTGAAGCGCCTCCTCCAGGCGAAAGCGTTCACCAAGCTCGGAGGCCAGGAAAGGATGCATGGTCCTCAGCAACGCCCGGCCACCCAGCATGTCCACGCCCGTCCTTTTCAGTTTGCGTGCACTCGAACCGGTCAGTACGAACGTATAGCCCTGTTTTTCCTCAATGAGCTTGTGGATGACGGAAAGCAGCTCCGGAACTTTCTGGATTTCGTCGATCACAAAACACTTCTGTCCCCCCTGCCCGCGGACGATCTCGGCCAGGCGCTCAGGTCTTGCCGAAAAGGAACGAACCATTTCGGGATCGAGGAGATCGACATAGCAGGCGTCCGGGAAGCGTTCCCTCATGAAGGTTGATTTTCCCGTTCCTCTGGGACCGAAGAGGAAGAAACTTTCGGCAGGTGGGGTAAAAAATCGGGTAATAGTTTCCATAATGCGCCTCAAAATGGATTTGTCGATTCTATTATGATGGCTATCATCTTTATGTCAAGGATTATTCCGTTAGCTCTTGCTCAAACCCAGTTCGCAACAAGCAATCCAGGGACCTTGTCAAAATGTCGGGTATTGTTACTTACCAGCGTTGTCCCCTGACTTCTGGCATGGGCAGCGATCATCATATCCATGGCGCCGATGGGCGTGCCGTCCTTTTCCAGTGCAGCACGAATCTGTCCATAATGGTCCGCCGCTGTTTCGTCCCAGAGGATTACGGCCAACCGGGAGACAAAATCGTCTATCTCTTTCCGGATGGAAGATCCCTGTTGATGGCGTGCCGCGCCATAGTAAAGCTCGGCCAAAACAACCGTAGAAATGCAAAGATCTCTTGTCCCAACCTGGTCAAAATGGGCCTTGACGGAAAGGGGGCGGCTTTTGAGGGCGAACAGAGTGGACGAAATTTTGCGAGATTCCCGGGAGCGCCCTTTCGACATATTCATTTCAGGTAATTGCAAAACTCCTAATTTTGTCATTCCCGCGACGCTTCTGGGCGGGAATCCGGTTTGTAACTGCCGAAATCATGGATGCCCGATAAGAGCATTCGGGCATGACAAAACGTTTTGCAATTACCTCATTTGCATGATTAATCTCGGTGAAATTGTTTACCTGACCAAGCGGCGTTTCGGTGATGAGAAGAAAATCGAAGTGATTAGCCGGATCTATCAGCTTGGATTGACGGTAGTATCAGTCACTGATGCGCTTGTTTTTCAGGCTGCCGAACTCAAGGCCCAGTACGCCCTTTACTATGCCGATTGCTTTGCTTTGGCCTGTGCGGTCAACCATTCAGCGACTCTGGTCACGGGTGATCCAGAATTCCAAACAGTTTCCCACCTGATCGAGATTGCCTGGATCCGCTAAAAATCATTGAATTTAATTCGCAACATGTTTTTAGATGACTTAAATCAGGCGGTAGAGACGATAGGATCCCTGCTGCCGGACGCTCTGCAGATGGCTGTTCTGAAATGCTATCAAGAGCTGTTTCTCCTCCGCCGATAGCGGACTCGGCTCGCCGAGGAGGTAAAGTTCGTCATAGAGGAGGTGGGTGAATCCCGCCGCCTTCAGGCGGTTGCGGACCCGGTCCGGGGATTCCTCCTCCCGGAGGATCTTCTGGAGGGTGTGGGCCTCGAACATCGCATCCGCATAGCAGTCGCGGTCGCATAGAAAGGTATAATTCTTCATATAGACGAGAAAGACCCGGGCATCCGGCGGGAGGGCCTGGTTGACGAAGCGGTACATTGCGTAAGGCGGGAGCGTCCGTGAGAGAAAATGATCGCGGGATTCAAGACCGACCGCAACCGGGAGAGGGTTGATCTTAATGAATCCGCAGGCAATATGATAGATGTTGAAGACGAGGCTTCCGGCGACAATGCAGAGCAGAAGGCCGAAGATCTTTTTCCGGCTTTGATACCGGGTCAGAATTGCCCCGACGATGAGCGCCAGAATGGGAAAGAGGGGGATTAGATAACGGATCTGCTGGGCGGAGGAGGCCCAGAAGAAAAAGGTCAGAAGGGCGTAGGTGAGAATCATTCGGAGCGGCGTTTCCCAGCGGCTTTTCGCGGCAAGAAAGGGAAGGGTCAGAAGAAAGATCGGTCCCAGAATGCCGTCGAACGCCGGGCTGTCCATCTTCGCCCGGAGGCTCAGGTTCCAGGGGAGGAGGAGATAGTCCAGGAGATCCCTTCCCATGCCGAGGTTTTGGATTAAGAGATCGTAGAGGCGCGCCTGGTTGCCATCCCACCCCCGGCCGCCGAATATCCCATAAAAAAAAGGATAGAAGGGGTTTCCCGTCACGATCCAGTTTTTCAGATAGAAGGGGCTTCCGGCGATCAGGGCTGCGGCGACATAAAGCGCGAGTCGGCGTAAGGTTTCCCGGACGCCGTTCCCGCTTCGGTGGGCGAGATAGAGGATGCCGAGGCAGCCAAGTGGCGTCAGGAACAGGGCCGTGTATTTGCATGCGGCCGCGGCGCCGGAGAAGAGGCCGCAGAGGATCAACCAGGCCGTGAGCCGGTCGTCGGACCAGCGAAAAAATGAATAGATCGCCGCCAGTGTGAAGAAGGTGACGAACAGATCATTATAGGCCGCATGGGAGACGGCGAAGACGGAGGGAATCGAGACGAAGATCAGCATGCTGAGTCTGGGAAATTTATGATTTTGCAGAATATGACGGGCAAAGAGACCCATTCCGAGGAGGGTTCCGCAGACGAGGGCATAATTCATCGCCTTGGCGAGGATGTCGTTCTGGAGGAAGAGGGCCAGAAGGTAGTGCATCTCGCCCAAGAGCGGATAGCCGGCGAAGACGTTCCCCGGAATGAAATAAAAGCCATGATGAAGGAGATAGAGTTTCGGAATGGCGAGGTGGTAGATCAGCGCGTCCTTGCCGGTCTCCGGCGTCAGGGTCAACAAAAAACCTGCGAGAAGAAGGATGCCGAGGAGAAGCGAGGCCGAGAGCTCCCAAACGGAACGTCCGGGGGCCGCTGCCGGAGCGGTCCGGATCGGGCGCAACCATCCCGCCACGGAAAACGACGCCAGGGATATCAGCAGAAGACGGATACCGGAGACGGAAAGCGAACCTGTAACGCCGAGGAGAAAAACGGTGTAACCGGTGATGGCGATTCCGATGCCGGCCGAAAGGAAAAGCCCTTCCCCCCGTGAGGCGAGGCGGATGGCGGCTGCGCTCAGGCAGAGCCGTCCGACGCCCGTTGTGATCAGACACCAAAAGGTCAGGAAAAGGATCGTTATTCCCTGTTGAACAAACGTCGTTTGCATGACTTCATTCAGACCATGATGATAGGATTGAAATTCTTATCATGGACGTGGTGATGCGTAAAGCGGAATCGGAGCGGATATAGAAAAATTACGGAGAAACCCGTGAAAATGAAGGAAAACGACCAAGAAAAATGACTAAGAAAAAGTCAAGCGATAGATTTTTCGACCGGATTTGCTATCATAATCACCATGAATGATAGGATATATGATATTATGATCCCGTAATCGACCGGATCCGCAATCATGGTATGATCATTGCTTTATGAGTAGTAAAGTTCAGATTAGAATCAATACAACAATTGGAAAAGGGGGTGGTTGCAGAAAGAGTACCGTGATTTAATGATCAGGCTATCATCCAGTATCGTAAATTCAAACAACCAAACATAAAGGAGAATGAAAATGATTCAAACATTTTACAAGAGGAACATAAAGGGCTTCACGCTGATCGAACTCATGATCGTTATCGCGATCATCGGCATCCTGGCGGCCATCGCCATCCCGCAGTTCACCGCTTACAAGAAGAGGGGCTACAACACCGAAGCCAAGTCCGACGCTAAAAACGCCTACACGGCGGCGCAGGCCTATTTCAGCGACACTCCGGGAGAAGCAGTGAATGCTGGGAGTCTCACTGCTTACGGGTACACGACCTCCCCGCATGTGACCTTCAACGTACAGGATGGATCGCAGGCCGCTTTGGGGATGACCGCTGTAGGCAGCGCCCGTGGGGGAACTGGTGATGTGACCTATTCAGTGAATTCCGCCGGGACAATCACTCCCTAAGGCGATAGCGGTTTGAAATAAAAAGGGCGAGGTTTTGTTCCTCGCCCTTTTTATTGGGCGCTATCTTTGTAAAAAAGGTTATGATGAAGTGTCTTTTGATTACGAAACTGAAAACTCTTACAGAAAGAGACAAATATTGGCTTGTCTGTGAGCTTTTAATAATTGCAGCGCTGATCGTTTTTGGGCAGGTATATAGTTTTGATTTCATAATTTATGATGACGAGCTTTATGTTACTAAAAATCCCAAGCTATTATTTGGTTTAACACAAAAAAACATTCTTTGGGCGTTTACAACGTTCCATGCGGCCAACTGGCACCCGTTGACCTGGCTTTCACTGTTTCTTGATTTCGAACTCTACGGGATGAAGCCATGCGGATACCACCTGACAAACGTGGCGATACATCTATTTTCCGCCATTCTTCTTTTTGTCGCCTTCCAGAGAATGACCAGGGATACATTAAAAAGCGCTCTGTTGGCCTTAATTTTTTTGGCTCATCCGTTGCATGTTGAGTCGGTCGCTTCTGTTGCTGGCAGGAAGGATGTACTGAGCGGCCTCTTCTGGGTTTTAACGATTCTGTCTTACTTTTATTACACAAAAAAACCTGAAGCGCTGCGGTATTTGTCTGTGATGTTTTTTTTAGCGATAGGATTGATGTCGAAACCGACAGTTGTTACGCTGCCCTTTGTCCTGCTTCTTCTCGATTACTGGCCGCTAAAGAGGATAAATTCAGCAGGAATAAACAACGATTCCCTCGGTGTTGCAGGGGATTATGGCTGGAAAAACAACATTCCGGTTTTTTTACGGCTTTTTCTGGAGAAGCTCCCCCTTTTTTTCCTTTCGCTTTTTGCCTCTTTGCTGACATTGCACGCGCAAAAAGGGGCGCGCGTGGTTATTTCCCTTTCCGTTATTCCTTTTTTCGACCGTCTAAAAAACGCGGTTGTCTCTTATATGCTCTATCTCTGGAAGGCGATATGGCCAGTCGATTTGTCTTACTTCTACCCATATTCGCCAATGAAGACGTTTTGGCAGGTTTCTGTTGCCGTATTACTGTTGGCTCTGATCAGCATCCTGGTTTGGCGTCTGAGAAAATCAAACCCCTGGCTGATAGTTGGCTGGCTATGGTTCGCAGGGACGCTGGTCCCGATGATCGGGATTGTGCAGGTCGGCGCCCAGGCAATCGCGGATCGTTATACCTATATCCCGCTTATCGGCCTTTCCATAGCCGCCGTTTGGGGAAGTTACGATTTAATCGTGAAGTTGCAAAGAGGAAAAGTTCTTATAACCGTTTTCTGGTGCCTGCTTTTATCGCTGCTGATAATTGACAGTCATTACCAGACAAGTTACTGGCGAAACAGCTTTGAACTCTTCGATCACGCGTTAAAAATCGATCAACGAAACTACCTGGCCCATAACAACTTAGGTGTCGTTTTTAATAGATTAAAAAGAAATGACATTGCCGAGGGGTTTTTTTACGAAGCGCTGAGGATCAAACCGAACCTTGCTGAAGCTAAAAAAAATGTTGCTTATATTATGGTAATTAAAGGGAAAAACATGGAAGCGGAAAACATTTATCGTGACGTTTTACGCCTTAATCCCTTTGATATGACCGCAAGACGCAATCTCTGCGATCTCCTGCAGAGAACAAAAAAACATGCTGAGGCGGTAACATGTTATCGTGAAGCCCTGTTACAAAGCAACGAAGACGCGGAACTGCATAACAATATCGCCGTTGTGCTGGATGCAACGAGAAAAAGGCAGGAGGCGTTGTCCCATCTCCGGCAGGCATTGCAACTTAGGCCCGGTTACGAAGACGCCCGGAGGAATCTTGACATTCTCGAACGAAAGGCTCCTCTTGATGAATTGCAACCGTCGGGCTCGGAAATGACATCACCCGTTTATATGAAAATAGATCCAACTAATTGATAATTATCATGCTTCGTTGTGACAGTGCCGGGCATGGGGGTTTATATGAACGACACAATCCCCCTCCCGACGCCATCCTCGACCGGCTGATCCACAACGCCCATAAAATAAACTTGTCCATGAAAGGAGAATCGATGAGAAAAAAATATGCCGGCTTGACCTGAAGGATCAGCTATGAGAAGGACCAACAAAACAGCGTCGCTAAGCTCCGACCAGGATGACGGAATCAATCGGAACACCCTGGCGCTTTGAATCGGAATCAAGTGGCGGATTTCTTCGGAATCAGGTGGCGGAATCATCGGTATACGCAGATGGAGGCGATTTTTTCATAGGATGACCGTAATCGCGGATTTATAGGTAGATATGTCTGACAAAATCTCAGCCCCTTCAAAGCAACGATCTATTCCGACAACCGGATTCCTGTCTGGCGATGGGAAGCGAAATATGGTGATTTTGGGCATCTTTATCCTCTCTTTGGGGATCAAAATCGCCATTTTGGCCCTTGCCGGAGAGCCGATTATCTTCAACAAGTATCCCTATTTCGCCGAACGGTTGCTTCATGGGGACAATATCGGGGAGAGACTGCTCGATCTGAGCCCTTTCTATCTCTATGCAGCAGCGCTCTTTTTGAAAATATTCGGCCCGAACTGGGATTTGCTCATGTTTTTTCAGATCCTGCTGGGCGCCCTGAACAATCTTTTGCTCTATGCGATCGCCTCGCGGCTCTTCGGAACGGCGACAGGGGTTATCGCCTCGATCTTGTT